>JAKEFC010000115.1 GCA_022616235.1 Planctomycetota bacterium
GGATGAGGAGCGGCAGCGCCGCAAGGTTTCCGCGGTCGCCGACGGCGATCGCGGCCGCACGCGTCTGCTCGCGGAGGAGATCGCCCTCCTCCCCCGCCAGGCGGCGCTCGAGGATCGAGAGGAGCGGCTTCGTGAGCGCGCGATCGCCGGAGAGCGCCGCTCGGTAGATGAGCCAAGGATCCACATCGGGATCGCAGTCGCGAAGAGGTCCGAAGGGAGAGCATGCGGCGGCTCCGAGTGAAGCGGCTAGCGCGAGCGTGCAGAGTCCCGTTACGAATCTCGGACGTCGCGCCAACGCGCGCCTCGGCGGCTCTCTTGTCGTCATGGCGTTGCAACCCTCTCGTTCCTGCGCGCGCAGCATAGCGAGTTCCACAGCGGCGAAAAGCGAGCGTCGCGCCCCGGCATAGCGCGACGCGAGCCGACCTGCTACGCGCACGCCCTTGCAGGATCCCCCGTGAACGTGAGAATGAGCCGCCACGGGAGGTGCACGCGGGATGGTGCGAAAGCGATGGCGAATCGCCGCTGGACGGCGCGCTTTGGGGGGACAGTGGCGCTGGCGAGTCCTTCCGCTCGCACTCGCGGCATGGCTCGCGCCCGCGTGCACGAAGCTGGACGACGCACATCCTCCGGACGCGCCGCCTGGCGTGGCGCCGAATGATGTGGCTCCGGCGGAACTCGAGCCGCCTGCCGATCGCTACGCGAACGAGCGTTTCCACATCGAACACGACGCTTTCATTGCGGCAGATCGAGTGCAGGTCGTCGCCGCCGCCGATGCGGCGTTTCTCGCCGGCGATGATGAAGTGCTCGGGTTCTACCTAGATGGCAAGGCACGCGCCTACGACGTGCGCGCACTCAGCTATCACCACGTCGTCAACGACACGATCGGCGAGCGCGCCATCGCCGTGACCTATTGAGTGATCTGTTCCTCCGGGGTCGGTTTCGACCCCGTCGTCAGCGGGACTCGCCTCGACTTCGGTTTTCACGGCATCTGGCAGGGAACCGCCCTGCTCTACGACCGGCAGACGGAATCGCTCTGGCTGCACATCACCGGCGAATGCTGTTCGGGACCGAAGAAAGGCACGAAGCTCGTGCCGATCCCAGGGCGCCACCTGCTCTGGAGGGAGTGGCGCCGCGACCATCCGGACACCGAGGTCATGGCGCCGGTCGCGGCGTACGCGGGGCGCTATTTTCCGCGCGATCGCGCGGCGCGCGGCGCGCCGTACTTCCCCGCGGTATTTCCCCCGACGATCAAGACGCGAGATGAGCGTCTCGCTCTGAGCGCACTCTGTTACGGAATCTATGCGGGAGGCGTCGCGCGCGCGTATCCTTTCGAGCGCCTCGCGAGCGCGCCGGCGGGTCTCGTCGAAGATGACGTCGGCGGCGTGCCCGTCGTCATCGTGTACGACGCGGAGACGCGAAGCTGCGCGGGGTACGGGCGCGCGGTGCGCGGGCGAACGCTCGGCTTCCAGCGTGCGGGCGACGGCAGCTTGATCGAGCGGGAGAGCGGCGCGCGCTTCGACCGTGCGGGGCGCTGCGTCGAAGGCGAATTCGCGGGAGAGCGCCTTTTGGAGATCTTCGGGCTGCAGGCGGAATGGTACGGCTGGGCGGCGGCCTATCCGGGAACGACCGTGTGGGGGGAAGAAGTGAGGCGATGATCGAGCAGGCGCTTTCGAGGAGCGGATCGTGAGCGAAGCGCACGGCGCCGCGCCGCCGCGGGCGGCACCCGCCGAGGCGGGCGTCACCGGCGTCGCCGGCCAGCGCACCGACGAGGGCAAGGGCCGGATCTTTCCCTGCGAGCAGTGCGGCGCAGACATGACCTTTCACATCGGGCAGCAGCGCCAGCGCTGCGAGCACTGCGGCTTCGAGCGCGCGATCGAGATCGGCGACGATGCGGAAGTCGCAGAGCAGGATTTCGCGGCGATGATGGAGCGGCTCGTGACGCTCCGATCGCAAGGGAAGCCGGATGAGGCAGGCACGCACGAGGTGCGCTGCGAATCGTGCAGCGCGAAAGTAGTATTCGCGGGAGCGCTCACGAGCACGACGTGCGCGTATTGCGGATCGCCGATCCAGAGCGAACACGCGCAGCGCGCGGAGCATCGAGTACCGATCGACGCGGTGCTCCCCTTTCGCATCGAGAAGGAACGCGCGCGCGCGAATCTCCTCGAGTGGGTTCGAAGCCGCTGGTTCGCGCCGAACGACTTTCGCACGCGCGGCGCGGAGGAGAAGTTTCAGGGTATCTACCTCCCCTTCTGGACTTACGACTCGCTGACGTTCAATCGCTACAGCGGCCAGCGCGGCGAGCACTATTGGGTCACGGTCGGGCACGGCAAGAACCAGCACCGAGTCCGCCACACTCGCTGGTACCCCGCGGCGGGGAACTTTCAGAGGTTCTTCGACGATGTCTTGATTCCGGCGACGCTGCGCTTGCCGCGGCGCCTGCTCGGAGCGCTCGAGCCGTGGCCTCTGGCGCAATGCATCCCCTACACGCAGCAAGTGCTCGCGGGCTACCTCGCCTGCACGTACGAAGAGGATCTCGGGGCAGGGTTCCATGTCGCGCGCGCGACCATGGCGGCCGCGATCGAGCGCGAGGTGCGGAGCCGCATCGGCGGCGACGAGCAGCGCATCCACGGGATCGACACTCGATACGATGCCGTCACCTACAAGCATCTGATCCTGCCGGTATGGATGCTGGCCTATCGCTATCGCGACAAGGTGTATCAGGTCACCGTGAACGCGGCGACCGGCGAGGTGCAGGGGGAGCGTCCCTACAGTTGGGCGAAGATCCTCGCGGCGGCGGCCGCGGTCGCCGGGGCGATCGCGCTCTTGGTCGCGCTCGCGCAGTAGCGCGGGGAGTAGCGGCACGGCTCGAGTCTCGAGTCTGCACCAGCGTGCGCTGTGCCTACAAGCACTGACTCGTATCGAGACTCCGTCTCGCGACGGGCGGGACCGAGGCGCTGCGTCCGATGATGTGACGATGCGGTACGTGCCGGCCCGTGTTGCAGGGATGCGGCAGAGCCGCAGGGGCGCGGTGTCGAGGCGGA
>JAKEFC010000116.1 GCA_022616235.1 Planctomycetota bacterium
CCGCGATCGCAGATATCCCAGGGCCGTCAAGATCAAGATAAGCAGCTACCCGCGGAATCGTCGCTAGCATGGACGTTGCAGCTAAACTTACTGGCATTGCGTCAAGCCGCAGCACTCCATGCGTCGCGCCGGGCGCTCTCCGACATTCCCCCACCACGCGAAGCGCGGTCGTGGAGTGCGGTGGCCTGACACCGCCTTTTCCCCGTGCTCGCGCCTTACCCTCGGTCCGGTCCCGCGTTGCCGCAGCTCGCTGGACCGCGAGCGAGTGCCGCGGCGAGCGCCTCTTCGATGCGCGGATACTGGAAGCGGAATCCGCGCTCCGTGAGCACGGCGGGCACCACGCGCGCCGACGCGAGGAGCGCCGCGTCCGCCATCTCGCCGAGGACCGCGCGCAGCGCAACGCGCGGTACGCGAAAGAACGCGGGACGATGCATCGCCCGGGCGAGCGCGCGCGTGAATTGGCGATTGGTGACGGGCTCGGGTGCGACCGCGTTGACCGCGCCACGCACCGCCGAGTCGCGCGCGGCGAAGAGAATGACTTCGATCAGGTCGTCGACATGAATCCATGAGAACCACTGGGAGCCATCGCCCAGCGGCCCGCCGAGGCCCCATCGAAACACGGGGAGCATGCGTGCGAGCGCGCCCCCGCCGCGCCCCAACACCACGCCGAGCCTGAGCAGGACGACGCGGCTCCCGCACCGCTCGGCCTCGCGCGCCGCCGCCTCCCAGTCGCGACAGAGATCGGCGAGGTAGCCGCTCCCCGGCGCGGCGGTCTCTGGAAGGACTTCGCCGCCGCGCGACCCGTAGTAGCCGATCGCGGAGGCCGCGATGAGATTCGGCGGCGCCCGGTCGAGCTTCGCCATCGCCGCGACGATCTTGCGAGTGCCAGCGATGCGGCTCTCGCGCATGCGCTTCTTGTGCTCGTCCGACCAGCGGGCGCCCGCAAGAGACTCGCCCGCGAGCAGCACGACGGTATCGACGCCCGCGAACGCGCTCGGCGGCGGCTCGTCTTGCATCGCGTCCCAAGCGACGGCCTCCCCCTCTTCCGCGCCCGCGCGATACGCATCCGGCCGGCGCAAGAGCAACCGCGGATGGCGCAAGCGGCGAAGGAGCGCCGTTCCGATAAAACCGGTCGCACCCGTAATGAGCGTTTTCACGACTCCAGCTCTCTGCGCCGTGCGATCGGCATGCGGCGCCCCTCCCGGGACCATTGCGGTTCAGTCGAGCGCGGCGCCGCGCCGAAAGTTGACAACGAACCTCGAAGCGTCCCTCTCCTTCTCGGTCTCTCGCCGCGGGAGCGCGCCGGCGTGTGCGGCTCGATTCGCGCGTGCGCCAAGGAATAGCAGGTCGGCATGACTCGGCTGAGCCCCGCGTTCGCGAAAGAGCTTCCCAAGATGTTGCAGCAAGCGGGGGCCGGTGTCACGCGTCACGTTTCGCGGCAGGTCGACTTCGACTCAGCCGCGGGAGTCGTGCGCCCGCTCGAAGAAGCCTTCCAGGAGATGACACCCGGCGGAGTCTGTTGTAGGGCGGTATTCGTCCGCAACGTGTGCGGCATCGGGGGACTGCTCTTTCCCGCGGCCGCGGCGAGCGCGCTGGGAGGCGCGCCAGGCGCCGGTGTCGCTGCGAACGCCGAGGCGGCCTTGCCGATTACGGAGCCGTTGGAACGTACCATCTCCGAGATCTGGAAGGCGTTCATTCAATGTTGGAATGCCGCGGCTCCCCCGGACCTTCGCCTCTCGACGCGGCCGGAGGAGCAGTCCGTCGAGTTCTACCCGACGGCAAGCGCGTTCCCGGCGGCGGCGGGAATCTTTCCGGAAGTCCTGTCGCTCGCACTGAAAGTCGATGGGAGCGCCTTCGCGTGCGCGCTGCTCCTTCCGATCAAGGCGCTGCAAGGATCCGCAGTGAAGAGTTTTGCGCCCCCGAAGACATTCTCCCGCGCGGTTCCGAGCGTGGAAGCCGCGGTAACCGCACGCGCTCCACGCCGCCCCACCGGCAAGACGCAGCCGGTCGTGTTCCTCGATTTTACGGGGGTCGTGCTGCCGTGGCTGAGGCGGCTGGCCGCCGATCGGCGTTTGCGCTGCGTGATGAGCGACTCGCTGAATCCGACGGTCTCGGCGGCGGAAGGCGAGAAGCCCGTCGCCGCCGTCCTCGCCGGACTCGATCTACAGATCCTCGAGCAGGTCGCCCCCTGCGCGTTCATCGAGATTCACAAGCGAGAAGCGCACTGAGTTCGCGGCCGCGCCCTAGCGGCGCGCCGCCTCTCCTCACGCGGGAATGGCGACGCCGGCGGCTTCGAGCTTGAGGCGGAGGATCAGCTTGTCGAACGGCTTGATGATGTACTCGTTTGCGCCGGCATCGAGAGCAACGGAGATGCGAGCGAAGTCGTCTTCCGTGGTGATCATGATGATCGCGGTGGGGTCGTAAGCGGGGTCGGAGCGCAGCGCCCTCAGGCACTCGATCCCGGAGATCACCGGCATGTTCCAATCGAGCAGGATCGCCGCGTAGTCGCTCTTCGCGGCCATGTCCAGACAGTCTTGCCCGTTGGTCGCCTCGCTGGCTTCGATGTGCAACCAATGAAGGTACTCGCGCACCGCTGCGCGAATCGCGCTCGAGTCGTCGGCGATGAGCACGCGCATCATTCTGGGGCCATCGGGCCGCCGCCGCCGGCCTCCGTGAAGGTCTTCCCGCTCGTCTCCAACCTGTTTCCTCCCGCGCTTCGAAAGCGTTTCCCGGCGCCGGCTCGATGCTGGCGCACTTCGAAGTATCGGCCCATTTCGTGCGGGGCTTTGCCGGCAGCGGCCGCCGCGGGCACTGCGCCGATAATGAAGGAACCGGCGAAAACGGTCGATCTCATCGGTGGGGCGCGCCCCGTTCTGCCCCAACCCCCCCGCCTGCGCGCGTGCCTTCGTCGAGGGCGAGGCGATCTTGGAAACGCGCGGCTCTCACACGTGGCGTGCGACGACGAGGATCCGGCAGTGGAGCAAGCGAAACGATGACCCCCGAGAATTTCCAGTATCTCACCGCCGCGCTCGCTCGCGAGAGCG
>JAKEFC010000117.1 GCA_022616235.1 Planctomycetota bacterium
ATGGCCGCAGAGTTGGCGCGCGGCGATTGGCGAATCTTCACCGGCGTCATGCTCGCCACCGACCGCGTGCAGCACATGTTCTGGCGCTTCGAGGACCCGCTGCATCCTCTCTACGATGCCGCCGCCCCCGCGCGCCAACGCGATGCGATCCGCGATGTC
Source organism: Planctomycetota bacterium (assembly GCA_022616235.1). Taxonomy (GTDB): domain Bacteria; phylum Planctomycetota; class UBA8108; order UBA1146; family JAKEFC01; genus JAKEFC01. The sequence continues at coordinate 160 of JAKEFC010000117.1, forward strand.
TACCGCTGGATGGATGGCGTGATCGGCGACGTGCGAGAGCGCTTCCTCGACGCCAACACGGATCTCTGGGTGCTCTCGGATCACGGCTTCGCGAGCTTCCGCACCGGCGTCAACGTGAATACTTGGCTCGTCGACGAAGGCTTCTTGGCCTACGAGGAAGGGGTCGCGCGCGAGGCGGGCCGCCTCGAGGACATCGCGCGCGGCATGAATCCGTTCGCGGGCGTGGATTGGGAACGTACGCGCGCGTACTCTTTCGGCCTCGGCAAGATCTTCTTGAATCGGCGCGGCCGCGAGCCGCGCGGGATCATCGAGTCGCCGGATGAAGCCGAACGCACGATGGGCGCGATCGAAGAGCGCCTCCTCGCGCTCCGCGATCCCGCGACCGGCGGCGGGCCGGTCGTGCGCGCGGTGTATCGCGGCGAGAAGATCTACCGCGGCCCCCACGCCGCGGAGGGCGCCGACATCGTGATCGGATTCCACGACGGCTACCGCGTGTCCTGGGACACGGCGGCGGGGCGCGCGCCGCCCGGCGTCCTCGTGCCGAACACGAACAAGTGGTCCGGCGATCATTGCAGCGTCGACCCAGCCCTGGTGCCGGGGTTCTTGGTCACGAATCGCAAGCTCGCCGCTGGCGACCCATCGGTGATCGACGTCGCGCCGACGGTGCTCGCTTCGCTCGGCATCGAGCCGCCGCAAGAGATGGAAGGGCGCAACCTGCTCGCCGAGTAGCGATGCCTTTCGATTCCAGAGAAAGCCTCCTAGATTCGACACCGCGAGCGGAGCGCCCGCGGCACAACGAAGGAGCGAGTTTGGGCCTCCCAGAGCGTCTTGGCGAAATGCGCGACGCGATCAACGCGGGCCTCCAGCGCGAGATCGAGCGCGAGGAGGGGCGCGTCGCGTCCGCGATGCGGCGCGCGCTCGAGGCGGGCGGCAAGCGCCTGCGCCCGATCGCCGTCTTGCTCGCGGGAGAGGCGTTTCGCGGGGAGCGGGAGCAGCTCCTGCCCTACGCGCTCGCGATCGAGATGGTGCACACTTCGTCCCTCATCTTGGACGACTTGCCGGAGATGGATGACGCCGAGGAGCGCCGCGGCCAACCGGCCCTCCATCGCGCCGTCGGGGAAGCGGATGCGATCCTCGCGGCGTTCGCTATGCTCGCGCGCGGCTTCGCGCTCGCCGCGCAGCCCGCGGGCGGCGGCCGGCGCCAGCAGGAGTTGGCGCAGAAGCTGGTCCTACTCCTCGAGAACGCGATCGGCGTGCGCGGAATGTGCGAAGGACAATCGCGCGACCTCGCGCTCGACGCCAGCCACGCGGATCTCCGCAGCGTCGAGGCGATCCATCGGCTGAAGACGGGAGCGCTGTTCGCCGCGGCGCTCGAGGGGGGAGGACGCATCGGAGGCGCTGAGGACGAGGCGCTGGCGGCGCTCTTTCTGTTCGGGAAGAACCTCGGGCTCGCGTTTCAGGTGCGAGACGATCTCCTCGATTGGGAGGGGGACGCGGCAGTGCCCGCCCTGCCGCTACACGGCCGCCCGAATTTCGTGGCGCTCTTCGGCGTCGAGGCCGCGAAAGAAGTCGTCCGCGACTTGCACGAGACCGCGCGGCGCGCCCTCGCTCCCCTCGGAAGCCGCTCCGCTCCGCTCATCGATTTCGCCACTTATTTGGAAGTGCGCGAATCATGACGGCCGGTCCATGACGCATCCGACCTCGGCAGAGGAGCTGCGGCGGGAGCTGCGCAGGCTCGGCTACCTCGAGGCGCGCGTGGAGCGATTCCTCGGGGGCGCAAGCGACGAGCGCGCCTCGTTCCCGCTCGTGCTACTCGCGTTGCGCGTCGCCCTCGTCGCGGGACCGCTCCTCGCGCTCCTCCTCTTCGCCTTCGCCGTCGTCGGCGAGCCCACCCTCATCATCGACGGCCCGAGCGCGGCATATCGCCTCTTCCTGCTGCTCGCGGGAGAAGTTCACATCCTGTGGCTCGCGGCGCTCATCATCGTCGCCGCCGGCCGCCGCGCTCAAAGCCCTCGCGCGAAGGAGTGGTGCGCGGCGGCCGGCGCATTCGTTTGCGCGGCGTATCCTCTGGCCGTTTGGTGGCACGTGCGCGCGGCGCTCCCGGATCCGCTCGATCGCTGGATCGGCGATGGTATTTCGCTGCTCGCGAGCGCGGCGTTCTGCCTCCTCATGCGCCGATTTCTCCGCACCGCGCTCGGGCTCGTGCGCCTCGCGCCGCCGCGAGGACCGCGCGGATGGCGCGTGCAATGGAGCGCCGCCGGCGCCTGCCTCGGATTGATCCTGCTCCTCCCCTGGCACCCATTTCACGCCCCGCCGCGCGCCCCGTCGGAATTTTCGGCGCTTGGGAGCGGCGCGCGCGTCGTGCTCGTCATCTGCGATGGCCTTTCCCGCGCGCGCCACGCGCGCTCTCTCGAGCAAGGATCGCTCGCGGCGCTCGGCGAGCGCTTTCGCGATGGCTTGCTCCTCCCTCTCGATCTTGGCGAACAGGCGGCGACTCCGCCTTGCGTGTGGACCACCCTGCTCACGGGGCGCTCGCCGGCGGAGCACGGCGTACGCCGCTTCGCGCGCGCGCGGCTGCCGTTCTCCGAGGGTTCGTGGCCGGCGGCGCTCGGCGCGGCGCTCTTTCCGTTCACGCGGCCGCTCCGCATGACTCCGCTCTCGGCGGCGGAGCGCCGCGTACCGAACGTGTGCGAGATCGTCGCGGCGAAGGGCTATCGAGTGCTCTCGATCAACAACTGGTGCAGCGCGCCCGCGGACATCTCCGCGCGATGGCTGGCGAGCGACCGCGCGATCCGCGCGGCGCTCCTCGGTACGGCGCTCCCCGCGGCGCAGAGAGCGGGCGAACTCTCGCCTCTTGCGGCGCAGGAAGCCGCGGCCGCACCGCTCGCGGCGCTCGCCGCGCTGCCCGCCGGCGAGCGGCGCGGCGCCGCCGATGGAGTCGTGCTCGACCTCGCGCTCCGCATGCACGCGGCGCTCGGCGCGCCGGCGGACCTGATCGTGATCACGCTGAACGGCCTCGACCTGCTCGAAATGGAAGGAGCGGCCGAGGCGCGCATCGACGAGCAAGTGCGGGTGCTCGATCGGGAGCTTGCGCGCTTCCTCGCGGCGCTCGGGCCCGGCTTCGTGGAGATCGTGTGCGGCGCGGGCGGAGCGGGCGCCGCATCCGCGGATCCCGCCGGCTTCGCGTGGCTGCGCGGGGCGCCGCTTCGGAGCGAGACCGCGGCCTATCTCGCGAGCCGGCAAGTCGCGCCGCTCGTGCTCGAGATCCTCGGCTTCCCGCGCAGCCGCGAGATGGTTGCGACTCCCGCGGGGCTTCTGCGCGATGCGTTTCGCGAGCGCGTCCCCGAGCGCGTGATCGAGACCTTCGGCGACCGGGGGCGCGAGCCTACGGCGGCGCTGGACGCCGCCGAGGAGCTGCACCTGGAGGCGTTGCGCACGCTCGGCTACGTGCGCGGCGCGAGCGGCGAATGACGGCGGCGCTGACCCGCGAGCTGCTCCTCCGCAAGTGGCTCCACGTCCTGCTCATCCTGCCCGCGTTCCTGCTCCCCTTCTTGCCGCAACGCTGGGCGATCGCCGCGGCGGCGGCCGCACTCGCGTGGAACGTCGTCATGCTCCCCCGCACTCCAGGACTCCGGCGGCTCCTCCGCAAGGACCGCCGTTTCGATACGGGAGTCGTGCTCTATCCGCTCGCGGTGCTGCTCGCGCTCATCTTCCTGCCGTATCCCGCGGGCGCCGCTGCGTGCTGGGGCGTGCTCGCCGCGGGGGACGGCGCGGCAGGGATCGCCGGGCGGCGCTATCCGCTCGCGCCGCTCCCTTGGAATCGCAGGAAGAGCTGGGGCGGCATCGCAGCGTTCTTCCTCGCGGCGCTCGTCGCCGGCGCTCTCCTTCTCGATTGGTGCGGCGTCGCGCCGCGCGAGGCGTGGAAGCTCGCCGCGGCGGCGGCGCTCGCGGCCGCGCTCGTGGAGAGCGCGCCGCTCCCCGTCGACGACAATCTCACGGTGCCGCTCGCCGCGGGGGGCACGCTCTGGCTCCTGATGGCGGGCGGTCCATGAGCGAGCAATTCGCGTGGGGCTTCGCCGTGAACATCTTGGCGGCGCTCGCGGCGTACGCGGCGCGAACGGTCTCCGTCCCTGGCGCGGCGATCGGCGTCGCGTTCGGGACCCTCCTCTACGGAGCGTTCTCCTTTCGCGGCTGGCTCCAGCTCTTGGTCTTCTTCGCGCTCGGCTCGATCGCCACCCGCTTTCGCTACGGCGAGAAAACGGCGCGTGGACTCGGCGAGGCGCGGGGCGGCGCGCGCGGCGCGCGCAAGGCGGCCGCGAAGTGCGCGATTCCGGCGGCGCTCGCCGCCGGCATGCTCTACCGCCCTGGCGATGCATGGCAACTCGCGGTGGCGGGAGCGTTCGCGGCGGCGCTCGCGGACACGATGGGGAGCGAGTTCGGGCCGCTCTACGCAAGACGTGCGCGCCACCCGTTCACCGCGCGCGCACTCGCGCCGGGCACCCCCGGCGCGATCTCGCTCGCCGGCACGCTCGCGGGGCTCGCCGGCGCCGGCGCGTGCGCCGCGGCCGCGGTCGCGAGCGGTTTCGTGCAGCCGGCCGGCCTCTGGCTGCTTCCCTGCGCGGCGCTCGCCGCGAGCTACTTAGAGAGCGTCGCCGGCGTGATGTCGCCGTCGCGATCGCCCTGGCGGAGCGAAGTGCGCAACCTCGCGACTTCCGCGCTCGGCGCGCTCCTCGCGCTCGTCTTGGCGCGGCTCTTCGATCTCCAGGCGGTGCGTGCGTGACCCCGGCCGCGACGCAAAGAGGAGCGACGCGGCGTTTTCGCACCTACGTTCGCTTCGTGCGGCCCTTCACGCTGCTTCCGCCCGTGATCGGCATGGTGAGCGGCTCGGTCACCGCGCTCGGCGCGCTCGCCCATCGGCGCGGAGCGGGCGCGGCGGAGATCGCAGAAGAAATCGGAGTTCTCCGCGTGCTCGTTTGGATGGCAGGCGGCGCCCTGCTCGCCGCCGCGCTGAACGCCGGCTCCAACATCCTGAATCAATACACCGACCTAGCGATCGACCGGATCAACAAGCCGGAGCGGCCGCTCCCCGCGGGCCAGGTCTCCCCCACCGAGACGTGGGCGCTCATCGCGTTCTTCTACGCGCTCGCGCTCGCGCTCGCGGCGGCGATCCGGCCGGATGGGCGCGGCCATACTCTTTGGGTCGTCGCCTTGGGCGCGCTCCTGACCTTCGCGTATTCGCTGCCGCCGGTGCGGACGAAGCGGCACGGCACTGCCGCGAACCTCACGATCGCCGCGGCGCGCGGGTGTCTCCTCAAGGTCGCGGGCTGGTCCTGCATCGCGGCGGTGTTCCCCGATCCAGAGCCGTGGTTCCTGGGCGGCGTTTTCATGCTGTTCCTATTCGGGGCCGCCGCCACCAAGGATTTCGCCGACATGGAAGGCGATCGCGCGGCGGGGTGCATGACATGGCCAATTCGCTACGGCGTCCGGCGCGCGGCGCACTTGGTCGCGCCCTTCTTGGTGCTACCGTGGCTGTTGATTCCGGCCGGTTGCCTGCTCCCGCTCCGCGGCGACGCGCCGATCCTCTCCGGCAATCGGCCGCTGCTCATCGCCCTCGCGCTCGCGCTCGCCGCGTATGGCCTCTACATACGCCGCGGCATCCTCCGCGACCCCGCGGCGCTCGCGAGCACGGAGAACCACCCTTCGTGGACCCACGTGTACTACCAGATGATGGCGGCGCAGATCGGGCTCATGGCGGCCTACCTGCTATGACGGCCGCGGCCGCCGCGGGGAATTGACGGCGCGCTTCCGCCCCGCGGCCAGGGCGGCCGCCTCCGCCGCCGCCCGGCGCGCCCACCGCACGGCTTCCGCCGGATCTTCGATCACCTCTTCCGGGACTTCGTAGTAGCTCGAGAGCGTCTGGCGTTTCTTGCCGGGGGCGCGCGGCGGCGTGAAGGGACGCATGCCGCGGCTCGTGAAATCGCCGGCGGTCGCGGGAGCGGCGCGAAAATAGAGGCGGCCACGAAAGATGATCGCGAAGAAGACCCCGTCCCGGTACAGGCCGGTCCCGCCGAACATGGCGCGGCTGCGCAACCCCTCGAGCCCGCGCAACTGGTCGAGGAAGTAGTCGGCGCTCGCGCTCACGCCGCCGCCGCTATACCTAGAGTACGAATGGCGCCACCTCGTGTCTCGATCTGCCGGCGACGACTGCGGAGCAAGACTGCTTGCGCACGCGCCCGCGCCGGAGAAGATAACGCGCTCTCGCAAACCGCTGGAGGGAATCGATGGCTATCATGATACGCCGCTTCTCTTGCGTCCTCGCCGTTGCCGTGCTGGTCACCGGCTGCTCGCTCTTCCGCGGCAGGCCCGCCGGCGAAAGCAAGTACAGCGAGGCGCTACGCTCCGAAGATCCCCTCGTCGTCATGCAGGCGTGCAAGCAGGTGGAGGCGGAGCGGGACTACCTCGCGGTGCCGGATCTGATCGACAATCTCGAGAGCGATGACTTCAACATTCGCGGCTGGTCGCACCTCGCGCTGTTTCGCTTCTATCACGACAAGCCCCCCTATGCTCCCCCCTTCGGCACGCTGGACGAGGACTCCTCGAAACGGGCATTCGCGATACGGCGCTGGCGGGAGTGGTGGGAGACGGAGGGCCGCCAGCGCTTCGAAAAGGAAGCGAAGGAGCAAGAGAACGCGACGAAATAGCGCAGACCGCGTCCAGCGCCGAGGCGCCGATTTCGTGCTATCCTCGATGGGCCGCTCCCTCGGCGGCGCCGCGCGGAAAGGACCGCCATGAACTTGCCGCATCGACTCCCGAACGAACTGCCATCGATCCTGCACTCGGTCGCCATCGGTGCGGCGTTCTGCGCGATCGTTCTCTTCTCGGCACGCGGCCTCGCGCAGGAAGCCGCAACCGGCGATCGCCCCGAAGATGCGGCGCCGCAGGCGTCGGGCGACAATGGCTCCGACGTTGCAATCGGCGCACCGCAAGCGCCGGTGCACGCGAGCGATGCCACCGCGCAGGATGCCGAGCCCGCGAAGCCCGCGGAGCCGCATCCTCCGGCTGAGCCTGCGGAGCACGAGCAACCTGCGCAGCCCGGGCAGCCGCCAAGCGAGAAGCCGGCGGAGCCCGTGGCAAAGGACCCCGCACCGCCGGCCGCCGGAGAGACTGCGGAAAAGCCTGCCGCCGAAGCCGCCCCGACCCCCTTTCCGCGTGCCTTCGTCGAGAAATTCGCCGCCCACCGCGACGACGCGCTCACGAAGAGGCTCCTCGCGTGGGAGCGGAAGAGCGGCGTGTACCGCGGCGAGATCGTGACGAAGAACTCCGCTCCACTCGGCTGGCGCGCCTCCGACCTGTCCGCGCGAGACACCTCGGTGATCGCGGAGCACGCCGCGTGGGAGCGCGGCAAGCCGGGGTTCGCGAAGAACCACCAGTCGATCGTGTTCTTCCGCGACGAGCGCTTGAGCATCTTCCTCGAATTGGAAAAGTGACGATTCGTTATCGGACCCTGCCCCGCGCACTCCGCCCCTCTCCAGTCGGAGCCGGCGCCGCGCCGATCTTCCCGATGGCGCCAATCCGATGCCCGGCGCCGCCAATCGGCCGCTCAGGACCGTGACGCCGCGCTGCTCGCGCGCCGCGCGCGCCTCGAGCGCGCCGGATGACCCCGTGCGCGGCTCCGAACCGAACCGAATTGCAATCAATGATCGCACGATTTCGCGGCGCCATGACTTCCGTCGGCGACTACGGATTGCTCCTCTGGGAGACCGCGTATTGGGTGCTGCCCGCGCGCTTGCGCCGCCGCCGCGGCGGCATTCCCACACGCGAGATCTTCGTGCAACTCGATCGTCTCGCCTTCGGAATCCTGCCGCTCGCAGGGATCGTGCTCCTGTTCGTCGGGATGATCCTCGCCTTGCAGCTCGCCGGAATCCTGCAGCTCCTCGGCGTGGTCGAATACGTGCCGACCATCGTCGGAGTCGCCATGGTGCGCGAGATGGCGCCGCTCCTCATCGGCGTCGTCCTTGCCGGATTCGCCGGAGCGGCAATCGCCGCGGAGATCGGCAGCATGAAAGTCTCCGAAGAGGTGCAAGCGCTCGAGTCGCTCGCGCTGCAGCCGGGACGCTATCTCATGGCGCCGCGCTTGCTCGCCGCCATCATCGCCGCGCCGCTCATCACGACCTTCGGCATCTACGTCGGGATCGCCGGCGGCCTATGGATCTCCTCGCTGCTCCTGGGAATCTCTCCCGGGATGTACTTGCAGCGCACGCTCGCCGCGATCTCGGGGGGCGATGTCGCGCTCGGGCTCGTGAAGGGCGAAGTCTTTGGTGTCATCGTCGCGGGCGTCGCGTGCTTCGAAGGGATGCGAGTGGAGGGCGGGGCGCTCGGCGTCGGCCGCGCGACGACCGCGGCGGTGGTGAAATCGATCGTCGCGATCATCGCCGCGGATCTTTTCCTCACGGTTCTCTTCTTCAACCTGCCATGACCGGTCACCCCCCCACTCCGAACGACGCCAGCGCCGCCGCCCGCGAGCCGGTGGTCGAAGTGAACGACGTCCACGTCTCGTTTTGTGGCCGCGCCATTCTCCGCGGCGTGAGCCTCCGCCTCCACCGCGGCGAAACCGTCGTCATCCTCGGCGGCTCCGGCTGCGGCAAGTCCACGCTGCTGCGCGTGATCATCGGCGCGCTCGTGCCGGACCGCGGCGAAGTCTCGCTCCTCGGGCGGTCCTTCGCCGCCGCGGCGCCAGCGGAGCGCGATGCGATGCGGACCCAGGTGGGCATTCTCTTTCAGTCCGCCGCGCTCTTTCAGTCGATGACGGTCGGCGAGAACATCGCCTGCGTGCTGCGCGAGCACACCCCGCTCACCGACGACGAGATCGAGATCCTCGTGCGGATCAAGCTCGAGATGGTGGGGCTGCGGCACGCGGAGGAATTGTTGCCATCCGAGATTTCGGGAGGGATGAAGAAACGCGTCGGCCTCGCGCGGGCGCTGGCGCTGAATCCCGCCGTGATGCTCTACGACGAGCCGGGAGCGGGACTCGATCCGGTGACGCTCGCGGGCGTCGATCGCCTCATTTCGACCTTGGGCAGGGTCCTGAACATCGCCTCGCTCGTGGTGACGCACGAGATGCAGAGCGCCCGGCGCATCGCCCATCGCATGATCTTTCTCCACGAAGGACGCGTGCTCGCGGAAGGCACGCCGGAGCGCATCGCGGAACATGCCGATCCGCGCATTCGGCAGTTCCTGCGCGGGGACGCGCAAGGGCCGCTTTCGGATCGGGGCGTGGACGACGACTATGCTCTCGCGCTACTCGGACGAAAGGTGCTGTCATGATGCGGCAGGATCGACGGCTGCGCGTCGGGGTCACCCTCACGGCGCTGACCGCGTTGCTCTTCGTCCTCGTGTTCTCGCTCGACGGCGCGCTCTCGTGGTGGCGCGGCACTGCGCTCGTGGAGGTGCGCTTCTCGAACGTGCAGGGTTTGCGCGAGGATGATCCCGTCGAGTTTTGCGGCGTGCCTTGCGGCCGCGTGCGGTCGCTCTCGTTCACCGCGGCGCCCGCCGCCGCAGGCGTTGCCACCGCTTTCGCGGATTCCGGCGAGACTTCGCCCGTGAGCGTGCAGCTCGCGCTCGAGGTCCCGCGCGACGTACGCGCGCTCCTCACGAGCGGCACGCGCGCGACCGTCGACAAGACACTCACCGGCGTCACCGTCGTCGGGCTCGCGCCGGGGAGCGGCGCTTCGCTCGCGGAAGGCGCCGTGATCGAGGGGGTGCAAGGCGCCACGATCGCGGACGTCGCGGGCGAGATGAAGGATGCGGCCGGACAACTGCGCGCGATCCTCGGGACCGTGCGCGCGACGCTCGACGAGCTGGCCGAGGAGAGGCTCGTCGTGGAGACCCTGGAGCGGCTGCGCGCGAGCGCGGGCGAGGCGGAACAATTCCTCGCGGATCTGCGCGAGCTGGCCGATGAGAATCGTGCGCCGGTGCGGGAAGTCGCCGAGCGCACGGCGGCGCTCGCCGCCGAGCTGGAGCACGCGGCCCAAGAATTGTCGCCGGCCTTGGCGGAGATCCGCGCCTCGGCGCACCGCGTCGACGGTTTCGTCGGCGACTTGCGAGGCTGGTTCCTCCAGCACCGCGGGGAGATGAGCAAGACCACGGAGGAAGTGGCCGTGACCTCCGAGAACCTAAGCTCGCTCTCGCAGGAGCTTAGGCGCCGGCCTTGGCGCCTCCTCCATTCGCCGAGCGAAGAGGAAGAGCAGATGCTCGATCTCGCGGAGAGCGCCGATCGCTACGCGCGAGGCGCCATCGCGCTCCGGCGCGCGGCGGAGCGCATCGCGATCCTGCGCGATGCCGCCGCCGCCGACCCGGAGCAAGAGGCCGCGCTCGCGCAGGCGCTCGCCGAGATCGAAGCGTGCATCGCCCGCCAACAGTCGATCGAAGACGGCTTCTGGCAGCGCTTGCAGTCGATCGACGACTAGAGCGGGATCCAAGACCTCGCCTGGCTTCGGCCGGCGGCGAGGAGCGCGCGCGCAGCTTGACCTTCCCGATCCGCTTCCGGATAGAATCCCCGCCCTCGGAGACTACCTGCGCGGCCCGCAGAGCTGGGGGTGTGCATGTCGAGGGCGTTTCGAGGACTTTGGCTCGTACTCGCCGTCTTCGCCACGCAGCACTCGATGGCGGCGGAAGACGCGAAGCCCCCCGCGGCGCCGCAGGAATCGTCCGCGGAGCTGCAGGCGTGGCAGGAGATCGGCGGACTCAGCCTCCGCAACGTCGAATCACTGGAGACCTGGGCCCGCGAGCACGAAGTGCCGCTGCCGCGCGCGATACTTCCCGCCGAGCTACGCGAATCGCTGAAGCGCATCTCTTCCGGCGGCATCGACCACACGCGCCCGATCGGCATGCGGTTCGTTGCGGGTCCGAATGTCGCCGCCGCGCAACGTGCGGTGATCATTTGCTCGGTCCTCCGCCCCGAAGTAGAGAGAGCAGCGCTGGTGCGCGCCTCTCAGGGCAAACCGCTGCCGCCCGATGGGGTCGTTGTCCTAGGCAACCAGGCCTTCCGCCTCATGGGCGGCAGCGGTTTGCC
>JAKEFC010000118.1 GCA_022616235.1 Planctomycetota bacterium
AGGCACGCAAGGTGCTTGGAGATCGCCTGCTGCGAGATCCGATACGGGCGTGCGAGTTCGCCGACGCGGGCGGGTCCGGCCGCGAGTCGATGGAGGATCGACCTGCGCGTGGGGTCGGCGACGGCGGCGAGGGTAAGGCTCAATGAATCCACAACCAAATGGTTGTGGAAGTCGCAGCGGAAGTCAAGTCCCCGCTGCCAGGGTTTTCGTGGGCGCTCTCCATGCCGGGTGGGGCAGGGTACGGCGCCTAGCGCCTGGCGTACCCGTCGGGGTGGCCGTGGTGCCAGCGCCAGGCGGTCTCGACGATCTCGTCGATCCGCGGGAAGCGCGGCTGCCAGCCAAGCTCGCGCTCGAGCTTGGCGGGGGAGGCGACGAGGACGGCCGGGTCGCCAGGGCGGCGCGCGACGATTTCTTGGGGGATCGGCCGCCCGACCACGCGCTCGCACGCGCGCAATGCTTCGAGCACGGTCGTGCCCGTGCCGGAGCCGACGTTGAAGATGCGGCCCATCCCTGGGCGCAACCCTTCGACCGCGAGTTGGTGGGCGAGCGCGAGGTCGTCGGTGTGCACGTAGTCGCGAACGCACGAGCCATCGCGCGTGGGCCAATCCGTGCCGTAGATGAACACCTTCCGCCGCTTCCCGAGCGCCGCGTACAAGATCAGCGGGACGAGATGCGTCTCCTCGCGGCGGTGCTCGCCGAACCCGCCATCGGGATCGGCCCCGGCGGCGTTGAAGTAGCGCAAGATCGCGTAGCCGAGCCCGTGCGCGCGCGCATAATCGCGAATGATGTGCTCCGCGGCGAGCTTGGTCGTGCCGTACGGTACTTGCGGCACCTGCGGCGAATCCTCCGCGAGCGGCATCGGCGCGTCGAAGCTGTAAGTCGCGGCGGTGCTCGAGAAGAGCAGGATCTTCACGTTCGACGCGAGCATCGCATCGAGCAGGCACTTCGTCCCGAGCACGTTCGTGCGCCAATACGCCTCCGGTTGGTCGATCGACTTGGGCACGGAGGCGAGCGCCGCGAAGTGCATGACGGCATCGATCCGGCGCTCGCGCAGCGTCGCGGCCAGCGTCTTGCCGTCCAGGATGTCGCCCCGGAGCAGGCGCTCGGCCGGAACCGCGGCGGCGTTTCCTTCGGAGAGGTCGTCGTACGCGAGCGGATCGTGGCCGTGGCGAAGGAGCCAGCGCAGGCACGCGCTCCCCACGTATCCCGCGCCGCCCGTGAGTAGGATTCGCATCCCGAGCGCCCCCCTTTCCCGTCCCGCCCGCCGCTTGCGGCGGCGCTCTGCCATCAGAATGGAGGCGCGCGGAGTTCGCAAGGGCACGCCGCAGTTTCGCGGCGGCCTCGCTTCCGCGTCAGCGCGCGCCCTTCAGGAACACGCTGTTGCGGATGAGATCGGTGAGCAGCCGCGGCGGATCGCGGTCGGGGATGCGCTGGAGCGCGCGCCGCACGCGCCACATCGCGAGTCCCGCGATCGCCGCGAGGTCGGCGAGCGCCGCGCAGACGACGCCGTGGTTCTTGACGAAATAGCGCCGCCTGGACGCGAACCAATAGGTGGGCCTCCGCGCGGGGCGCCGCTCGCGGATCGTGACGCCGGTCGTGCCGCCGACGAGGTGGACGACGCGGCTCTGCGGCACGTACCACGTATCCCAGCCCGCGCGCTGCGCACGCAGGCAGAAATCCGTCTCTTCGTAGTAGAGGAAATACCGTTCGTCGAAGAGTCCGACCGCTTCGAACACCTCGCGGCGGATCATCATGCTCGCGCCCGCGAGCCAATCGACGGGGTGTACGTCCTGAAAGAGCGGCAGCCGCACGATGCGGTTCTTGAGCAGCTTCGTGAATGGGCCGGTGCGCACGAACGCCTCGAACTCGCTGAGCGGCCCGGGAAAGCGGAACTGCGATTGCTGCTGCGTGCCGTCGGGGTCCTCGAGGCGGCTCCCCGCGATGCCGACTTCGGGGTGCGCCTCCATGAAGCCCAGTAACTCGCGCACCGCGTGCGTACGGAGCACCGTATCGGGGTTGAGGAGCAGCACATAGTCCGGGAGCGCCTTCGCCGGCCCGCGCAGGCAGTGCTGCAGCGCGACGTTGTTGCCGGCGGCGAAGCCGCGGTTGTCTCCAGCCGCGATCAACTCCGCCCACGCGCTCCAGCCGCGCTCGCCGATCGTCTTCCGCAGCATCTCCTCGGAACCATCTCCGGAGGCGTTCTCCACGACGACTACCTTGAGCGCGGGGAGCGCGCGCGCCTCCGGCTCCAGCGATGCGAGGCAGTCGATCGTGAGCGCGCTCGACCGGTAATTGACGATGATGGCGGTGACGCTCCGCAACTCGATGCTCCGCGCTTCGCGTTTTCGCCGCCGGCGGCGCGCTGGCGCGGCCGGCGCGGCGAATGGGTCTTGGATGGCACGTGCGACGCCGGGAAGCTCTTCTTCGAGCACCGTGATACTCCGCGCGGTCGAATAACGCTGGCTGGGTCGATCCTCGTTTGCGGTAGCGACGGGCCGCTCCGTGCGGCGGCAGAATGACGTCGCTCCAAGGAAGTCTACCAGACGCGCAGGATCGGAGGCACCCGCCACGCCGCGTGCGCGCCGCCACGCACGGACGCTAAGGATCGCGCCGAGAACGAGTTCCGTCGCCGCTTCGCTTGCCGTCGCGACGGTTGCTCCCGCAGGCGCGGCAGGCGGCTACTTCGGCCGCGCGAGGTATTCGAGGATCGCCCGGAGCGTCGGCAGGTCGTGCAGCTTCTCGTCCGGGATCTTCACGCCGAATTCGCGCTCGACCGC
>JAKEFC010000119.1 GCA_022616235.1 Planctomycetota bacterium
ATCACGTGCGCGGCGCTGACCGCCGTGATCCTCGCTCCGGCGACCTACTTCCTGTACGCCGCGCTCGCGCGCGGCTACGAGGCGGAGAGCATCGCGGAGGCGGCCGGCCAGGCGCGCGCGGTCGCCGACTCGCTCCTCGGCCAGCTCTCCGATGACCTGATGATCGAGTTCGACGGCCCACCGCTCCGCTTCGGCGACTTCGCCGTGAAGGCGGCGGACTGGGCCGTGTTCCGCGCGGATGGCACGCTGGTGCACGGCACCGGAGCATTCGCACGAGAATCGGTTCTGCGCATGCCGGAGCCAGAGCAGCTCTTCGAGCACTCGCCGGGCGAGCCGATGCGCGCGGCGAGCATTCCCTTGTTTCGCGACGCCAGTTCATCGATCGATGATCTGGCGCCGGCGATTCGCCGCGCGGTCGACGCGACGATGCCGGAAGCTCCGTTCCTGAACGCCAAGCGGGAAACGAGCGGCGGCAGCATCCGGATGGAAGTGAAGAAGCTCGCGGGAGACCGCATCGAGGAATTCGTCTTCGCGGAGGACGGCACTTGCGTGGAGACGGACACGGAGGCGCTGCCGGAGCCGATCGACGAAGGGTTCCTCGCCTTCCTGCCTGCCGGCAAGATCCCGACTTCCGACACTCGGCTCTCGTGGCGCGAGCACGACGGGCAGCTCATCGCGGTGCTCGAAGGAATCGCCGCGAGCGGCGCGCCGGTCCGCCACGCGTTCAATCGCCTCGGCGAGCGCTTCGTCCTGGATGACGCCGGCGCGATCGCCGCTCCGGATCCTTCGTCGCGGCTCTTCGTCGCCGCCGCGGCGAGCGCCTATCTTGAGCAATGCAAAAAGCGCGCGTTACAAAAGGGGCTGCTGCTCGGAGCAGCCGTCGTGTGGCTCGGTCTCGTCCTCGCCGGCGCGTTCGTCGCCCGGCGCGCGATGTCCCCCGTGAAGGGGATCGTCCAATCCGCGCGGCGCGTGCGCCTCGGCAAGCCCGGCGGCCGGGTGCCCGTGGGCCGCGCGAATGATGAGCTGGCGTCGATCGCGAAGACGATCAACGAGATGCTGGAGCGGATCGAGACCGGCTACGAACGGGAGCGACAATTCACGGGCGATGCCTCGCACGAGCTGCGCGGGCCCATCGCCAAGATCCAGGCGGATGCGGAGGTCGCGCTCGCGCGCGAGCGAACGGCGGCCGAGTACCGAGAGGCGCTCCACCGCATCGCGGGCTACGCCCGCCACATGAAGGGCGTCGTCGAATCCCTGCTCATACTTGCCCGCCTGGAGGGCGGCAAGGAGCAACTGCAGAAGGAGCCGTTCGATCTCGCGGAGCTGATCATCGAGACGGCCGGCACGCTCCCGCGCACGGAGAGCAACCGCGTACACTTGGACCTCGGCGCCGCGGCCTCCGCCATCCACGCGTTCGGCCAGCGCGGCTTGATCGGCGCGGCGCTCCACAGCCTCATCGAAAACGCCCTCCGCTACAGTCCCGCGGACTCGAAAGTCCAGATTCGCGTCGAACCCAACGGCCGCAGCGTGCTCATCGCGGTGGAAGACCGCGGACCGGGCATTCCGCCGGAGCTGCGCGACCGCGTCTTCGACCGCTTCTTCCGCGTCGATCCCGCGCGGGCGCGCGAATCGGGCGGGAGCGGCCTGGGGCTAGCGATCGTGCGCGCCGTCGCCGCCGCCCACGGGACAACCGTCGAACTGCGCTCCGCGCCCACCGGCGGCACGATCGCCATCCTTGCCGTCCCCGCCGCCGGCGGTTGATCCAGCGCGCGTGCTGCGCGCGCGCAAAAAAGGACGCGACATTTTTCGCTTTGACGCAAGATCCGCCCGCAATTCGCAGGCGCCGGAGGCACGCCCCGCCATGCGCGGGAGTTGTCCCCTGGCACGACCCTCGGGCAGGGAGTTTGCTCTCTTCACGCTGAGCGGCGAGGTGCGAGGTGGGGCTGAGAGTCCGCGAGATGATGCTTCCGGCGCGGACGGATTGGCGGCCGCTACGAACCTGGAGTAGAGTTGCCGCATGGACGACATCGAAGTCTTGCGCGAGCCGATCACGCGGGCGGACCTGAAGCGCCTTGCCGAGCGCCGCTACGGAGAAATGGTGAAAGCGGTTGTAGACTGCGCTCGGCGCAGGATCGCGCTCGGCGGCGAGCTGCACTCGGATGAAGAGCAGTGCCTCCTAGACGAAGGCTCCACGCAGGCCGATCTGTGGGGCATCAACCTGTACCCCGATCGGCACGATTCATCCTGGGTCGAATTCGACTCGGTGGTCAACATTCGGCCCGATCGGGGGAACCGTTCTCGAGGCGTCGAGGACGAGGCAACGCGGGCGTCGATCTTGGCAGTCGTGGAGGAGTGGATCCGGTGAAGCCGTTCCATCCGGGCCTGGCGGCGGGGCGCTGGCACACGTTTTCTCTGGCCGCGCAGTTGGCGAACGTCGGCAGCGAGATGGGCCGTGCGCTCGTCGCACGAGCTGCAGGCGACACGCAGCGGATGGATCGGGCACTCGACCGCGGCCTCGAACTCCTCGACCTGACGATCGTCGACCCGCGCTATCGAGGTCGACGGCGCCGCGAGCTGTGCCGGGTGCGTGAAGTCGTGTGCGACTTCTTCTTCGGCGACAACGAGTTCGGATCGACGCCCGAGCTGATCGATCGATACTTCATGGCGTTCGCGATCGATGCACGGCGGCAGAAGCTCGCGGAGACGACCAGAGAATAGGTCCGGCGGGACCGCAAGGCGTGCCGGGCACCAGGAGTTGCTTCCCACTGTGGCGATCGACCCTACACGGACGGATACCAGAGATGGCCAGTGGGCGCGATGGACGGCGTGGAAGCAAGAAGTCGGTGCTCCTCGGAGAATTCGGGATTGCCACGCACGAGAAATACGAGGGGCTGGGCGTAGACTCGAGGGCGGAGATGATTCGAGCGCTGATCTCTCTCGGCCTTACGGAGGTGGGGCGGGAGCTGGACGCCGAGGTGACGACGCTCTCCCAAGACCAGCAACTTTCGTTGAGACAGAGCGCTGGGCGTGGACAGGAGGCGCTAACCGGTTAACCAGAGAGCATTGGTATTTCCTCGTTTCGATCGCGTCCCGTCTTGAGTCCGCGCCTTCGAGAAGACGGGAGCGCGCGCGTCTTTGAGCAAAATGATCTGACAAATGTCAGGGAGTGGCCGGAATGCACGGCAGTCAGCGAGGACTTCGAATGGGGTATTCGTCCCCGAGCCCGATCTCCGCCACGACAGCGAAGTGATCGGAAACCACGTCGGAGAGGACCTCGTACTTACGGAATTGAAACTCGGGTGAAATCAGGATCCAGTCGAGGCGGGTTCTTCGCATCGGGAAGGTGCCGAGGTCGGTCGCCTCCGGTTGATATGCTTCGAGCTCGAGCTTTTGAGCTAATATCCGAAGGGCGGATTCGTCGCACTTCCAGTCACAGTTGAAATCGCCCATGATGATCAACGGCCGCTTTCTCGCCGACAGCTCGGTGATCATCTTCCCGACCTGCTTTCGCTGTGCTGACGGGCGCGAAAAGTCGAGGTGGACCGAGACGACATCGACCTGCATCCCGGGCGCGTCGGGCCAATCGAAGGTGCTGACCAGGAATCCCTTCGAGAGTGTCGGCGGCGTCGGATCGAAGGTGATCGAGAGCGTATCCTTCAGGGCTCGCGCGGAGAGGAGCGCGGTGCCAAAGGATATCTTCATCCCATCGACATGGGCGCCACGAGCGGAATACTCAAAGCCGGCGTTCGTGGCAAGGTGTGCGACATGGTCAAACTTCCCGCTCCAGAAGGAGGGCCCATCCGCCTCCTGGAGAGCGGCAATGTCCGGCCTGACACGCGAAAGCAGCTTCGCGATGGCGTCGAGATTGGAGCGGATTTTCTTGGTCTTCTGGAAGATCTGGTTCGGTCCATCACTCCTGCCGTGCGCTAGGTTCAGCGTCATGAACCGGAGCACGCATTCCCGGGGAGCTTCTGTATTGTCCCCATTCAGGGAAGTCTGAGGATGATGTGCGACTTCCCGATTCGACCGCGGCTCTCCCGAAGAGTCTGACGTGAGCGTCAGGGAGCCAATGTAGGCAACGAGCAGGAGGACAATGCAAAGAAGGATCAGTCGCTTGAAGAGCTTTCGCTTGAAGGTTCGTTTCAACGTTTCCGTGCTTTCTGTCACAACTCTCTGCACTTCTTCCCGCGAGAATTCGCCACATTGTAAAAGCCAGGGAAAGGCCATCAACGACCCAATGAGGATCCGATGACCCCTTCGGCAGCACATTGATACCCGCCGCTGGGGGCACATGTAAGTACGAACGATTCGTCCCATCGGTATCCGCCGAGGAGACACTTCGCAATGAACGGTATGGAAAATTGGTGCGCCGCGTACGGTCCGCGATTTGCACGAGCGCGCACACCCGAGAACCACGTCGGGAGAGGCCCGAGCCACGACCCGGCACTTTTGATCTATCGAGTTTTGGGTTTTCGTAAGCGGCATTCGAGCAAGGCGTTGGCTAGACCGTCGGAGGAGTCTCCGGCGATTTCGGGATTCGATGGCGGACTCTGGACAACGAAAACGATGCGATCTAAAGCGCGGCAGTTCGCGCCCCTACTGCGACCGCTCCACCGTTCTCGCGAAAGCGCAACACCTTCGTTGAGCAGCAAACTGCGCTCCGCGCCCACCAGCGGCACGATCGCCATCCTCGCCGCCCCCGCCGCGGTCGATTCCGGATCGAACGGCCCCGATGCATGAGCGCGGCAGGCAAAGAACTCCCGCCGGAGATCAGTTTCGAAGCGTGGCTCGACTACGTGTTCGACCATCCCGTGAAGGAGGTCGGGCCCGAATGGTATTGGGAAGATGACGCGCCGACCTGGCAACCCTGCGCCGCCCCGCAAAGAACTGTGGAATTCATCACGCGGCTGTTCGCAGATCCTTTTCCTCTAACGACGCGATTCACATCCGCCCAGCTCAATCAGGGACTTTGGTTCATCGCAAGTCCTGAATGTTCGAACCACATGTACGCCCTCCTCGACGAGGCCGTGCCGTGGACGCTGCGAGAGCGCTGCTTCGATTCGATGTACTCGCTCTACGAGAAACTATTTTTGCCGAAGTGTTCGATCTACTACAGCCACCTCGGTCGCGGGCCGGAGGCTCCTCTGCCTCTCAACCTCGTGTGCTTCATGTGGTTCGACCTCGCCCCAACGGGTGCGCCGGCCTCCAGCGCCGATGGCGACAAAGTGGTCGCAGTGACGCTCAGCGTGCTCGAGCGAATTCTCGCACTGGACTCGATCCCTTGCCAAGAAGCCGCACTCCACGGCCTTGGACACATGACTTGCTCCGTTCCGGACAGGGCGATGACCATCGACATCATCGACCGTTACTTGACGCGTCCCGGCGTGCCCGCGGAGCTTCGCGCGTATGCCAACGCGGCACGGCGCGGGCGAATCCAGTGAAGCAAGAGCATCGAACAAGAGGAGCCGCGTGGACCTATTCCGCTGGGGCGCCAGCGCTTCGCCGCACGGCGCCATCAACGCCTCCTGCGGGGCGCAACCAAGCATCGTGCTGCGCGCGCGCCCAGGCGGCGAGATGGTCGCGGTAGAGCGCCGCGCGCGCCGCGTGGTCGGAGTCGCGTAGCGAGAGATTGGTCGTCTCGCGGGGGTCCGCCGCGAGATCGTACAGCTCGCCATGATCGCCGCCGGGATCGCCGATGAACTTCCAATCGCCGTCGCGAAGGCCGACCAGCGCCAAAGAGTAATCTGCCGCGAAGAGCGCGAGACGCGGCTCCGGACCAAGCAGCGTACGACCCTCGAAGCCCGGCGGCGCCGCGATCCCGAGGAGATCGAGCAAGGTCGGCGCGAGATCCACGTGGCTCGCGCAACCGCGGACCCGGCGCGCGAACCCCTCGATCCCCGGCGCGGCAATGAGGAGCGGCACGCGCACGTTCTCCTCGTAGAGATAGAACACGTGGCCCACGTTCCCAGGGTGCTGCTCGAACGCCTCGCCGTGGTCGCCGGTGATCGCGATCAGCGTCCGTTCGAGCCGCCCGCGCGCCGCGAGTCCATCGAGCAGCGCACCAACGACCCCGTCCGCGAAGTGGAGCGCGTTTCGATACTCATCGAACTCCTCCCGCACGGGAAAAGGCCCCGCGACGGGGGCGCCATAGGGGTGGTGCCCCGCGATCGGCAGGAACACGGAGAGGCACGGCTCGGCCGCCGGCGCGGCGTCCAGCCACTCGAGCAGGCGCGCGACCATCGCGCGGTCGTCGGCGCCAAAGCTCGTGCGCTCGCCGCCCAGGAGCGAGCGCGCGTCCTCGAGAGCGTCGAAGCCCCTCTCCGCGAGCACTGCGCGCATGCCGAGATAGTCGAACAGGCCCGAATGGAAGAGCCCGGTCCGATAGCCCTCTTCCTTGAGCGCGCTCGCGATCGTCGGAAACGGCGCCGCCGCGTAGTCCTCCGCTTCGAGATCGAGCGC
>JAKEFC010000120.1 GCA_022616235.1 Planctomycetota bacterium
GATGCGGCGGCCGTGCCAGATGATGGCGTGGCTGAAGAAGGTCCACGAATCGCGCGGCAGGATCTCCATGAGGTCTTGCTCGATCTTGACTGCGTCCTTCGGGTCGCGGCTCGTCCAGGTGAGGTCGAGGCGCTTGGCGATGCGCCCGACGTGCGTGTCGACCACGACTCCATCGTTTCGTCCGAACCAGGTTCCTAGAATCACGTTCGCGGTCTTTCGCGCGACGCCTGGGAGCGCGGTCAGCTCTTCCAGCGACGCCGGCACGCTGCCACCGAAGCGGGCGACCAATTCGCGCGCGCTCCCGATGATGTTCTTGGCTTTCTGCCGAAAGAAGCCAGTAGTGCGGATGATGCCCTCCACCTCGGCGGGTGCGGCCGCCGCGAGATCAGCGGCGGTTGGGTACTTGCGAAAGAGCACCGGCGTCACCTTGTTGACGGCGACGTCGGTGGATTGCGCCGACAAGATCGTCGCGACGAGGAGCTGGAACGGGTCGGCGTGCACGAGCGCGCAGTCGGCGTCCGCATAGGAGTCTCGGAGCGCGCGGAGGATCCGCGCGGCGCGCTCGCGCCGCGCCGCCGCGCGGGCGGCGGGAGGCGAGCGCCGTCGTTTGGTGTGCGCCGTTGCTTTCTTTGGCGGCATGTGCTTCCTGAACTGGCGTGCGCGATGGAGAGTCGTCGAGCGCGCCGGGGGTCCTCCGGAGCGCCTGCATGCCGAGCGAGCGTAACCCCGCCGCGCTCGGTCCGTCCAGCCGCTCCTTGCATCGCGGGATTGCCTCGCGCAAGATGCGCCCGCGATGGGAATTCGGCGAGCAAATCTCGGAGACGCGCTACGCGCTTGGCTGCCGGCCGCGGCGCTCGCACTCTGCGCCGGAGCGGCGAGCCCTTGCGGAGCCGAGGATGCGAGCGCCTACCTCGAAGACTTGGATTTCCTCCAAAAGACGGTGGGGGAGCGCTCGATCTCTCTCGCCCGGCTCCGGTTCGACTGGCGCTTCGTGTGCGAGGACTCGCGGGATGCATTCCGCACGTGTCCCGACGACCGCACGCACGCAGAAAACGTGATGCTCCTCTTGGCGAATCTCGACGAGGCGCAGGCTCGCGTGACGCCGCACACGGTTCCGAGCGAAGAGCTGCCGCAATTCGCGGGCGGGCTCGAGGACGGCGGACTCTGGCTCGAGGTGCACGAGGGCCAGGTCTACCTCCGCGGATCCGCGCCCGACCATCCGCTCGCGAAGACGGTGCCGCCGGGCTCTGCGCTCATCGAGTTGCAAGGAGAGCCGATGTGGCTCGTGCTCGAGCGCCTCCGCCGGAGCATCGCCACTTGGTTCGGCATCACGTCGGAGCAATCGCTGTGGGCGCGGCTCGACGGAGGCATTCTCGACTTCGGCGAGCGAGACGCCCTCGCCGCGACGTTCTTGACTCCGTCAGGCGAAACCGTTGCGGCCGTCATCCCACGGAAGAGCGCGGGAGGAGCCCCATTCCCGCCGCGGAACGCCGGCCTTCCAGATCGTGCCGGCGAACCTGCCGCCGCCGGGGTCGAGGCTGGCGTGCTCGCGCGCTCCTGGTGCGAAAAGCTCGCGGTCGTGCGCCTTGGCGCGACCGTCGATGCGGCCGCGGTCGAAGCATTCGACTCCGCGTTCGATCCCCTGGAAGGAGCGCAAGCGCTGATCGTGGATCTGCGAGGCACGGGCGGAACCGGGTCCGCGGCCGCCGCCGCGATCGCAGGGCGCTTCCACGGCAAGGAGGCGGCGCTCTACCGCGACCTGACGATCGCTCCGCGCGGAAAGTGGCAGCACGCGGGACCGATCGTGGTGCTCCAAGATGGCGCTACTCGCGAAGCGGCGGAGCTGCTGCTCGAAGCCTTGATCGCTACCGGTCGCACGATCACGATCGGAGCGGCGAGCGGCGGTTGGACGCTGCGCACGGAGAGCTTCCGCTGTCCATCCGGCAAATTGAGCTTTGCGCTCGGAACCGCGGCGGCGGAGACGGTCCTCCGGGAGAGTAGGCCGTACGCGGCGGGCACGCCCCCAGACATCGTAGTCCCGCGCGGTCCGGCGTACGCGGCGCTGCCGGATCCCGCCTTCGAGCTGGGACTGCAAGTTTTGGAACTTTGGCTTCGCCAGAGGTCACGGGAGCGCGCGGGAGCGTTTTTCGCGCGCCTCTATGGGGAAGGCGACATCGATCGCTTCCTCGAAGAGAACAAGGCGGCCGCCGCGGAATTGCCCGGATTCGACGCTGCCGCGCGGGGCGCCGAGGCGCGAGCGAACCTGACCGCGATCGCGGCGATGGAGTTGGCGCTGCTCGAGGGTATCACCGCCGTTCCTCCCGACTTTCGCGGCATCGTGCGCCGCTCCCGCGCCCACTTGCCGCGCCTGCGCGCCGCCGGTTGTCGCGATGAAGCGACGGCGCTTTCCCGTGCGCTGCGCGGCGGCCTCCACGTCGAAGTGAGCGCGCAATCCGCCCTCCTCGACGCACTCGATCGCCGCCTGCACGCGACTCCCGAGCGCGCGAGCAAGTTTCTGCGCCGCTACGAGGAGACGCGCATCGCCGCCTACGCGCGAAAGTACCTCTTCGAGCCGGAGCGGCGCTAGCGCGCAGAGTTCGCGCTAGCCGACTTCGCGCGTCGTGAACAGCGCGATCGCGACGGACAGAGTCGCCACGATGTAGAGGAACGAGTAGCAAGTCACGAGCAGCATGTAGGAGGCCTCGACCGGGATCTGTTGGTTGATGGCGTCGGCGAGCCACAGATACTGCATGTTCGGCGCGAGCACGTAGGCGAGGCTCCCGATCACGTCGTCGCTCGCGCTGCCGCTCCAGAGCTGCTCGCTCGCGAGTCCCGTCGCGAAGATCGACGACAACGCCACCAGAGTGACGCCTTGACCGCAGCGCGTCGAGAGCGCGACCGCGAGCGCCCCGCATACGGCGGTCGCTTCCAAGACGAGCGCCATCGCGCACAGCAATTGCGGATCGAGGTCCGTGAGCGGCGACTGCAATCCCCACTCCTTGTCGAAGGTGAACGCGAGCAGCGTGGCGACCGGCATGACCACGACGAGCGCTTGCAGGAGCGCGGTCGTGAATTCTCGGCGCCTCGTGTAGTTGCGAAACCCCGCGAATGCGATGCTCGCGATCATGCCGCCGAGCCCGAAGAGGATCACGGGCACATCCACCGAGTCGCGCGCGGTCATGAGGACGCGGTGGCGCACGGTCAGGAGAAAGACGAGGATCCATACCCACTCCGCCGCGACGAGTGCGAGCAGAACTCCGATGAACTTCCCCACCAAGAACGGGGTGCGCCCGATCGGTTTCGACAGCACCGTGAGCAGCGTGCGGTTGTCGATCTCCTCGTTGAGGACGCCGGTCGCGGTAAACGCCGCGAGGACCAGCCCCGCGAGCAAGAGCGTGCTCAGCCCCAGCTCGAGCAGGAGCATGTTGTCGTCTTCGAACGTATACGAGCTAAAGAAGG
Source organism: Planctomycetota bacterium (assembly GCA_022616235.1). Classification (GTDB taxonomy): domain Bacteria; phylum Planctomycetota; class UBA8108; order UBA1146; family JAKEFC01; genus JAKEFC01. Next base: position 3,460 of record JAKEFC010000120.1, read on the forward strand.
GATTGATCGCCAGCAATGCGGCGCCGATGAGGAGAACCACGACGAAGACCGGCTTGCGCACGGCCTGACGAAACGTGGTTCGCGCGATCGTTCCGATGATTCCCATTTGCATCGATCCTTGTGGGCGCCGGCGCCGCTCTCGCGGCGACTCCTGTATATAACCGCGGCTCGCATCCGGCAATCCGCTCTGGTCTGGACCTGCGGGGCTTCCCGCGGTTTATTGACGCGCGCTTGGTGCCGCAAGCTCTCGGGCAGGCGGCATGCTGCAACACGGTTTGGGAGCGCGACTGGGGGAGCGAATGGGCGAAGCATGGTGGGAGCCGCCGCCGCAGGCGGCAACGGGCTCGATGCCGGTCGTACTCGAGTGCCGCGAACTCGTGAAGGTATTCCGCGACTTTTGGCTTCGCGAGCGGGTCGCGGCGATTCGCTCGGTGAGCTTCCAAGTGCAGCGCGGCGAAGTGTTCGGGCTCCTCGGCCCGAACGGATCCGGCAAGTCGACCACGATCAAATTGATCTTGGGTCTCCTCTTTCCTTCCCGCGGCATGGTGCGAGTCTTCGGCAAGCCACCCTCCGACGTCCGGGTCAAGGCGCACCTCGGATATCTCCCCGAGGAGACCCACCTCTATCCCTTCTTGAGCGGCCGCGAGACCCTCGAGTACTACGGGAGGCTATTTCGCCTCGACAAGAAGGTGTGTCACGAGCGCATCGACATGCTGCTCGACATGGTCGGGCTCGCGGCGGTCGCACGGCGGCCTGTCGGCGAGTACTCGAAAGGGATGCAGCGCCGGATCGGGCTCGCCCAGGCGCTGATCAACGATCCGGACCTCCTCATCCTCGATGAGCCGACGAGCGGCCTGGACCCCGTCGGCACGCGCCACGTCAAGGACTTGATTCTGGAATTGCGCAAGCGCGGCAAATCCGTGCTCATCTCGAGCCACATGCTCGCCGACCTCGAGGAACTCTGTACGCGCGTGGCGATTCTCTACGGCGGTCGGATCCGGAAGCAGGGCACTCTGGACGAATTGCTCACCGATCCCGCCTCCGTCTATCTGCGCACGGAGCCGTTGTCGGCGCCCACGCTGCGCAAGATCGACGAGCTGGTTCGTGCCGAAGAGGGGAAGAAGTGCCACGGCGTCGAGCCCGTCCGGACGCGACTCGAGACCTTGTTCCTGCGCATCATCGCGGAAGCAGAGGAGGAGGGCGCGGAGACGGCGGGGGCGTTGGAGGGAAGCCGCACGGCGCGCTTCCTTGCCAGCGAAGGGGCAGCGCGCGCGCGCGATGGAAACGCAGGCTGACGCGATGCACGCCGCTCCTGCGAGGGGCACGATCCGTTCTCGAGATCGCGACCAGCACGCACCGAGCCCGCTCCTGCGCTGGGTGCTCTCCGGCGCGCTGCTCGTCGCCATCGTCTCCCTCTGGATCTTCGTCACGGCGGCGATGCTGCCGTGGCGCGACCCGATCGGACTCTCGATCCTCTGGGCCTATGCAGGATTCTGTTCGGCGGCGCTCCTGCTCGCGCTCGCTCGCGCGCTGTTAGGCGCAGTGCATCGATCTGCCGGCGCGCGCGTTCTCGCTGTGGCTCGCATCGTCATCGACGAAGGGGTCCGGCGCCGCGGAGCGCTCGCGACCTTTTCCTTTCTGCTCTTGATCATCGCGTCCCTCGCGACGCTGAGCCCGCCCGATGTTCCGATCGAGTACCGACTGCGTACCTTTCTCACCTACGCGATCGATGGCGGCGCGGCCCTTCTTTCGCTCCTCACGATTCTGATCGCCTGCGCTACCACCGCAGGCGACGTGAGCGAAAGGCACGTGTTCGTGCTCCTCGTAAAGCCGCTTCCGCGCTTCCAGTATCTCGTGGGCAAGTGGCTGGGGATCGTCCTCTTGAGCTTCCCGTTCCTCGCGGGCCTCGGGGTCGCCTCCTGCGGCCTCGCCTACGCGCAGCGTGCGGCGCATAGCGCCGGACCCGCCGGCGTCGCCACCGAGCGCGTGCTCCTCGCGCGACGTACGCTGCAGCCGGCGCCGGATCCGCCGATCGCTGTGCGGCTTGCGGCAGAGCTGGAACGAACGGGAGTGGATCCGCCGCGGACCGAAGAGGAACAGGCTGCGATCGCCGCGCTACGCGAGAACCTCGGCAAGGAATGGCGTTCCGTCAGTCCGGGGGAGCGGGATCGCTTCGTCTTCCGATCCATTCCCCCCGGCCTCTCGCAAACGGGCGCGCTCACCTTGCACCTCCGGCCGCAGATGTACTTCGCCAGACATCGCGCCAGCGATCGCGAGACCCGCATGGAGATCTCCTTGAACGGCCATCGGATCGAAAGACGCGTCGAGGAAGAAGACATCTATTTCGACGTCGGACGCTTCGTGGCCGAGGGGAAGCTCGAGCTCGAGATCCACAATCCGGGAGCGAGCGGCGAGGATCCTTCGATGTTCTTTTGGGGCCGCGACAGCCTGGAGATCTTCTACACCGCCGGCGGCTTTCCGATGAATCTCACGCGCGCGCTCCTCATCTTGTGGTGCAAGTTGTCGTTTCTCGCGTGGCTCGGAGTCTTCCTCGGCAGCCAGCTCGGTTTTCCCGTCGCGTGCCTGACGGCCGTGATCGTGGCCGGCATCGCGGGCAACGCGCAGTTCATCCTCGCGGATGCGGGCGAAGTCCACGATCACGCGCACGAGCACGGCGTCGAAAGCGATGAGCGCATCGATCAACGACTGCTGGAGCGCACGGGCGCGGCGCTGGAAGGAATCGGCCGCGCCGTAGCGCGCGTGCTCGAGCGATTCGGCACCTATCAACCGAGCACGGAAGTGGCGGCGGGGCGGATCGTCGAGTGGCGCCACGTCGGCGCTTGCGCGCTCTGGATCGGGATCCTCTGGAGCGGAGTCGTCGCGGCGCTCGCGATCGTCTTGTTCGGGCGCCGCGAGCTGGCGCGGGTGCAAGTATGATGCGCGTTCCGGCCGCATTCCTAGTCGCCATCCTCGTCGCGGCGGCGTCTTTGACCGGCGCGCGGTTCTTGATGCCGGAGTTGAGCCGCATGCGCGCCGCGTTCAGCTATGGAGATCCGAAGCAATTGCCGCCGGAGATGGCGGTAGTCAAGCTGCTCGGCGGCTTCCGCGGCTGGTTCATCAATTACTTGTGGTTGCGCGCAAACGAATTGCAGGAGCAAAAGGAGTATCACGAGGCGCTCCAGCTCGCGAAGTTGATCACGTCGTTGCAGCCGAATTTCGAGCGCGTGTGGGACTTTCAGGCGTCGAATCTCGCTTGGAACATCGCGGCTGCCACGACCGCGCCCGCGGAGCGGTGGCTGTGGGTGGAGCAAGGATTGCGGCTGCTCGTGGATGCGGGCATTCCGCGGAACCCCTACAGCCGGCTCCTGCACCAAGCCGTGGCCCGAATCTACCAAGGCAAGATCCATGGCGACATGGATCGCGCGCACTGGTACTTCAAACGGCAGGTCGCCGAGCGGTGGAGCCTTCTCCTCGGCGCTCCCCCCGAGGAGCGCTCCCGCGAGGCATTCCTGCAATGGTCTAGCGCGGTCGCTCTCGCTCCTCGGACCCTCACCGAGATCGCCGAGCGCGATTCCGAACTTGCATCGCTCATGCGCGCGGAGATCGAGCTCGGGCGCGGCCTCGACTTGGCGTTTTGCGAGGAGTTCATGGCGGCAGAAGCGAATCGCGCGGAGTCCATCGTGAACCCCACGGATGGTCTCGGGCGCTGGCTCGCGAGTCCGGACGGCGCGGCGGGGCGCAGCGTGCTGCTCTCCTACGCGCGGGCGCGAGTCCTCCGCGAACGCGAGCGCATGGATCCGGCGCTCATGCACGACCTGATCGGTTGGTTCGGTCCGCTCGACTGGCGCCACCCCGTGAGCCACACGCTCTACTGGGCGGTGCAGGGGCACTTGCGCCACGCGGCGCGGCGCATCGACGTGCGCATCCCGTGGGTGGCCCCGGGGCTCGAAGGGCGGAGCATTCCATCCGAAGTGCAAGACGCGCTCGCCCGCATCGAGGTGCGACAAGCGCTTTCGATCCTCGTGTCCAACGGCGAGGTCCACTTCGATGCGGCGACGGGGGAATTCTATTTCGTACCCTGTCCGGGATTTCTCGTTGCGGAAGCGCTCGCGGTATCGATGTTCGTCACGGACGATCCCGGCTTCGAGAAGCAACAGCGCCGCAGGCTCGCGGATTGCGTGCTCCTCTGCGTCGTCGCCGGCGACCTCCCGCGCGCCGAGACATTTTACGCGGAATGGAAGCGCCGATTCGCCGCGGCCCCTGCCGGAACGGCGTTAGCGGCGTCTGCCGCGGACTTCGTGCCGGAGTATCTGGTGGCGCAAATCGTGGAGCAGCCTCCCGCGAAGCGCCCGGAGGTGGCGGCGGAGCACGTCAAGAACCTCCTCTTTCTCGGTTGGCGCGAAGGACTCGCGGCGTCGAGGGCGGATGTCACCGAGCGCTTCCAAGCGATCGCGCAGGAGGTCGCGGAGCGGGCGCGGAGCCAGGGGATCGAAATGCCGGCGTTCGACGAGGCCGTCGTCCGATCGCTGGCGGACTATCTCGAGGCACCGCCGGCGGACGTGCCGCCGAACGCGAAAGCGCGCCTCTGGAACCACGAGCGCTTGCCGCAGGCACTCCGCGATGCCGTCTTCGAGCGAGTGAAGTCCGTCGTGCTCGGCCAATTCGAGCGCTACGGAATCGACGCGCGCTATTTCCGCAGGGAGGCTCTCGAAAGCGGGACCCCGCCCCTAGGCCCAGGTACCGGCGGCAAAGGTAGGTAGCGGCGTTGATTCGCGCATTCCCATGGGAAACAATGGTGCTCTTTGCGACGTTCGCCGGGATCCCCCCCCGGTCGGTAGAGGTTCGCGCGCCAAGTCGGCGCGCGGACGGCCGTGCGCGGGGCGGGGTCTTTCCTTTTTTGGAAGCTCGATAGCATGTCGGATTTGATCAAGAGACTGCAAGACCGTCCCGTGCAAAAGCGCCCGAACAAGGTGAAGATCACGGGTCGTATCCTCTTCCTGGTCGACGATGCGATCGCGATGCGGCGGCAGCTTGCCGGCGAAGACCTGCCGCTCGATCACGGGTTGTCCTACCGAAACGACATCTCGACCGACGAGATCACGCCGGCGTACATCTGCTACTACTACGATGACGTGCTCGGCGACTTCCCCTATCTCGGGTTCCGCGCCGGTGAGGAATTTCCCGTCGAGCGGGGCTCGGTGCGGCGCGGGGGCTTCGAGGTGAGCGTGAGCGGGAAGCGTCGCGGAAAGGGCTCGAGCCGCGAGCAGTCGCCATACGCCGAGCGATGTGCGGGGATCCGGCTCGTCATCGCCGAGAACATCGAGCGGATCTATCAGGACAACTGCCACAATCTCGGGATCCTCACGACGACCGATTTCGGCGTGCTCGAGAAGGTGCGCGCGGGGGCGGAGCTGCCGCTCTCTATCTTCACCGAGGGGAAGGACACCATCTCCCGGGAGATCATCGAGTGGGGCGGGCTCTTTCAATTCAATCTCGCGCGCTTGCAGGGGAAGGCCGTGCTGCCGGCGCCGCAGCCTGCGCGGCGCGGGCAGACCCTCGCGCAGAAGATCTTCGCGAAGCACCGCGTCACGGATCTCGGCGGAAACCGCGTCGGCGTACCGTCGATCGCGGAGCGCGACGCCGGATTCTTCCGCGCCGACATCCGCTTCAGCCACGAGTACGTCACGCCGATGGCGGCGATCTTCTTCGAGGAGCAGGTCGGCAAGGATGAGCGCGTCAACGACCCGCGGTCGATCTACTTCTTCCGCGACCACCTGACATTCCTCGACAAGGCAATGACGCCGGAGCGAAAACAGCAGGGGCTGCTCGAAGTCGCCGCGCAGCTCAAACTGAAGCAAGAGCAATTCGCGGAGCGGCACGGGATCCTCCTCCACGGAGAGACGGGGCTCGGCGGCTCCGAAGCGATCTGCCACTCGAAGATGCTGCAAGACTACGCGCTGCCGGGGCAGCTCATCATCGGGAGCGACTCCCACACGCCGCACTCCGGGGCGATCGGCTGCGTGGCCTTCGGCGTCGGCACGACGGCGATCTTCAACTCCTGGATCACGCGCGACGTGTATTCGCTCGTGCCGGAGACGGTGCGTGCCTACGTGAAGGGCGTGAAACCGCCCGGGATCACCGCCAAGGACATCATGCTCGCGATCCTCGCCGACGACTACGTGCGGAGCGGCAAGGCGATCGGCAAGATGATGGAATACTGCGGGCCCGTCGTGGAGGCACTCAACATCGATGAGCGGGCTACGCTGACGAACATGGCGGCGGAGGTCGGCGCGTTCAGCGGCATCGTCGCACCGGACGCGAAGACCGTCGAATTCCTCGTGGCGGAGCGCGGCATGGGCGTCGCCGAGGCGGAGGCATATTGCCGCGGGTTGCGCTCCGACCCGGATGCGGAATACGCCCACACGATCGAGATCGACGCCTCGAGGCTCGAGCCGATGGTGGCGCGCCCCGGCGACCCGGGGAACGGCGTGCCGATCTCGCGCCTCGAGCCCGTGCAAGTGGAGATCGCATACGCTGGATCGTGCACCGCCGGCAAGAAGGAAGACATGGACATGTATGTGCGCGTGCTGCAGGTCGCGGTCGAGCGGGGAGTGCGCGTGGCGCCCGGCGTCTCGTTCTATCTCCAGTTCGGATCGCAGGAAGTGAAGGAGTACTGCCGCGAGCGCGGCTATCTCGACATCTTCGAGCGCGTCGGCGCGATCGTGATCGAGCCTTCCTGCGGCGCCTGCATCAACGCGGGCCCCGGCGTAAGTACGCGCAAGGACCAAGTGACGATCAGCGCGATCAACCGCAACTTCCCGGGCCGATCGGGCCCCGGCCTCATGTACCTCGCCAGCCCCCTCACCGTCGCGGCGAGCGCCCTCGCGGGCCGCATCGTCGCCTTCGATCCCGACCGGATCGGCGCCCCAGCGCGCGCCCGGTAGAAGTCGGGAGCGACACGATCTCGGCGCGCGGAGTCCCCGCGCGTCGAGACCATTCGCGGATTGCGCCCCGCTGCTTCGACGCCCATAGAATTTCGATCCAACGCGGACTTCTTAAGGGTGTACTCCCGAGCCTCCCTTACCTCGAACGGGAGCGGCAGCTCGATCGTCATCCGTAACTCCTTGCGCTATCGCCTGTTGCTCGCGGCCGACCCGCTCTCGTCGCCATTACGTATCACGATCGAGTTTCTGAATTCGCCTGGCATGCGCGGTGCTCTTCGTCGCATGGCTCTGGGGCTGGCGAGCGTACGTCTAAGCCGTTCGTGGGTTTTCACTCTTACCGTGAGTGCGGTGCAAGGCCTTCCGAATCACGCCCCATTTCACCGTCGTCGCTCCGCAATTGCCATGGAACGAACATGGAACGAAAGGGTCGATTCTTCTCATGCAAGGACCAGTCAATGCACGAATCTCGGTGGCCGCCGCAGCTCTTCTCGCCGCGCTCCTCTGCGCGGCTCCACGATCGCTGTTCGCACAAGGAGAGACCGGCTATCTGCGTGGAAAAGGCAGGACCGACGTTGCGGTCTCGTATAGCGAGGATACCTACGACAAGTTCTGGATGGGACATCGGCGCGTCGCGGATCCCGGGGTGAAGCGAATCACGCGCGCCGCTTACAATCTGTTCGTAGCGCACGGCGTAACCGACGACATCGATCTCTCGTTTTCCGCGCCCTACGTGCGCGTCGACTCGACCGGGGTCTTCCGCACCGTCGACGACTTCACCGACCTGGAAATCCGCTTGAAGTGGAGGGTCTTTCGAAAGACGGTCGGCGGAGGCAGCGCCTCGTTTCTGCTCGCGCCCGGCTACAAGGTGCCGATCGACAACTATGAGAACAACGCGCCGAACGCGCTCAGCGACGAGCAAGAGGATTTTCGGGCGCGCGGAATCGTCCACTTCCAATCGGATTCCGGCGTCTTTCTGTCGCTCGATACGGGCTACGATTTTCGCGCCGCAAGGCCGCACGATGAGTTTCCCGTGCACGTGAAGGCGGGATTCACGCTCTTTCAGCGCGTCACGTTGAGCAGCTTCTACAGCCGCGTGAACAGTCTCGGAGGTTACGACATAGGGGACGGCCCCTTTCCTGGCGTGGAAGAGGACTACGAGCGGTGGGGAGTCGGAACCTACATTCGAATCACCGACCGCTTCGGAATCACCGGCAGCTACTACACCACGCTTGCAGGCCAAAACACCGGCGACGTCGACGGCTTCGCGGGCGGCATCGTGATTCGGCTGTAGGCTCGGGAGTTCGGGCCTACACGAAGCGATCGCGGCCTAACGGAGAAGGTCGCGTGACGCGGAATCTCCCTTTGGACGCTCTAGCCGGGGCGACCGCCGAACCGAAGTATGAAGCGAGGTATCAGGGCTTCGATCGGACGGGCGGCGACGAGATGACCAAATCGTTGAGGGGGTCTGAAGGAACGAGTCGGCCAGCATCGGGGCGCGGCAGGCGGCTCGGCAGGGCGACCGTTGCATGGATGGCACCGCGACGCTGCGTCATGCTCGGAGCGTTGGCGTTGGGAGCGGTCGGCACGTTGCCACTCGCGATCCAGGTCTTCAAGACATGGGGGCGCTCGCCAGCTCGCGCCGAGGCGAGCAGCGAGATCGGCGCGGGCGATCGATCGAGCGCGCGTGCCGAGGCCGAGATTCGCGCGCGGCCGTTGCCCGCGGTCGCGGCGGCGCTGCCCGCCGATCCCTCGCGGCCGCTCGTCGTGTACGTCCGCGACTGGACCGGCGCCCCGGTCACCGACGCGGAGCTGAGCTGCGAGCTCGATCCGCCGGCACAAGAACAAGAAGCAGCCGCGGAGGACACGACCCGAAGCTCTTCTCTTCCCGCCGCGGAGCAACAGAGCGATGGCGTCTATGCCCTCCCCTGTGCGCCGGCTTGTTCCGCCACCATCGTCGCACGCGCTCCGGGCCTCGCCACCATGACCGAGCCCTGGTGGCCGGAGTTTCGCGAACCGATCGAGTTCACTCTCGTCGCCGCGGAGCGGATCGCAGGCGTCGTGCGCGCGCTGGACGGGACGCCGATCGAGGGCGCGATACTGCAGTGTGATGGAGACTATGAGAAATGGCATCGCGACAGTGCCACGAGCGACAGCGCCGGGCGATTCTGCTTTGAGACGCTCCCCTCGGAATACTATTTTACCAAATCAATCGAGATTCGGGCCGAAGGGTTCGTGAGCGACAACTATCTCGTAGCGCTCGGTGATGAAGACGCAGAGTTCGTACTCATGCCCGGTGCGCTCATCTGCGGCCGCGTCATCGATGCGACGAACGGCGCACCGCTCGCGGGGGTCCGAATCTCCTCAATGGGTGAGTACTTTCACTTGCATGAAACATCCGCTACTTCCGCAGTCGACGGGAGATTCGAGTTGTGCAATGCGCCCGTCGGTCGCGTCACTGTAACGATCTCGAAAGACGCGAACGAAGAGCCAAACTCGATCGAAATCCGTGTCGAGCCTGGCGCGCACGTCGATCTCGGTGCAATCGGCGTCGGCGAGAATCGACCATTGGTTTCGATTCGCGGCCGCGTCACGGTCGAGAGCGACAGGGCCCCGCTGCGGTACTTCCGAGTCGTAGCGTTGGAACAGAAACAGCTCGAGGGCGGCGCGCAGGGTGAATACATCGAACGGGAGCGACACGAATCCGAGGGGAGGGAAGATGGCAGCTTTTCTCTCCAGGGACTCCGTACCGGCTGGTGGAAGATCGAAGTGCGGGCGGAAGAATGTGAATTGCTCGCGAATGTCGAAGTCGATCTTAGGGCCGATCGCCACGAACCGCTCGAGATCTTGATTCCCGGTTGCGACAGCATCGCGGGCCGCGTGGTGGATGCCGCCGGCATGCCCGTTTCGGAGGCGCAAGTCTATCTCGCGTACACTGGCGCTGGGCCCACTGGCGAGCAGCGGGGCGAGCAGCGGGATGAGTTCTGGCAAGGCGAGTATCCGTGGAATGTGCTGAACGGTATTGGCACTAGAGCCGATGGGACGTTTCGCATTCGTGTGCTTCCGCCGTTCGAGCGCTTTGCGCTGCTTGCCGTCGCCGATCAGCGGCTCGTTGGCGCGGTGACAGACATCGCGATCGGACACGATCCCACGACGAAGGAAGTGGAGATTCGCCTGCCACCTGCGGGCGCGCTTCATGGACGAGTTCTCGACTCTAACGGTCGCGGGCTCGCAAGGGTTCGCGTTCGCGCGTTGCTCGATCGCGATTCCAAGGACGGCATTGCGCAATGGCGAAACATCGACTACTTCGAGAGCGATTCCGGCGCCCGCAATTCTCCAGAATTCGGTCTGGCCGACGCGTATTCGGGCGGAGACGGAGGCTACGTGTTGGACGGTTTGCAGCACGGCACCTACACGCTTGCCGCCTGTCCTTCCGGGCACCGTCCGCCACTCGAAGTTCGAGTCGTTGTCGAGCCAGGCGGGCCGAACGATCCCATCGATCTCCTGTGTCCGCCAGGTCATACGCTTCAGGGGCGAATCATCGACGCTCAGGGGCAAGGCTTGCCGGGGATCGATGTCTGGGTCGTTCGCGGCAGTGAAGGGGAAGGCGGTACTTGCAGCGGACCGGACGGGCATTTCGTTGTCGACGGACTCGAATCAGGCATGGTGACGATCACGGCTCAGCGCAACGAAAACATTGCGACGCGTTTGCGCATGCAGGTGCCGAGCCCCGAAGTCGACATCGTACTTCCCGAACCAGCGTGGATCACCGGTCGCATCGTGGGCGAGCTTCCGGACGATCCATGGAATGGCATTGCAACAATTACCGAAGCGGGACGAGATAGCGGTTGCCACGCAAATCTCGATGCGAGCGGCCGATTTCGGAGGATCGTGAGTCCAGGAACGTATCGCGTCTCCGTCGAATTCGACACGTTCGTGAGCATCGATCGAGTCGTCACCATCCGCCAAGGTGAGACGATGAAGCTCGAATTTCCGGCGATGATGGGTGGCTGCCTCGAGGGTCAGGTTTTCGGTATCTCGGCGGATTCAGGCGAGGGAAATGTGTTCGTTTTCGCCCCAGGCTGGTCCTCAGTGCTGCAATGCGACGGCATGCCGGAATGTGGCAATTTCTCGTTCGATGCGGTTCCCGCGGGACTCGTTTCCGTGATCTTCTGGGGGGAGTCGGTCGGATTCGCCGCACGGAGCGACATCGAGATTCGCGACGGAGCGACGACGCGAATCGAGCTTCGGCCCGAACCTGGGATCGGCATCTTTGGTCAAGTCACTTACAAGGGCCGTCCGGTTCCAGACGCGAAGGTTACTGCGGAGTTCGCACCGGACGATTCGGTCACGTCGTCGCCGGCGAACGCCGCCGGGTTCTACTCACTTCGCGCTGCGGATCCCCGATCTTGGGAGATTCGAGTTGACGGAATCGACCCGCAGGGGCGAGCGCTGTCCCTGCGCTTGCCGGAGGAAGTCGTGATCGCGAAGTGGCAGCGGCTCGATGTCGAGATTGCACAGACGGTCGTGCGCGGCCACGTGCGCAGAGGCGGGAAACCGATCGCGGGTGCCGTCGTCACGGCAGGCATCCTCGCGGAGCCGAACTTTCGCGAAGTGAGCTGCACTGCCGGTGAAGACGGCTCGTACGCGGTCATGCTGCCGCAGGCGGATGAGTATCTCATCAACGTGCGAGAGTCGGAGGCGGAATCCGCGGAGTGGGTTGAGTCGGTGCTCACGAATCCCTTCGGCACCTCCGAAGTCGTCCACGACATCGAGCTACCCTAGACCCTTCCGCGAGAGGATTCGTGGGGGCGCCTACTCCGGCGGCCAGCGAAGCTGGACGAGGATGGGGTCGGCGCTCTCTGCGGGGATCGTGAGTTCGCGCACGACGGAGCGGCCGGTGTCGTCCGCGAGCGTGAGGCGGGCTGTGCCGGGTCGGAGCTGCCAACCGTGCTCCACGACCCCATTCGCGGCGTTCAGCCATTGTTGGATGCGGGCCGTGGGATCGTCACTTTCGATCGTGGCCCGGAGACGCGGGACAGCGACCGAGTCCACGCGAAGCGTGAGCGAGACGCCGCGATGCAGCTCCACGCGGTGCCGAGTGGTTTTCCCCTCGATGACCTCGAAGGGGAGATCCACATTTGCGACATCGCCGCCCAAGATGTGGAGCACGAAACGCCCAGGTCGTCGCGCATCCCAGGTCATTTCTGCACCGGCGCGGGACTCGAGCGACCCCAAATTGGCGTTGTTGCCACTGTCGACCCACGCGTACACGACGTGCGCATCGAGCGACTCCTCGCCGGCCACAAGTTCCACGATGAGACGGCAGGGATCGGGGATTACGAGCGTGCCGGCGTCCGTGTCCTTCGCGCCGTCGTGGTCGCACTCGAATTGCATGCTGCGGCCATCGGGACACTGAACTGCGAGCGTATACCTGCCGCTCGGTGCAGGTCCGATCACGAAGTCGCCGGATGCGACGTCGCAGGCACCGCCTCCTGCAAGCGCGCCGAAGCAGTGGAGCCGCGCGCCACGGATCTCCTCGCCTGCGCGGTTGAGTACGCGTCCGCGGATGTGGCTCCGTTCGAGCGCGGAGTCCGGTACCTCGATCGCGACAGGACCATCTCTTGGATCGACATCTTCCAAGACTACGAGCGGTCCCCATGCGTGCGATCTGTCTGCGTAGACTTTGACTTGGAATGGGCGCGGCGGACAAGATGGCACCGAAAACTTGCCTTCTTGGTCGCAATCCGCGGTATGTCCGCCTGCTTCCGCGACCTCCGCAAACACGCGAAACCCAGCGCCCGGCGTTCCGCTCGCAAGAGTGACCCGACCTTCGAGCGAGAGGCTGCGCGGAAGCACCAGCTCGCAGTGTTCCTCTCCACCGCGAAACACGAAGGACTTCTCGGCGCCGGAGAAGGCATTTCCCAATTCGGCAGCGCTCACATTGATCCAGCCTGGCGCGACGTCGTCGACGCCAAACTTGCCCGCAGCGTCGGTCGTCTGTACGGAGACCACTCGCCCCGAGGTGCCGTCCTTCTTCGGGGCGTCGCGATCCCAGTGCACCCTTACATTCGCATTCCCGAACGGGGTGCCATCTTCCGCCCGCACGACTCCGTCGATCCGCCCCGAATGCCCGTGCAACACGAAGGTCTCCTCGACCACATCCGCCGCCGCACCGACCTCGAAGCGAAACTCTTGGAATGCCGCCGTAGGGGTGCGTTGGGCGCGCAGCTTCCATTGGCCCGGAGTGATGCGCTCGAATTGGCAATGTCCTGTGTCATCGGTCGTGCCCGTCAGCGATCTCGCGCCGAGCAAGACGGACAGTCTTGGACCCTTGCGCTGACCTGACCGTTCGACGAGCAGCGCCACGCCGCCAAGGGACGCGCCGTCTTCGCCGGTAACGATCGCTTCCAGCTCCACGGTGCGCCGCGGCAGTATGAACGTCTGGGCTCGGCGGAAACCGTCGCAGTAGCGATTCTCGCTCTTCGCCACTACCTCCTCTGCACTCACCTCGAAGTGGAATTCATCCTCGAAAGTGTGAATCGCAAACGCGCCATCGTCGTCGGTCACGGCCGTCGGGCCCGCGCCACCTCCCGATCGAATCACTCGAACCAGGGCTTCCGGCACCGGCTCGACGGGCGGCGTTCCCTCCCAAACGACCGTGCCCTCGATCGTGCAGGCGTCCGAAATCTCGAGGAGCAGCTCCGTGGCCTTCCCGGGCTCGATCGGCACTTGCCTGCTCGTCCTTGCGATCGAGATCGTCCAGGTGCCGGCGCGTAGGTTTACCTCAGCGGAGCCTGCCTCGTCCGTCGCGAAGGATTGCGTTTCGGCGTCGTCGCGAGTGGCGATACCGTCCGCGAACGGGATCGCCTCACGCGTATCCTGCCAGATGAGACGAAGCCGAAGCGTGCCCGCGCCGTCGGTCACGGCGATCCTGCTCGGTTGCTCGAGTGCAGCCGCGGTGTTGTCCTGTGGTGAGGAGTCGCCAGGCGCCGTAGGCTCGCCCGCAGGCAAGCGAGCCGGCTGCGCGTCGAGCGCGCGCGATATCTCCTGCTGCCGCGATTCCGGCGGCGCCTTCCACTGGTCTCGCAGGAGATAGAGCGCGACTCCGAGTAGCAGCGTTACGAGCGCGATGGCGGCGAGGGTCTTGCTCCTTGCGGTCACGCGGGACCTCCGGCCGGCGGATTCCTCGATACGGACTTTACGCTGCACTGCTTCTCATTACATCGATCGCGTACCGCGCATTGTATCGAGCAAAGGTTCGGGACGCAACGCGCGCCCGAGCGGTGCTATTCGTCGTCTTCGCGCGGCCAGTAGCCGCCGACGTCGTAGAGGAGCATCAGGTTCGTCGGGCCCATGCGGCTCGTGGGGACGCCCATGAGGACGACGAGGCGGTCGCCGCGGGAGGCGAGGTCGTTGCGGAGCAGCGTCGCGTCGAGTTCCTGGATGAGCTGGTCCGTGTTGTCCACGTCGCGCAGAAGGTAAGGGCGCACGCTCCAGACGAGCGTGAGCAGGTTCCGCACTGCGGGGCGGTTCGTGAACGCGATGATCGGCGTCTCGGGGCGCCGCGCCGCGGTCAGGATCGCCGTCATGCCGCTCTGCGTGAAGGCGACCAGCGCCTTCGCTTGCAGGTGGCGGCCGACCTCGCAGGCGGCATCCGCGACCGCCTCGGGAGTCGAATCGATGCCGCGCTCGCGCCGGCGCCGCCGCACCTGCGGCGCCATCACGTGATAGCGGTCCGTCGTCTCGATGATCTGCTGCATCATCGCCACCGACTCCTCGGGGTAGCGGCCGATCGCGGTCTCCGCGGACAGCATCACTGCGTCCGTGCCGTCGAGGACCGCGTTCGCGACATCGCTCGCCTCCGCGCGCGTCGGCCGCGGGTTTCGCGTCATGCTGTCCAGCATCTGCGTGGCGGTGATCACGGGGCGGTGCATGCTGATCGCGGTGTGAATGATCCGCTTCTGCGCCATCGGCACCTCGGGCGGCGACAGCTCGACCCCGAGATCGCCGCGCGCCACCATCGCTCCCCAAGACGCCTGCAAGATCTCTTCGAGATTGTCGAGCGCCTGCGGCTTCTCGATCTTCGAGATGATCGGGATCTCGCTCTTCGAGCGCCGGAGGAGCTTTCGGAGCGCGTGGACGTCTTCCGAACCGCGCACGAAGGAGAGCGCGATCGCGTCGACCGCGTGCTCGACCGCGAATTCCACGTCGGCGTGGTCCTTCTCGGTCAGCGCGGGGGCGGAGATGCGGCTCTCGGGGAGATTGATCCCCTTTCGCGGCGCGATCTCGCCGTCGTTGAGGGCGCGGCAGCGCACGCGCCCGCGCTCGACCTCCACGACGACCGTCGCGAGCGTGCCATCGTCGATGAGGAGCCGCTCCCCCGGCCGCACGTCGCCATCCAGCGCCGCGTAGTCCGCGGGGAATTCGTCCGGCCCCGCCGGCGCTCCGACCACGAGCGCGAAGCAGTCCCCTTTCCGCACGGGGCGCGCGGGCCCATCGAAATGCCCGATGCGAATCTTGGGGCCCTGCAAGTCGTAGAGGATGCCGACCGAGCGGCCGAGTTCCGCCGCGGCGGCGCGCACGAGCGCGATCAGGCGCGCGTGGCTGGAACGATCCGCGTGCGACGCGTTGAGTCGCGCGAAGTTCATGCCGCGTTCGATCAACGCTCGGATCGTCTCGGGAGTCGAACTGGCCGGACCGAGCGTGGCGACGATCTTGGTCCGCGGCGGGGGGGATGCGTCGGCGTTCATGGGGAGAGGATGGAAGTCGTGCGCGGAAAAGGCAAGGCGCACGCCGCCCCTTCACCCGTGCGCGCGCGTCGAGTAACATGCGCGGTCTTTCCGCGGTCGCTCTCCCGGGCTACACGCCGTGCTCGTCGAACTGCGCCGGCGACCTTCGCCGATTCTCGATGGCAACAAAGGCAATCGCGCTCGCGCGCCGCAAAGTGGAAATCGAGTTGAGGAATGATGTCGCCCGAAGGTTACGCGAGCGCGCGCACGATGCCCGCGGTCATAAAAGGCGAGCGCGCCCCTGGGCTCACGCTCGTCGAGAAGCCCATCCCGAGTCCCGCGCCGGACGAGCTGTTGATCAAGGTGCGCGCGACGTCGATCTGCGGCACGGACCTGCACATCTACAACTGGGATTCGTGGGCGCAGGGCGCGATCAAGCCGCCCGTGACGCTGGGCCACGAATTCTGCGGCGACGTCGTCGAGGTCGGCAAGGACGTCAAGTCGTTTCGCAACGGCGACTACGTGGCCGCGGAGAGCCACATCTACTGCGGCCAGTGCTTTCAATGCCGCACCGGCAATCGCCACATCTGCGAGAACGAAGTGATCATCGGCCTGGCGCGCGATGGCGCGTTCGCCGACTACGTCACACTCCCTGAGCGCTGCGCTTGGAAGACGGATCGCGCGCTGCCGCCGCACATCGCGACTTTGCAAGAGCCGCTCGGGAATTCCGTGCACGCGACGCTCGCCGGCGACGTCTCGCGCAAGAAGGTCGTGGTCTTCGGCTGCGGCCCGACCGGGCTCTTCGCCGTGGCGATCGCCCGCCTCTGCGGGGCGGCCATGGTGATCGCGATCGACGTGAACCCGTTTCGCCTGGAGCTGGCGCGGAAGATGGGCGCGCAACACACGTTGAACGCCAAGCAAACCAACGTGGTGGAAGCGGTGATGGATCTCACGCAGGGGCGGGGCGGCGAGGTCGTGCTCGAGATGTCGGGGAGCCCGCAGGCGATCCAGGATGGGCTGCGCCTCCTCTCGCGGGGCGGGGATTTTCGCTTCTTCGGCGTGCCGAGCGACCGCGTCACGCTGGACATCGCTCGCGACGTGATCTTCAAGGGCGCGCACATCCGCGGCGTGGTCGGACGCCGCATCTTCGAGACGTGGTTCGACACGAAGGCGCTGCTCGAAGCCGGGCTCGACTTGAATCCCCTCGTGACGCACCGGCTGCCGCTTCGCGACTTTACGCGCGCGTTCGACCTGTTCAAGGAGGGGAACTGCGGCAAGATCGTCCTCTACCCGCAGAAGGTGGAGGAGTAGGAGCGCCGATGTTCACGAATCGCGATTGGCTCGCGGAGGAGCTGGCGGCGATCGAGGCGGCGGGCCTGTACAAGCGCGAGCGCGTGATCACGGGGCCGCAAGGCGCGGAGGTCTCCACCGAGGAGGGTGCGGCGCTCAACTTTTGCGCCAACAACTACCTCGGCCTTTCGAGCCACCCCGAGATCGTGCGCGCCGCCCACCGCGGCATCGATGAGTTCGGCTTCGGCCTCTCGTCGGTGCGCTTCATCTGCGGGACGCAGTCGATCCACAAGGACCTGGAAGAGCGCATCTCGCGTTTCCTCGGCGTGGAGGACGCGATCCTGTACACGTCTTGCTTCGATGCGAACGCGGGGCTGTTCGAGACGCTGCTCGGCGCCGAAGACGCGGTGATCTCCGATGAGCTGAATCACGCGAGCATCATCGACGGGATACGCCTCTCGAAGGCGCAGCGGCTCCGCTACGAGCACGCGAACATGAAGGATCTCCGCCGCTGCCTCGAGGAAGCGAAGAAGGCGCGTTTCCGGCTGATCGCCACCGACGGCGCCTTCAGCATGCACGGCGTGCTCGCTCCGCTCCGGGAGATCTGCGACTTGGCCGAGGAGCATCGCGCCTTGGTCATGGTGGATGACTCCCACGCCACGGGCTTCATCGGGGAAACGGGGCGCGGCACGCCGGAGCACTTCGGCGTTCGCGACCGCGTCGACATCATCACGAGCACCCTCGGCAAGGCGCTGGGGGGCGCTTCCGGAGGATTCACGGCCTCGCGCCGGGAGATCGTCGCGCTGCTCCGGCAGCGCTCGCGGCCCTACCTCTTCTCGAACTCCGTGCCGCCGGCGGTCGTCGCGGCGGGGATTCGCGTCCTCGACCTGATCGACGAGGAGCCGGAGCGCGTCCAGCGCGTGCAGTCGAACACGAGGCGCTTTCGCGCGGAGCTGACCGCGGCCGGATTTCGGATCGCGCCGGGAGTGCATCCGATCGTGCCGATCATGATCGGCGATGAGAAGAAGACGATGGCAATGGCGGCGGAGCTGAATCGCCGCGCGATCTTCGTCGTCGGTTTTACCTATCCGGTCGTGCCGCGCGGGCAGGCGCGAATCCGCGTGCAGATCTCTGCCGCCCACACCGAGGCGCAGATCGACCGAGCCGTCGCCGCGTTTCGAGCGGTGGGCAAGGACCTCGGGCTCGTCACATGATGGCACCGCGAGGGCAGCGCCGCCGCTCCCACTCGCGCCTACGTGACGTTCAGCACCTGGAATCCACCATCCCAAAGCGCCTTCACGAATTCCTCCACGCGCTCGCCGCGCAGTCGGAGCGCCGCCATCAAGGCCGGCTCGTCCCGCAAGGGATGCGTGAGGACGCCGGCCAGCGCGATGTCGAAGCGCTTCGCGACTTCGACGAGCCGCGCGATCACATCGCGTTCGTCGCCTGGCGGAATCTTGCAACACACGCGCCGCGTATCCGCGCCGCCGCGCACGACCTTCGCGAGCGCACCGAGCACGTCGGACTCGGTAATGATGCCGACCAATTCCTTGCCGCGTAGGACCGGCAGGGCGCCGATCTTGCGCGTCCGCATCGTCTCCGCGACTTCATCGAGCAAGTCGTTCTCGTTGCAAGAGCTTGCGGGCGCAGACATCTTCCTGCCGACCTTGCGGCGCTCCAGCTCGGCGGTGACGACCGCAGGGATCGTCTTCATGTGGACGACGGAAGGCGGAACGAGCGTGAAGAGGTCGGAGATGCTGATGATGCCGCACAGCTCGCCCGTGCCGCGGAGGACGGGAAGGCGGCGCACGTGGCGCTTGCGCATCAGTTCGAAGGCGTCGAGCAGCGTCGCATCTTCGCGCACCGTGCTCGGGTCCGCGGTCATCCAATAACGCACGAACATAGTCCCAACCTCCAGATCGAACCCCGCTCGCGGCGCGCTCAGTCGACGTCGATCCCCTGGTAGCCGGCGTCCCAGAGGGCGGTGACGAAGTCATCGAGACCGGCGCCCTTCACGCGCAAGGTAACCAACAGCGCCGATTCATCCAGGATCGGGTGAGTGAGCACCGCGAGCAACTCGAGGCCGCTCCGCCGCGCCAAGTCGACGACGCTGTACAGGATGTCGTCTTTCGCCTCGATCGGGATGCGGAGGCTGATGCGCTTCCCTTCTTCGTCGACGTACGAGATCGCAGTCATCGCTCGCAAGAGGTCGGTCTCGGAGATGATCCCGACGAGATGGCCGCGATTCAGCACCGGCATCGCGCCGACCTTGGCGTCGATCATGCGGCGGCAGACGTTCTCGATGTGGTCGTACGTCGCGCAAGTCACGGGATTCCGCGTCATGACGTCGCGAACGGCGTGGGAGCGCAGGACTTCCGCCAGCTCCGGACTCGGGGGCTCGGCGATGAGGAGGGGCGGCACCCAGTGGAAGAGGTCGCTGCGCGCGACGATGCCGGTGAGAGTGCCGCGCGTATCGACGACCGGAAGGCGGCGCAGCTTGCGCTCCCGATAGATCGCGAGCAGATCGAGGAGGTTCTTGTCCTCGCCGATCACTACGGGATCCGGAGTCATGAAATAGAGGACGATCACCGCCGCTCCGCTCCGTCATGCCGCGCGCAAGCATCGCGGGGCGTCATCCGCTCGCCGCCGATTCGTCGCGCACGGCGTTTCAGAATGAGGCACGCGCCACGCCGCCGCCAGCGAATCCGGCGCCGGCGAGAAGGATCGGGCCGCGCTCATCCCCGCCTTGCTTTTGGCGCGCGATCCTCCATGATCGTTCGCCTCGAGCGCGGTGCGCTTGCGGGATATCGGCGTGAGCAGGGAGCGAAGGAACGAGCGATGAAGCCACAGGCACTGCGCGGATTTCGCGACTACCTGCCGGCGGAGATGCTGGCGAAGAATCGCATGCTCGACCGCGTCGCCGCCACTTTCGAGTCCTTCGGCTATCCGCCGCTCGCGACGCCGGCGCTCGAATACACGGAGATCCTCCTCGGTAAGTACGGCGAAGAAGAAGACAAGCTGCTCTATCGCTTCAAGGACAACGGCGAGCGCGACGTCTGCATGCGCTACGACCTCACGGTGCCGCTCGCCCGCGTCCTCGCCGAGCACGGCGACGTCTTGATGCCGTTTCGCCGCTATCAGATCGCGCCGGTGTGGCGCGCGGAGAAGCCGGCGCGCGGGCGCTACCGCGAATTCCTCCAGTGCGATGCCGACTTGGTCGGCGTGAACGATCCCGCCGCGGACGCGGAGATGTTGCTGCTCGGCGCCGCCGTCCTGCGAAGTTTGGGGATCGAGGGTTTCCAGATGCGCGTGAATCACCGGGGCATCCTCAAGGGCCTCACGAAATGGCTCGGGTTGTCCGCGCAGGAACCGGAGGCGGCGTTCCTTCGTTTGCTCGATAAGCTGCCAAAAATCGGCGAAGGGGCTTTTATGGATGAGGCGGAGCGCGAGCACCGGCTTTCCGGCGCAAAGCTCGACGGACTGCGCCGTTACGTCGCGCAGGGCCGGAGCACCGCCGAGTGCCTTGCCGCCATGGGCGAGATCGCGGAGGAAGATGCCGGCGCCGCGGAGGGCGTCGCTAGGCTGCGCCGGGTCCTCGATCTGGCCGCTGCCGGCGGGGCCGGGGGCGCGATCGCACTAGATTCCAGCATCGCGCGGGGACTCGGCTACTACACCGGCATCATCTACGAGACATTTCTCGATGACCGTCCCGATTTCGGCAGCGTGATGAGCGGAGGTCGCTACGACGACCTCGTCGGCATCTTCGCGAACCGGTCCCTTCCCGCGGTCGGCATCAGCCTCGGCGTCGACCGCCTCTTCGCGGCGCTCGAGGAACTGCGCCCGGCGGCGAAGCAGGGCACACCCGCCCGCGTGCTCGTCGCGCTCTTCGATGAAGCGGGCGTCGGCGCGGCGCTCGCTTTTGCGGGGCAGCTCCGCGCCGCAGGCATCGCCGCGGTCGTATATCCGGAGCCGGCCAAGTTGAAGAAGCAGCTCAAGTACGCGAGCGAGATCGGCGTGGCGTACGCGGCGATCCTGGGGAGCGATGAGATCGCGGCAGGCGAGGTCACGCTGAAAGCGATGGCGAGCGGCATCCAAGAGCGGCTCGCCGTCGGCCAGGCGATCGCCCGCTTGCGGGAGAGCCTCGCATGAACGCCGTCGGGTTTGCGCTGCCGGTCTCGAGGACGCGCACGCTCAGAGGCGATCTCGAGTTGCCGCCGGAGGAAGATTGGCCGGCTCCCGTCGTCATCTTCTGCCACGGATTCAAAGGATTCAAGGAGTGGGGCGCGTGGCCGTGGCTCACGCGCACGCTCGCCGCACGCGGCTTCGCCGTTGCGCGCTTCAATTTTTCGCTTTGCGGCGTCAGCGGCGACGGCGATCGCCACGACGAGCCGGAAAAGTTCGCGGTGAACACTTATTCGGCGGAACTCGAGGACTTGGCGCGGCTCGTCGACTCGCTGCCGCACTTGGGCGCGCCGCCGGGTTCGCTCGCCGCCGAGATCGGGATCCTGGGGCACTCCCGCGGCGGCATGATCTCGCTCCTCTTCGCTTCCGCGCGGTCCGATGTCCTCGCGATCGCGACGCTCGCGGCGCCGGCGGATGCGGAGCGTTACGATGCGGCGACGATGGCCCAATGGCGGCGCGCGGGGCGCTTGCCGGTGTTGAACCACCGCACCGGGCAGGAGCTGTACCTGAGCGTCACCGTGCTCGACGACTACGATGCGAATCGTGGGCGCTACGATGTCGCCGCGGCGATCTCCCGGCGCCGCGTGCCCACGCTCGTCATCCACGGCGAGCGCGATGAAACCGTGCCGGTCAGCCACGCGACCCGCATCCATAACGCGGCTTCGCACGAGGACAAGAAACTGGTGTTGCTGCCGCGGACGGGCCACACCTTCGGCGCGGCGCATCCCTTCGCGGGCACCACGCCGGAGCTGGAGATCGCCGCAAACGAAGTCGCGTTCTGGTTCGGCAGGTATTTGCGCTCATGAAGCGATTCCCAGCGTACGATCCGGCGGAGTACCTCGACTGGAAGCCCGAGCCGCGGGTGATGGACGACTATCGGCGCCGCCTCGACGACGTGCAGGGACTGCGCTCGACCGTGCAGTCCTTGGGAGCGGAAGGCATCGAGCGCCTCTACAAGGGTCTCGTCCGAAATCGGCTCTACGATGTGACGCTCAAGCGTTGGGTGCGCACCGGCGTGATCACGAAGGCCTGGCTCGGCCAGGGGGAAGAAGCGACGACGGTGGGCGCCGTGCACGCCCTCGCCGCGGCCGATGTCTTCGGCCCGATGATTCGCAACGCGGCCGCCTGCTTCGAGAAGGGGATTCCGCTCGCGGATTGCCTCAAGGTCTACCTCGCGACCGGCGACACGGTGACGAAGGGGCGCGACCTCCACATCGGCGACCTGCGCCACGGCGTAATCTGTCCCGTGAGCCTGGTCGGCGACCTGGTGCCGGTGATGGCGGGCTTCGCGCTCGCGTTCCGCGCGCGGCGCGAGGACCGCGTCGCGCTCACCTGGGTCGGTGATGGCGCGACGCGCACCGCCGCTTGCCACGAGGGGCTGGCGGTTGCGGCCTCCGAGGGGGCGCCGCTCATTGTAGTCGTTCAAGACAATGGCGTAGCGCTGGGTACCGAGTGCGGGGAGCGGTTACGAGAATCGCTGCTCGCGCTGCACGAAGCGTACGGCGCGCGCGGGCTCGCTTGCGATGGCAACCACGTGTTCGAAGTATTGCACCAAGTCCGCGCGGCGCGCGCGCTCTGCGCCACAGGCGATGGGCCAGTGATCGTCTACGCGAAGACGTTTCGCATGGGGGGACACGCGACTCACGACGAGCGGGAAGCGCGCGCGCTCTTCGACGCGAAGACGTTTCGCGAGTGGGGTGCGCGCGACCCGATCGCGTGCATGGAAGACTTCGTAGCGGGGCCCGGCGGGCCGCTGGGGAAAGACGGACGCCGCCTGCTTGCGCGCTGGGAGGAAGAGGTCGGCGCGGAGATCGATGCCGCGGAGCGCGCGGCGCTGGCGGCGCGAGAATCGGCGCCGCCGGACCCGCGCCCCGAATCCATGCTCGCGGATGTCTATGCCGCTCCGGCCGCACACACGCTCCGCTAAAGCCGCCGCCCTAGATTCGATGTTCCGGCCTGCTCCGCGATCGACGCTGCCTGCTCTAAGCCCCTGGTGTCGAGGCTCCGGCGCGCTCCGCCATCGACGCGGCGTACTGTAAGCCCCTGGTGTCGAGGCTCCCGCGTGCTTCGCAATCGTCGCGGCCCTCGGATCAGCCCCTGGTGTCGAGGCTCTGGCCTGCTCCGCGTTTGGCGCGGCTCGGGCGCGAACCCCCTGGTGTCGAGGCTCCGCCTCGAC
>JAKEFC010000121.1 GCA_022616235.1 Planctomycetota bacterium
AGGAAGTGACCGGCATGGCGGAGCTGTTTCCCACCGCACGGAGCGACATCGATCCCCAGGAGACCACCGAATGGATGGATTCCTTGGAGGCGCTCCTCGCGAGTTCCGGGCCGGCCCGCACGCGGTACATCGTCCGCAAGCTGATCGAGCGCGCGCAAGTCCTGCGAATCGGGCTCCCCGCCCTCGTGCAGACGCCGTACATCAACACGATTCCGCCGGAGGGGGAACCGGCGTTTCCCGGCGACGAAGAGATGGAGCGGCGCATCCGGCGCCTGATCCGCTGGAACGCCGTCGTGCAGGTACTGCGCGCGAACAAGCTCTTCGTCAATCTCGGCGGGCATCTCTCCACGTACGCATCGGCGGCCAGCCTCTACGAAGTCGGATTCAATCACTTCTTTCGCGGACCGGATGGCGAAAGCCGCGGCGATCAGATCTTCGTGCAAGGGCACGCGGCGCCGGGGATCTACGCGCGCGCCTTCCTCGAGGGGCGCCTCACCCGCGAACAGCTCGAACACTTCCGCCGCGAGACGGCGGGCAAGGGGCTGTCGTCCTACCCCCACCCGCGCCTGATGCCGGAATTCTGGCAGTTCCCGACGGTGTCGATGGGGCTCGGGCCCCTGAACGCGATCTATCAGGCGCGCTTCAATCGCTACCTCGAGCATCGCGGCATTTGCGACACGTCTTCTTCGCGCGTGTGGGCGTTCCTCGGCGACGGCGAATGCGATGAACCGGAGACCCTGGGGTCGCTCTCCCTTGCGGCGCGAGAGAAGCTCGACAATCTCATCTTCGTCGTGAACTGCAACCTCCAGCGCCTGGACGGGCCGGTGCGCGGGAACGGCAAGATCATCCAAGAGCTGGAAGCGGCTTTTCACGGCGCGGGTTGGAACGTGATCAAGGTGATCTGGGGGCGCGAATGGGATCCCATCTTCGCCGCCGACGGAGAACATCGACTGATCCGGCGCATGACGGAGGTCGTGGATGGCGACTACCAACGCTACTCCGTCGAGAGCGGCTCCTACATCCGCGGCCACCTGCTCGGCAACGATCCGGTCTTGCAGCAGTTGTTCGCGCATCTCAGCGACGACGAGATCGCTCGCCTGCGGCGCGGCGGGCACGACTATCGCAAGGTCTACGCCGCCTACCGGCGCGCCGTGGAACACCGGGAGCAGCCGACCGTGATCCTGGCGAAGACGGTGAAAGGTTGGCTGCTCGGCCCGTCGACGGAAGCGCGCAACGTCACCCATCAAGTGAAGAAGATGAAGGACGACGAGCTGCAAAAGTTTCGGGACCGCTTGCACCTGCCGATCCCCGACGACCAGCTCGATGATCCGCCGTATTTCCATCCGGGTCCCGATTCCGAGGAAGTGCAGTACTTGCTCGAGAGGCGCCGCGCGCTCGGCGGCACGATTCCCCGCCGGAAGGTGCAATGCGCGGTGCCGGCCCTGCCGGGCGGCACGCTCTACCAGCCGTTCCTCGAGCCCGCGCGGGGCGGCGTCGCCGCCTCTACCACCATGGCATTCGTGCGCCTCTTGCGCGCGTTGCTCCGCGATCCGGAGATCGGCGCGCGCGTCGTGCCGATCATCCCCGACGAAGCGCGCACGTTCGGCATGGAGTCGCTTTTCAAGCAGATCGGCATCTACTCCCACGAAGGGCAGAAATACGAGCCGGTCGATCACGACCTCTTGTTCAGCTACTCCGAGCGCAAGGACGGGCAGATCCTGGAGGAGGGCATCACGGAGTGCGGCTGCCTCGCGAGCTTCACCGCTGCGGGAACCAGCTACGCCACGCACGGGGAGGCGATGATCCCCTTCTATATCTTCTATTCGATGTTCGGGTTTCAGCGCGTCGGCGACTCGATCTGGTCGTTCGCGGACTCGCGCGGCCGCGGCTTCCTCCTCGGCGCCACGGCGGGACGCACCACGTTGAACGGCGAAGGATTGCAGCATCAAGACGGGCACAGCCCGCTCCTCGCGGCGAGCGTCCCCTGCTGCCGCGTCTACGATCCCGCTTACGCCTACGAGGTCGCGGTCATCATCGAGGAGGGACTCCGGCGCATGATCGCGGAGCAGGAAGACATCTTCTATTACCTCACGCTCTACAACGAGGCGATCGAGATGCCCGCGATGCCGGCGGGCGCGAGAGAAGGGATCTTGCAAGGGCTCTACCGGTTGCAGGAAGCGGCGCCGCGCATGCGCGCGCGCGTGCGGTTGCTCGGCTCGGGGAGCATCCTCCCCGGCGTGCGCGAGGCGGCGAAGCTCCTCGAAGAAAAGTACGGCGTCGGCGCCGAGGTATGGAGCGCAACCAGCTACCACGAGCTGCGCCGAGAAGCACTCGGCTCGGAGCGCGCGGCGCTCCTCTCGCCGGCGAAGCCGGCCAGGCTCCCATTGGTGGCGCGCCTCCTTCCCGCGGGGGGCGGTCCCGTGATCGCCGCGACCGACTACGTGCGGCTCGTGCCCGAGCAGATCGCGCGCTGGGTGCCGGACGGCATGACGCCCCTCGGGACGGACGGCTTCGGGCTCAGCGATGCGCGGGAGGCTCTGCGGCGCTTCTTCCGGGTCGATGCCGCGTCCGTCGCCGCGACCGCGCTCGCGGTGCTCGCGCGCCGAAAGGAACTGCCGCTCCAGGAAGTCACGCGCGCGCTCGGCGAGCTTGGCGTGGATCCGAGCGAAGTCGATCCCGTCACGCGCTGATCGCGCGATTCGCGGCGCAGAATTTGCGGCGTAGATCTTGCGGCGCAGATCTTACTAAGAGCACGTTTCAGAATGAAGCCGTTGCCCCGAGGTCGAACGAGGCGCCGGATGTCAAGGAGAGCCGCCGAGGCGTATTGATGGAGAAATACGTAGA
>JAKEFC010000008.1 GCA_022616235.1 Planctomycetota bacterium
ATGACCCGGACATCCTTCGGCTCGTCGGCGTTGCCGACGCCGACGACGTGAATCGGAACGTCGCGCCGGCGCAAGCGGCGCGCCGCCTCTTCCGGACGCAAGACGCCGCCGTTGTCGCGGCCATCGGTGAAGACCACCATCGAGCTGACCGTCTCGCTCCGGAGATCGTTCACCGCGTCGTACATGAAATCGCCGAGACGCGAGACTTTGCCTCGTAGCGCGATCTCGGGAAGCGCAGGTTCCGCCGCGGCGCCGGCCGAGTCTACCTTTCCCAATTCGTGCAGGGTTTCCGTGCCGTCGGAGCCCGCGAGCACTCGGATCGTTCCCTTCGCCTGCAAGGAGGAAAGGAAGCGGTGCTGCGGATTTCGCAGGAACGCCTGCACCAAGTCGATGCGGCGAGTCTCGGCGCCGACGTCGGTCCCGGTCGCATCCTCGATCCTTGCCAGCTCCCCCGCATCGGCGTAGCGATCCGCGATCCCCATGGAGAAGGAATCGTCGATCAACACCAGGAGGTGGCCGCTTCGTACCTGCTCCTGCTCGCGAGTCTCGATCGGCTCGCAGAGGAATGCGATCATGGCGAAGATCAGCGCGGCCCGCAGCGCCGCGAGCGCGAGCCTGGCGGCGATGTGGAGTTCCCCGCGCTCGCCTCGATACAGCCACCACACTCCGCCGAGCACGATCGGCGCGGCGACGAGCGCGAGGAACCAGAGGTCGATCGGATGCATCCAGTCGATCGTGACCTTGGTAGGCTCGGCGGCGTCTGCGAGGAAGCGGGCGAACGAGTTCATCGCTTCTTCTCTCGCGGCGCGCCGAACCAGCGCGCGAGCACGCTTTCGACGACGAGCAGAGCGAGCACCGCCCAGAACAGCGTGCGCCAGATCTCGCCGCGGTCGCCGGCCGCTGCGGCCCCATCTTCCGCGCGCTTCGAGACCTCCTCGAAACCGAGCACCGGCCCCGGATACGCCTCGCTCAGCGCCGCGACGTCGGCGCGCGTGAGGTTTCCCTCCTTCGGATCCGCGTTCACCGCGAACCACTCCTGGCGCGCGGCAGCGGTGCCAGCCTCCATCCCGTAGCGGATCTCGTAGATCCCCGGCTGGCGCTGACCCGGCACTTCGAGGTCGAAGGTGGCGCCATCGTCGCGCGCGCGGAGCGCGAGCGGACGGCTGTCCCCGTCGGGCACGAAGAGATAGACGCGTTGGGAGTATTCGGCGCTCGGGATCACGCGGGGGAAGGGTTCGTTGATCGCGAGGTTGCGGATGACGTCGCTCCGCACCGCGAGATACGGGAGCGCCTCGTGCAAGAAGCAGAGGAACGCGGGGGACACCGCGAAGTTGCTCCAACTCCGGTCTGCCCCGGTATTCAGCACCAAGAGGCTCCCCTTGCCGAAACTGCGCTCCACGAGCGCCGGCGTCTCCTGGAAGTCGTTCAGGCGCATGAGCACCGCGCTCGCCGGCACCTGACTCGCGACGGACACGTAACCGTGCAGACGCACCAGCGAGAGTCCCGCCTCCGGCGTCGAAGCGAGGTAGGAGACCGCCGGGTGTTCCTTGGCCGTGACGTTGAGCGCGAACAGGATCTCTTGCCGTGGATCCGTGACAGCGGTCCCGGGCGCGTAGGGAAACCAGCCCTCGCCGCCGCGATAGGCGTTGGCGGCGTAGCTCGCCGGACTCACGCGCTCGCCGAGGAAGGCGAGGGCGCCGCCCCCCGCGCGAAGGTACTCCTCGATCAACTCGCACTCCTGCGGGGAGAACGCCGGCACATCGACGAGCACGACCACGCCGTATCTTTCGAGTTTCATTGCGTTGATGCGATCCGGCGCGATGGTGTGCGTCCGGTAGGGAGTAAGCCTGCCGCTCACGCTGTCCCCGGCGATCTCGGGCCCGATCGCCACGACGAGCCATGCCGTCTCTTCGCTCGCCTCGCCTCCCTCGCGGCCGCCGTCCACGACGAGCACGTCGATGCCGTCGCGCACGGGAAAGACGCCGAACGCGACGTTGTCCTCCACGAGATCATCCGTCTTCAGGACCGCGCTCACGCGTGCGAGCCCCGTCTCCCGGAACACGTGGGGAAAACTGATCACGTGGCTCCCCATCGCGTCGATCGAGAGCGAGCGCGCGCCTTGCAAGACGTCGTTGATCCAGAATTCCAGCTCGAGCCCCGCGAGCAGGTCGCGGCCATGGTTCTCCACCCGCACCTGGAAGGAAGTCGGCAGGTCGATGCAGAGCACGGGATCCTTCGAAACCAAGCTCACGACGGTCGCGTTTCGCGAGCGCGGCGGTCCGAGATCGTGGACCTTCACGCGCACTTTCATCTCCTCCAGGCGGCGCAGCGCTTCCTGGATCGCGCCGTTCACGCCCCCTTCGCCGGTGAGCCAATCCGCTTGTTGCAAGTCGGTATAGAAATGAACGAGACACGCCGGAACGTCCTTGGCGCCCTCGATCCATTGCGCCACGAATTGGAGCGTGGTGGCGACATCGCACCGCTCGTAGGCGATGGGGACGGATTCGAGCTGTTCGATGATGCGTCCATGGATCTCGTCGGTCATCGCCTGCGGCTCGGAAAAAAGGGCTTCGGGAAATCCGCCGGCCAAGAACACGCCGACGCGGTCGACGCGCGACATCCCCTTCATCCGCTGCTTGGCGAGGCGCACCGCGTCCGCAAGCACCGTGTGGGTTCCTTCGTGCAGGGCCATGCTGTAGGAGCGGTCGATCACGAAGGCCTCCGTGCGCGACGTGGAGCCGAGCACGGGGAGCACGCCATCGTCGAAGATCGGGCGCGCCATCCCGAAGACGAACAGCAGAATGACGCAGGTGCGAATCAACAACAGCAGCAAGCTCTCGAGCCGAAGCCGGCGCCGGTTCTTCTTCATCGCGCGGAGCAGGAACTCCATCGCCGCCCATTGCACGCGGCGATAGTGCTGGCGGTTGATGAGATAGATGATGATCGGAATCGATCCGAGCGCCAAGAACCCGAGCATCGATGGATTGATGAATTCGGGCACTAACGCCTCGTTCCCGCCCGCTTGCCGAGGAACTGCGTGAGCACCGAGTCGAAGCGCTGGGAGGTATCGACCAGCACGTAGTCGATGAGGCTGTTCCGGCAGTCCTTGCGGATCCGCGTCATGAAGGTTTCCACCTCGTTCAGGTAGGCTTCGCGCAACGAGTTCGGGTTGACGAGCAGCTCGGGATACTCCTCCAGCCCTTCGAAGAGCGTCATGCGCTGGAAGGGAAAGCGCAGCTCCTCCGGATCCATGATGTGGAAGAGCATGATTTCGTGGCCGTCGTGGCGGAGCCGGCGCAGGCCGAAGGCGATGCGCTCCGCGTCGTCGAAAAGGTCGCTGAGAAGAATGAGCAGGCTCTTGCGGCGCACCCGCTCCGCGATTCCCCCCATCACGGCGCCGAAATCGGTCGCCTCCGCGCCGGGCTCCGCCGCCAACACGCCGACGAGATTGCGAAGGTGCGAGGGGTTGGATGACGTCGGCACCGCGTGCCGGACGTCCTTGTCGAAGACCAGCGCGCCGACCGCATCCTGCTGCTTGAGGATCAGGAACGCGAGCGCCGCGGCGAGGGTGCGGGCGTAGTCGAGCTTCGTCATGGCGTGCGAACCGAAGCTCATCGATTCGCTCGCGTCGAGGAGGATCTGCGTGCGCAGGTTGGTCTCCTCCTCGTACTGCTTGATGTAGTAGCGGTCCGAGCGCCCGTAGACCTTCCAATCGATGTGCCGGATGTCGTCGCCGGGAACGTACTCGCGGTGCTCCGCGAACTCCACGCTCGCGCCGTGATAGGGGCTCCGGTGCATGCCGGAGATGAAGCCTTCGACGATGAGCCGGGCGCGAATCTCGAGCCGCGCGATCTTGGACAGCTCCTTCGGGTCGAGGTACTTGCCGGCATCCTCAGGCGGCATGGGTCGAGATCTCTTCGAGGAGGCGGTCGACGATGGTGTCGGAGCTGACGGCCTCGGCTTCGGCGGCGAAGTTGGTGAGGATGCGGTGGCGCAGCACCGGATGCGCGATCTTCTTGATGTCCTCGAAGGTCACGTGCGGGCGCCCCTCGAGGATCGCGCGCGCCTTGCCTCCGAGGATGAGATACTGCCCGGCGCGCGGACCCGCTCCCCAGGAAACAAGCTCGCGCACGAACTTCGGCGCTTCCGGGGTCGTGACGCGGGTGGCGCGCGTCAGGCGAAGCGCGTAGCGGATCACATCATCCGCCACCGGCACGCGGCGCACGAGCCGCTGGAGTTTTTGTATCTCCGCGGCATCGAGCGACTTCTTCAATTCGACGATGTCCCCGGACGTGGTTCGCTGCATGATGCGCAGCTCCTCCTCCGCGCTCGGATAGCCGACGCGAATGTTGAACATGAAGCGGTCGAGCTGCGCCTCCGGCAGCGGATAGGTCCCCTCTTGCTCGATCGGGTTCTGCGTCGCGAGCACGAAGAACGGCTCGGCGAGGAGGTGCTTCTTGCCGCCGACGGTCACCTGCCGCTCTTGCATCGCTTCGAGCAGCGCGGCCTGGGTCTTGGGCGGCGTGCGGTTGATCTCGTCGGCGAGGATCACGTTGGCGAACACCGGCCCCCTCAGGAACTGGAAGCGGCGCTCCCCGGTCGCGCGATCATCTTGGATCACCTCCGTACCGGTGATGTCGGAGGGCATGAGGTCTGGGGTGAACTGAATCCGGGAAAAGCTGAGGGAGAGCGTCTGGGCGAGGCTGGAGATCATGAGCGTCTTCGCGAGTCCCGGCACCCCCACGAGCAGGCAGTGGCCGTTCGCGAAGAGGGAGATGAGGAGTTGGTCGAGCACCTCCTCTTGGCCGACGATCACCCGCCCCAATTCCTGGCGGATCGCCTTCGCCGCGCTCTGGATGCGGGCGATCTGCTCCCCTTCGGTATCCTGGCCTGCGTCGGAGCGCGGCCCATCCAACGAAGGGGAATAGGGAGAATCCACCATGCACGTCCTCTCTGACAAGGGGTGGCGCAAACACGAGCGCCGGCTGGGGAGCCGCGAAGGGGACTCGAAGGTCCAAGCAGCGTTTTCGTGCGGGTCTCCTGGTCACGTCGCCAGGGACGCCCAGGATAACGGTACCCGCTCGAGAACGAAACCTTTGAACGGCGCCCCCGCGCCCTCGCCGCGGGCGGTCCGGCCACGCCGAGCGCGCGGCGCGCCGGCGTTCGAGGCCTAGCCCGAATTATTCATGATCCTTCTACTGCAAGCGCCGATGTGGCTGCCTGGCTGCGTCGAAACCACGACTTCGATCCTCAACGACCTCACCAGGTCGCCTCCGGTGGAAGTCGAGGTTTCTCCTTGCCATCCAGCCACATCGACGCTTTCGTGACGAAGTTCATGAATACTCCGGGCTAGAGCCTCCCCAAAACCTCGCCTGGCTTCGGTCGGCTTGGAAGCGCGCGCGCGGCGTCGAGCCTCATCTCCGTATTTCTCCATCAATACGACTCTTCGGCTCTTCTTGCGCGCGTGCTTCTCGCTCGACCTCGGGGCCACGGCCTCATTATGAAATGCGCTCTTAGGGACGATGCGGTTGACATCGGCGGCGGCACGCCTAAGAATCCACGTTTCCCCGTCGAAACGGCAGGGGTTTTTCCACCTTACTCCGTCGTGTCGATTTACCGAATGGGGAGATGCCGCATGGATGGCATGACCGGCCGCGAGCTTTTTCAGTCCCGCCAGAGCCTGACTTACGACGACATCATAATCCTGCCCGGACACATCGACTTCGCGGCGCAAGCGGTCTCCTTGCGAACGAAGCTCACGCGCGAGATCACGCTGAACACGCCGCTCACATCTTCCCCCATGGATACGGTCACCGAAGCGGAGATGGCGATCCAACTCGCGCTCCTCGGCGGGCTCGGCTTCATCCACTACAACAACACGCCGGAGGAGCAGGCGGCGATCGTGCGCCGCGTGAAACGCTTCGAGAACGGCTTCATCACGGATCCGATCGTCCTCGGACCGCACCACAAGATCCGCGACGTGGATGCGATTCGCGCGGCGCACGGATTCAGCGGCATACCGATCACCGAGACCGGAGACCTGCAAGGCAAGCTGATCGGTATCGTCACGAACCGCGACACGGATCTGGAGCAGAATCGAGAGATCCCGCTCCGCGAGGTGATGACCACCGCGCTCGTGACCGCGCCGGAGGGGATTTCGCTCAGGGAGGCGAACCAGATCCTGAAGGAGTCGAAGAAAGGCAAGCTCCCGATCGTCGACCGCCGCGGATACCTCGTCTCCCTGGTGTCGCGCACGGATCTCTTGAAGAACCGCGACTATCCCGAGGCCTCGAAATCGAACCAGAAGCAGCTCATGGTCGGGGCGGCACTGTCCACGCGCCCGGAGGATCGCGAGCGCCTCGAAGCGCTCGTGGCGGCCGGCGTGGACGTCGTCGTGATCGACGCCGCGCAAGGCGATTCGACGTTCCAGGCCGAAACGATCCGCCACATCAAGCGCAATCACAAGTCCGTACAGGTGATCGGCGGCAACATCGTCACGCAGAAGCAGTGCGCGGCGCTGATCGCCGCGGGCGCCGACGGCGTTCGCATCGGCATGGGGCCGGGGTCGATCTGCATCACGCAAGAGACGATGGCGGTCGGGCGCGGCCAAGCCGCCGCCGTCTACCACTCGGCGCTCGCCGCGCGGGACAGCGGCGTGCCGGTCGTCGCGGATGGCGGCATCCGCGACATCGGCGACGTGACCAAGGCGCTCGCGCTCGGCGCCGGCACGGTGATGATGGGGAGCATGTTCGCGGGAACGACGGAGGCGCCGGGAGAGTATTTCTACAAGAACGGGATGCGCGTCAAGCGCTACCGCGGCATGGCTTCGATCGAAGCGATGGAGCAGGGCGGGTCGAAGCGCTACTTCGCGGATCGCGAGCAGATCCTGGTCGCGCAGGGAGTTTCCGGTTTCGTCGTCGACAAGGGCTCGGTGAAGAACCTCGTCCCGTACATTCTGCAAGGGCTCCGCCACTCGTTCCAAGACCTCGGGGTCCGCGACGTGACCTCGCTCCACGACGCGCTCTACGGCGACTCCCTCCTGTTCGAGCTGCGGACCCATTCCGCGCAGAAAGAAGGGGGAGTCCACAGCCTGCATTCCTACGAGCATCCGACGTTGGGGAAGCGGGAGCGGGAGAAGTGATGCGGCGGGGCGGACGATGATGCAGCCGGCGGGCCCGCCCGCTGCCGCCAAAGAGAACGAATTCTGCGCGATTCTCGACTTCGGCGCGCAATATGCGCAGCTCATCGCGCGGCGCGTGCGCGAGAGCCGCGTCTACTCCGAGATCCTTCCGTCGAGCGTGCCCGCCTCCGCCCTGCGCGCGCGCAAGCTGCGCGGGATCATCCTCTCCGGGGGCCCCTGCGGGGTCTACGAGGACCGCGCTCCCGCCTTCGATCCCCAGATCTTCCGGCTCGGCGTGCCGGTCCTCGGCATCTGCTACGGGATGCAGCTCGGCTGCCAAGTGCTGGGAGGCGACGTGCAGCCGGCGAAAGCTCGCGAGTACGGCCCGACCTCGCTCGAGATCGAGGCGAAGGGCGATCCGCTCTTCGAAGGTATCGGCGACCGCTTGCAGGTTTGGATGAGCCACGGCGACAGCGTCGTGCGCATCGGCGAGCGCTTCCGCGTGCTCGCGCGGACGCAGAATACGCCGCTCGCGGTCGTCCGCAGCGAGGAAGGCGCCTTCTACGGCTTGCAGTTTCACCCGGAGGTCTCGCACACGCGCGACGACGGGAAGCTGATCCGCAATTTCCTTTACAAGGTCTGCGGCTTCAGCGGCGATTGGCGGATCGAGGACTACGTGGCCGGCGCGGTACAGGAGATCCGCGCCCGCACGAAGGGGGCGCGCGTCGTGTGCGCCCTCTCCGGCGGGGTGGATTCATCTGTGGTCGCGCTGCTCGTCCATCGCGCGATCGGCGATCGCCTGACTTGCATCTTCATCGACAATGGACTGCTGAGGCGCGGCGAGCGCGGCCAGGTTCGCGCCCTCTTCGAGTCTCGTTTTCACCTCGACTTTCGCTGCGTCGATGCCGGCGACCGATTCTTGGAGGCACTCGCGGGTGTGGAAGATCCGGAAGAGAAGCGGAAGCGCATCGGACGCCGCTTCATCGAAGAATTTCGCGCGGTCGCCGAGGAGATCCCCGGCGCCCATTTCCTCGCGCAAGGCACGCTCTATCCCGATGTGATCGAAAGCGTCGCCGCTCATGGCGGGCCGACGGCGACGATCAAGTCCCATCACAACGTCGGCGGCTTGCCGGCGGAGCTTGGCTTCGAGCTGATCGAGCCGCTCCGTTTGCTCTTCAAGGATGAGGTGCGCCGCCTCGGCAAGAGTCTGGGGCTGCCGGAAGAGGTGATCGCGCGGCAGCCTTTTCCGGGTCCGGGCCTCGCGGTGCGCATCCTGGGTCCGGTGACGCGCGAACGCCTCGAGCTATTGCGCTCCGCCGACGCGATCATTCAGGAGGAAGTGCGCCAGTGGAGCGACTACGCGCGCATCTGGCAATCGTTCGGAGTGCTGCTCCCGATTCGCACGGTCGGCGTGCAGGGCGATCAACGCACGTACGACAACGTGCTCGCGCTGCGCGTCGTGGACTCCACGGATGGAATGACCGCCGATTGGATCTATCTGCCGCACGAGATGCTCCGCAGGATCTCCAGTCGCATCGTGAACGAAGTGCCCGGCATCAACCGCGTGGTCCTCGACATTTCTTCTAAACCGCCTTCGACGATAGAATGGGAGTGACCGCCGGCGCGCTCCTCCGTTGTCGGTTGCCGCTCGCGCGCGGCCTGAGGAACGCGAGTGTGGGATAGGCCCAAGACCATGATCAAACTAATCGACGGGACGCTCGATGGCCGAGGGCTTCGCATTGGCGTCGTGATGGCGCGCTTCAACGCGGTGATCGGAGATCGCTTGTTGGAGGGGGCTCTTGCGACGCTCGCGCAGAACGGCGTACCGGATGGGAACGTCACGGTCGTGCGCGTGCCGGGAGCGTTCGAGATTCCGCAGGCGGCGCGGGTCGCTATCGAATCGGGCACCTACGACGCGGTCATCTGCTTGGGCGCCGTAGTGCGCGGCGAGACTCCGCACTTCGACTTCGTCGCCGCGGCGGCGGCGGAGGGGATCGCCGAGCTGAATCGCGCCGGCCGCGTACCCGTCGTCTTCGGCCTGCTCACGACGAACACCATGAATCAAGCGATGGAGCGCTCGGGAGGCAAAGCGGGGAACAAGGGCGCGGATGCGGCGGCGGCGGCGCTCGAGATGGTGCACGTCCTCCGGGCGGTGCAGCGAGCGGGGCGCACTTGACGCAGGTCGAGGCCGACAATTTCACCGTCAAGAACCGGCGCGAGGCGCGCGAATTGGCGCTCCAATGCCTGCACCAATGGGATCAGCGCGGGCCTGACGAAGGGCGCGATCTCGCGGAAGCGCAGATCGGCGCGCGGGAGCGGCCGCCGGAAGTGAGCCAGTACGCCCGCAAGCTGCTCGCGACGTTTTGGGAGCATTGCGCGGCGATCGATGAAACGATCGAGGCCGCGGCGAGCAACTGGCGCCTCGCGCGGATGGCTGTGGTCGACCGCTCCGTGCTGCGGATTGCCGTCACCGAGCTGCACCACATCCACGCCGTGCCGCCGAAGGTTGCGATCGACGAGGCGATCGAGCTTGCGAAGAAGTACTCCACGGAAAAATCCGGCGCGTTCGTGAACGGCATCCTGGACCGCATCTTGAGCGATTGGGTGAGCCGGCATGGTCCTCGGTAGGCTGTTCGGGCGCGGCAAGAAGGATGCCGGCGCAGTCTCCGCCTCCGGCGCCACTGCCGGAGGAGCCACTGCCGGCGAGGAAGTGGCAGGAGCGGAACCGGCCGCCGGCGACGAGCGCGAGAGCGGCGGGCGCTTCGCCGCGCTCTTTCGAGGGCTGAAGAAGACGCGCGACCGGCTCGCCTCACTGCTCCCGTTCGGGCGTAAGCTCGATGCGGAGACCCTGGAAGAGATCGAGACCATCCTGATTCAATCGGACTTCGGCCCCGCCACGGCGCTCGCGCTCGCGGCAGAGCTGCGCGAAGCCTACAAGGAGCGCGAGTTCTCCAGTGAGGAGATCGTTCCGTACCTGAAACGCCGGCTCGTGGAGCGCCTCGGGGCGAACGAGGGGATCCGCTGGGCGCCGAGCGCGCCCACCGTGATCGTCGTGGCGGGTGTGAACGGCACGGGCAAGACGACTTCGATCGCAAAGCTCGCGCATCTCCTGCACAACGACGGGAAGCGCGTTCTGCTCGCGGCGGGAGACACGTTTCGCGCCGCGGCGGTGGAACAGCTCGGGATTTGGAGCGCGCGCATCGGCGTGGAGATGGTGCGCGGCGCGGATGGCGGCGACCCCTCCGCGGTGGTCTACACGGCACTGGAGCGCGCCGCGGCAGAGAGCTACGACGTCGTCGTGATCGACACCGCCGGCCGCCTCCATACCGAGAAGAATCTCATGAATCAGCTCTCGAAGATGGTGCGCGTCATCCAGAAAAAGATCCCCGATGCGCCGCACGAGGTGCTCCAGGTGCTCGATGCGACCACCGGCCAGAACGCGATCCAGCAAGCCGCCGAGTTCCGGCGCGTGATGAACGTGACGGGCCTCATCCTCACCAAGCTGGACGGCACCGCGCGCGGCGGCGTGATCTTCCCAATCCTCGAGACCGTCGGCCTGCCCGTGAAGTTCATCGGCGTGGGCGAAGGCCTCGAGGACTTGCAGCTTTTCGATCCCGAGAGCTTCGTCGCCGCGCTCTTCGATTAGCTCGCGACGCCTCCCCGCGCGCATTCCGACATTCCCCCACCGCACGGAGCGCGGTCGTGGAGTGCGGTGGCTCGACACCGCCTTGCCCCGAATTGAAGCCGAGCGACGCGCCAATCACCGTTCGTGCCGCGAGGCGTAAGGCTGCGTCAAGCCGCAGCACTCCATGCGTAGCGCTCGAGGCGCGTGCCGACATCCCCCGCATGCATGCCCAGCCTCGAGCCAATCACGCCTCCTGCCGCAAGTTGAAAGGCTGCGTCAAGCCGCAGCACTCCATGCGTAGCGCTCCGGGCGCTTTCCGACAATTGCCCACCGCGCGGAGCGCGGTCGTCAAGCTCCAGCCGCCACGGTCCGATAACTCCTTTACCGATGGCAGAACTCGCGCCCGCGCTCCGCGCCGATGAATCCAAGCCCCTGGCCTCCGCGCGCGCGCCGGGATGCGCCACGCGGCGAGTGCGCGCCGCCGCAGCCTGCGTGCCCGCGCTCGTCCTCTATCTTCTCTGCTCCTGGTGCGCGATCTCCACGAGCTTCACCGATGACGAGACCTGGGAGTTCTTCGCGTCGAAGTCTCTCGCCGAAACCGGCACGCCCCTCCGCGTGACGGGGGAAACGAATTCGCTCCATCCGCATCTCTATTACCACGTTCTCGCGCGCTTTCTCGGCTGGTTCGGCGCCGATGAGACCGGCGCACGCCTGCTCGGCATCGCGGCCACGTTGCTCGCAGCGGCGGCGCTGCTCCGGATCCTGTATCGAGTCACGGGGCGTCTCGATGCGCTGAGCTGCTTCCTCGCCACCTCCTTCTATCTGCTCGCGCCCGTCGTGATTCAGGGTGCGCTCGTCATCACCGCCGACACCGCGCTCCAGCACCTCTCTGCGACGGCGATCATCCTCTACATGGTGGAACGGCAGCGCTTGCGAGCCGCGGACTTCGCGGTTCTCGCCGTCCTGTTCGCTCTCGCGTTCTGGATCAAACTCGTGACGCCCTGCGTCCTCTTGTTCGGCATCGCGCTCCACTTCGCGGCACGGCGCGACTGGCGGCTCGCGGCGCGCGTCGCCCTCTTCGCGGGAGGAGGCGGCTTCCTCCTCTTCCTCGCCACGTGGTCCGCGTATTGCGCCGCGAGCGGGATCGACTCGATGGCGGTCTTCTCCTATTTCGCGGCCGCCGTAGCCTCCCGCGGCGCCGCGGAGTCGTTCGCCGCCAAGGGACTGCTGCTCGCGCGCATGTCCCTGACCGTGCTGCTCTGGGTGGGGATCCCTTGCGCGCTGCTCGCGTTCCGCGCGATCGCCGATCACCGGCGCCTCGCGGCGGGAACCTCGCCCGCGATCGGACTCTTGCTCGTTACGGGCTCCGTGTTCGCGGTCGTGTTCACGGTCGCCGGCGGAGTCGCGTTCGGTTATCCGCGCTATCACTTTCCGATGTTCCCGATCTGGGCGGTCGTACTCGCCGCGTATGCGGGAGCAGCGATTCGCGAAGCGCGCCTCCCGGCGCGCGGCTACATCGCCGCCGGCGCCGCGACCTTCTTCTTCGCCTTGTTCGCCGCGGGCGACCCGCTCTATGCGCTCACTTTCGAATTGAAAGTCGCGATGCTGGCGGATCCCGCCCTCCCGGCGGCGCCGATCTCGGCGCTCGCCTGCACGATCCTGTTCGCCTTCGTGCCCGCCGGCGCGTTGCTCGCCGCCGCGCGGCTGCTCGGCTCGCCCGCGCGCACGACCGCCCTCATCGCCTGCGCGGCGATCGCGGGCAACCTCGCGCTCGCGGGCGTGCAGGCGCGCGCGGACTACCACACCGCGCTCGCCTACGGCGAGAGCGGCAGCGAAGCGGTCCACGAGCACTGCCGCGTGCGCCTGATGCCCGGCCGCTTGGTCGTTGGGGGAAAGGACGTGGTGTATCACACGACGGGCGAAGGCTACATGGACGATTGGCGTTGGAACGACAAGGGCTACTTGCTCGCGCGTCTCGCCGATGAGCGCACCCAGTTCT
The DNA here is from genome assembly GCA_022616235.1 of Planctomycetota bacterium. Classification (GTDB taxonomy): domain Bacteria; phylum Planctomycetota; class UBA8108; order UBA1146; family JAKEFC01; genus JAKEFC01. The sequence goes on from JAKEFC010000008.1 coordinate 12,745, forward strand.
TCGTGATGGGGATCCAACACAACACGATCGAGCAGCTCCGCCGCGTGCGGGAGGATGCGGACTTGCGCGGATTGCTCGATGCCGAATACCGGCGAACGCGGATCGGCAGCTACATCATCTGGGAGCGGGCGCACAGAGGAGCGGCTCCCACCGCGGAGATCGCTCGCTGATTCCGGTCACCGCAGCATTTCCGAAGTGAGCCACCAAGAGTGGCCGCAGCGCGGGCACTGGACTTCGATGCGACTCTCGCCGGCAAACAACTCTCGCGGGTCCGGGTAGGCGCCGCGCGCGACCTCACGCATGCGCTCCACGCTGCAGCCGCAGGCGAAGCGAAAGACCCTCGTGTCGAGCTTCTTCCGCAGCGCCTGCGTGCGCTCGCGCGCCGCCTCGCGCGTGAGCGATTGCAGCCACGTGAGGTCGGCTCCCGGCAACGCCAAGATCATCCCGAAGCTCACATCGGAATACTCGAAGAAACGCGCCGGATGCTGGTCCGAGCGCGCGTAGTATTGCTCGAAGATCTCGAGCACGTCCAAGCTCGTGAAGTCCAGGAAGGTCTGCGCAATGGGGCCGCGTTCGCGCTGCGCCTGCACGTAGAGACGGCTCTTCTCGAATTGGCGCACGCCTTCGCGGAGGAGCCTTCCCGTGACCGTGCTCCGCCCCGCCTCGCCCGTGAGAAACAAGCTGATCGCGGGCTCCTTGATGCTGAGGGTCCATCCGACCGACTCATCGCGCGGTCGGCAGGACAAGTAGAGCGCCGCGGCGGCGAGCCCCTGTTGCATCAGCGTTGCCGCCAGCGGATCCGGCTCTCGGTCCCAGCGGCGCGCGTGATTTCGATAGCCACGGAAGAAAGCCCCGAAGTCGCCGTGCACGAAGATCGCGCTTCGTGCCTCGTCGATGAACCGCTGCAGTCTCGCCTCGCCGAGCCCTGGGACTTCCTTCATGCCGCGCGAATCTATGGCAGGAGCGCGGCGCGCTCAAGGAAAGAGCGGTGCGGTTTCGTGGCGGCCGCGCGCGGAGCTTTCTGTACCCTTGCCGTGCGCGCTCGCTCCGGCGAGAATACCGCGACATCCACCGAGAGGGCATTCATTCATGTTGCACACGCTGAACGGCAACGAGCGACTGCAATTGATGCGATTCATCTGCTCCTTCGCGTGGGCGGACTTGCGCATCGAGCCGCGCGAGCGCGAGTTCGTATTCAAGATGATCAAGAAGCTCCATCTCGCGCCGGAGGAACGCAGCCAGGTGCTCGCATGGCTCGCGCGGCCGCCGCAACCGGAGGAGATCGATCCCGCCGAGGTGCCGCTCGAGCACCGCAAGATATTCCTCGACGCCGTCGAGCAAGTCGCCGGCGCGGATCACGATCTCGCGGTGGAAGAGAGAGAGAGCCTGTCGCTCTTTCGGCAACTCCTGCATTGATTCCCCTTCCCCGCGTCGAAGCATCGCCGCAGCGGAGCTTCGACACGGGGAAGCGGGGAGATTAAGAGATTACGGGCAGGCGGCGAACGCCTCGCAGCCGAGCGAATCCGCCGTCGTATCGTTCCCGCACGCACCCAAGGGCGCCGCAGGATCGGCGCCATCCTGGAACAAGTAGGCAAGCTCGTAGATCGCATCCGCGAGCCCGACCGCGCCGTTATCGTCCAAGTCCATTGCATCCACGCATCCCGCGGAACCTTGTGCGAACAGGTATTCGAGCACGAAGATCGCGTCGGAGATGTCCAAGGAGCCGTCGCCGTTTCCGTCCCCGCGCTCGAATGGCTGCGGGCACGCGATCGTGCAGCAAGCGGGGGTCGATGCGAGGTCGCAAGAATCGATCCCCGTGATGCAAAGCTCGTGCGGCGCGGCGTCCACGAGGATCAGCGACGTGCTCGTGGCGGAACCCGCCAGCGTCGCTTGGAGCACGCCGTCGAGCGATACCTCGATCGCCGCGTAGAGCGCGGCGTTCTGCCAGGAGATCGCCGCCTCGCAATCCGACAGATCTACGGTGCAAGCGAGCATGGCGGGCGGCGCCGGTGGAGCGAGCGGAGCGCACGTCAGGCTGCACGCGCCGCTGCTTCCCTCGAGCGCTCCGACCACGGGAACGACCTCGAGCGACACGCTCTCCCCGGTGTCGAGGAATAGCGAGTAGGCCGTCGCGCTGCCCGCGAGCGTGGCGGTGAGGACGCCATCCAGGTAGACGCGAATCGCGTCGAAGGAGGTCGAGTTGGTCCAAGACGCTTCGAACGTGCACTCGCAAGGATCCGGTTGCGCGCAAACGAAGCCATCCAGCTCGAAGTCGAGCACGGAAACGCTGCCGCCCACGAGCGCGGGAAAGACGGAGACGCCGAGGACGCTGACGATGGTGAGCACGGGAGGGTCGCCGAGATCGCTCGAGAATTCGAGCGTCGCCGACGTACCCCCGGCCGCCCCGGCGGCGATCGTGTAATCGAAGAGCGCGATCTCGTTATCCGGCGCGATGGGAATGTCCTCGAGCGGAGCCGAGAGGCTCACGACGCAGGCGACGATGCCGCCGGGCCCGTTTTCCGGGGCGACGTCCGTGAAGAAATAATCAGCGCCCGCGCCGCTGTTGGTGGCCGCGACATCGGCCCCCTGCTCGATCGCGTTCAAAGTGAGCACGAGGCCGTCGTGGACGAGGCCGATGGAGTACCCCCGCACGAGTTCCGGATTGTCGAGTTGGATCGCCACTTGGACGTCCGATCCCGGAACTCCCGCGGCCGTGCCCGCGGTCAGGGTGTGCTGAGCGCGCAGGCTGGAGGCCGCCGCGCAAACGAAAACGGTAGCAAGCGCTAGGGTCGCAATCCGACGCCCTAGAACGCGGCTCGATCGACGCATTCTCTTCATCCTGTCCGATGTCGTCTGGGTTCAGCGCCCGAGGAGAAGAGCGATGCCCAAAATTGTTGCGAGAAGCTGCGCGATGAGTGTAGCAGGCAATCGTCTCTTGGGAACCCGGGATTGCAGAGCGATCCCGCGGCTAAAGTCGACTTTTCGAAGCTCGTCTTCGAGTTTTTGCGGGAGGCTCTAGTGCGCCGCGCACCAGCGGTCGCCGCGGCGCACTGCGCGCCCTTCTTCTTCCAGCTTGATGAGTCCGGCAAGCAGCGACTTCGCAGCAAGCCTGCGAAGTGCGCCGTCCACATCGTCGTAGACCGTAGCCAACAGTTCTTCGACGGAGCGGGGAGCGAGCGCGAGATTCTGCGCAAGCCTTTGCTCGCGGCGCGCGCGGTGCGCAAGGTACTCCCGCAGCTTCGCCGCCCCATCGCGCACTGCGGGACCATGGCCCGGGAGCAGTGCTCCGATGCCGAACGAGTGCAGTTTTTGCAGGCTAGCGATGTAGGTCGCGAGGTGCCCGCCGTCATCGGGGTCGATGACGACGGTAGACAGCGTCGAGACGAGATCGCCTGCGATCGCCGTGCGGTAGCGACTCTCCACGAACGCGAGGTGACCCGGGGCATGGCCGGGCGTCGCGAGCGCGTGGAGCCGCCATCCGGCGGTGCCATCCGGCGCGCGACCGAGGTCCAAGAGATCGCCATCTCGCAGCTCGCGCGCGCGCGGAGGGACCTCCGGCAGGCGCGCGAGCGTCTCGGCGTGCGCGCTGACGGCGAGCCCGTAGCGCGCGGAGAGCGCGGAGAGAGCGCCGACGTGATCCGCGTGATGGTGCGTGATCAGGATCCCCTCGAGCCGCGCGCCGGCGGCGCGCGCGGCATCGATGCGCTCGCAGAGACGTTCGATCTCACGCGCTTCGACGGGGGCCGGGTCGACGATGTAGAGCCGCTCGACGCCGGCGAGGTGGCAATTCGTCGTCTCTGCCGGAGGCCGCGTACGCGCGGCGAGCGGCGCCGTGAAGATTCCGGGGACGAAGCGGACGGGGTGCAAGCGGCCGCGCTCGAAGTGGGCGCACTCCTCGCGGACACGCGTTTGGAACTCTTGCAGTTCGCCGGCGGCGGCCGCCAGTTCGAGGAGGAAAAGGACTGGAGGCGCAATGGAGAGCGTCCCGGCGCGCCAGCGGGCGATCGCAGGCGCGGGCGGCGTGAACTCGCCGCCGACCAGCTCTCCGCGCCGCACTTCCGGCACCGCTCCCGGCGGCAGCTCGAGCAGGAAGAACGTGGTCTCGTAGCGCACCGGAGCGAAGGGCGGCGTGAGCAAGGTGCAGAGGGACGCGAGCGGCGGCCGCGTCCCCGCACCGCCGCGCAGACGCCGCCACTCTCCTTGATCGCCGGCGAGGAGCGCAGCTCGCAGCGATTCGCGGCCGGCGGGCGTGAGGCGCGCGGCATCAGGGCACGCGCACACGCCCGTCTCCTCGAATAGTTCGCGCACGGCGCAGTCTTCCAATGCGCGCGCGGCGCGCGCGGCATCGCCCGCGCCGCGCGCCGCTTCGTATTCCGCGCGTTCCTCGCGGTCGAGCACGCCCCCCGGAAACGCGTGGTAGCCGCCGAAGAAGCGCAGTTGCGGCGCGCGCTCTACGAGAAAGAACTCGCGCCCGCTCGCCGAGGAGCGCGCGAGCACGATGGCCGTCGCGATGCGGACCTGGAAATCCATGCCGGCTTGTTTACGCCGGCACGGCAAAAAAAAGAAGGCCGCAGCTCCGCTCCGGAGCCGCGGCCTTCGCGTGCCGCACGTTGCGCTAGTTCGCAGGGAACGAGATGGGCAGCGCCACCCGGTCCAGCGTAGGCACCCCGAAGCTCGTGCCGCTCGAATACATCTGGAAGTGCATGCGGATGTATTCGGCGCCGTTCAACGCCGCGGGATCATCGACCATCCCCGCGAACGGACCCGGGCGGCCGGGCGTATCGAGGCTCTCGCGCGCGCCTTCGAATAGGACGCGCACCGCGGTCCCGGCCGGCTGCACGAACGGCAGGAACCCGATGGTCGGCGGCGCGAACTGCGTTTCCGAGTTGCGCACGCCACCCGCTTGAGAGGCGTTGTAGGTGAGGGTCGAGGCCGTGCTCAGCAACTGGGTACCCGCCTCGAACGGGAACACGACAGGCGGCGGGCAGATCCCGACCGTCGGCCGATTGTTCGGCGCCGTGTAGGTGATGATCGAAGTGCCGCAGTTCGTCGGTGGTAGCGTGTTGAAGCCGATCGAGCTTTCGATGCGGATGCGACCGACGGATCCCGTGCCGCCGGCGGTGGTTAGTCCGTTGCCGGCGTAGTCGATGATGCCGTTCGGTTCGAAATCCGCGGTCGGCGTGAGGTTTGCCGCTCCGCCCAGCGCGCTGATGATCGGTCCGTTCGGGGCCGGTCCGGCAGCGGTCTCGAACACCATGAGGCCGCCGCCCTGGATCTTGATCGAGCCGCCAG
>JAKEFC010000122.1 GCA_022616235.1 Planctomycetota bacterium
GGCGACCTGGTGAGGTCGTTGAGGATCGAAGTCGCGGTTTCGACGCAGCAAGGCAGCCACATCGGCGCTTGCAGTAGAAGGATCATGAATAATTCGGGCTAAGAGCCTTCCATGGGAAGGCACTGAACCGCGCAGTTACGCCGGCTTCTGCACGCGGACTGCGCGCTCGGCCAGTCCGTGGCAATCCGCGGCGCGAAGCGCGTCACTCTTCCGTGGACGAGTAGTTGTCCTTGACGAGCGACTCCGTCTCTTCGGCGAAGCTTTCCACGAGCCAGGTGCCGCCGGAGTACACCAGTACCGCGTCGTGGGTGTAGCGGCGCGTGGCGGGTCCGACGGGCGCCATCGTCAGCGGGCCCTCCCGCGTCTCCTGCGTGACGCGGAGCGATACTCGCTCGCCATCTTCGGATTCCTCTTCGAGTTCGATGCTTCGAAATGGCCCCATGTGCACGCGCCCTTTGAGGTTGTGGTAGCTCTGGTAGCCGAGGATTTCCGGCGCCGCCGACCTGTCGCCGACGAGCTCTGCGACCTCGCTGCTCGCCGCAAGCTCGCGCGCCTCGTCCCAGCGATCGAAGAGTAGTGCATCGGCGAAGGCCTCGTAGGCCCGATAGGCGCTCGATTTCGCGAACACGGTCTTGTAGACGCAGAATCCGCCCCCGACGATCAGCGCGAACAGCAGTAGCTTCTTCATTAATTCCTCACAGATGCTTCGCAACCATCGCTGCAGGCTCGTTTTCCATCATCGAGCTGCGCGCCGTGTGGCGCGCGGTGCGCGTCGATGCTTTATCGTCGGCGCGTACACAAGTTCTGGAGCCTCGCGCCGCGAGGGCCGATAAGCCGCGCAGGCTCGTTGCGCTCCACGCTCTAGCGGATAACATGCGCCGGATTGGGCCTGTGTCTCTCGTGTGTTTTCTTGGAAGAGGAGGAGCCGATGCGCGTCTCGCTTTACGCCCGTAGTTTCCTGTTCGCCGCCGCGATCGCCTGCATGCCGGCGGTTGCGTTCGCAAATCATCCGGTGCTGGTGGAGGGGGATACGGACTTCGACGGCGATGGCCTGCTCGGAACTGCGGAGGACACGGACAACTCGACGGATCGCATCTTCGGGACGCTGAACGCCGCGCTCGGTTCGCTGAACGGCGGCGCCAATCAGAATGGGCGCATCACCATCGTGACTTCCGGGCGCTTCCCCGAGATCCTGACGATCACGGGGGCGAACGGCAACGTGACCTTGGAGGCGGCGCCCGGCGTGGAGGCGAACATCGACGCAGTGCTCGCCGGAGCCGCCGGCAACGTCGATCGGCAGAACTCGACGGGCATTCTCATCGACGCCGCCAACGACCGAATGATCACGCTTCGCAACCTCGTGATACGCAATTGGCGCGACGGCATCGTGGTCGAAGGGGACTCTCACGTTCTGATCGATGGGTGCCGCATCGAGCACAACCTGAACTTCGGAATCTGGGTGCACGACGATGCCCGCGTCGCGATCACGGATTGCCAGGTTTCGGGCACCGGTTTTCGCGTCGGCGCCGCCGGCACCTCTCCATCGGTCGACTTGCCCGACCCGGGCGTAGGCATCGAATTCAAGAATTCATCGAAGGGTCTGGTGGCGAACACCACGATCGCGGGCAACTACGGCAAAGGGCTGGTCAAAAAGGGCGGTACCAACGTCCAACAGAGTGGCGTTCAGCAGTTCGACAACGAGCGAGAGGACGATCTTGCGGCGCCCGAAAACGGAGACGACGATTAGGCCGAGAACGAGCGACTAGAATCCGCGCGCTCCTCACTTCGCCGCGGTGCGGCGATCGGCGAGGAGCGCGCGCTCTATCCCCGCGAGGTCGCGGCGCGATTCGACGCCATAGCCGCCTTTTCGAAATAGCTCGCTCACGGCGCCGATCTGCGTGTCTCCCACCTCGAGGAGAAGCGCTCCCTCCGGCGCGAGGCAGCGCGGAGCGTCCCGGAGGAAGCGCCGGTAGAAGCCGAGGCCATCGCCCTCGTGCACGTCGCGGAGCGCGATCGCCGGCTCGAACGCGGCCACGTGCGGATGCAAACCCGGATCGTCCGCGGCCACGTACGGCGGGTTGCTGATGATCAGGTCGTACCGTCCGGAGAGCGGCGCGAGCAGGTCCCCTTCGACGAAGCGGATGCGCGCGGCGGCGCCAAGACGCTCGGCGTTGGCGCGCGCGATCTCCATGGCTGCCGCGGAGAGGTCCGTCGCCGTCAATTCCAGCGCCGGCAGCTCCGCCGCCAGCTCGAGGGCGAGCGCGACCGCGATGCAGCCCGACCCGGTGCCCACGTCGGCGATGCGGGGCGCCGGGCGCGCTTGCGCGCGCGCTCGCAGGCGCTCGCACGCCCACTCCACGAGCAGCTCCGTCTCGGGGCGCGGCACGAGCACCGCCGGCGTCACGCGGAAGACATGTCCGTAGAATTCCCGCTCGCCGGTGAGATATGCAACCGGCACGCCGCGGGCGCGATCCGCGATCGCGGCGAGAAAGCGCTCCTCCTGCCCCGGCGCGACCTCGGCGCTCGCGCGCGGGTGCAGCTCGGAGCGCTCCACGCCGAGATGCGCCGCGAGCAACAATTCCGCGTCGAGCCGCGGCGTGGGTAATCGATGCTGCCTGAGGACGCGCTCCCCCCACGCGAGCAGCTCGGCAATTGTTTGCGCGTGGACGCGCATCGATCCGAGCGTCACAGCATCTGCACGCGCTCTTCGCGGTCACGCGCGGCGAGCTGGTCGAGGAGGCCTCCGATGTCGCCGAGCATGAAGCGGTCGAGCGCGTAGATGCTCACGTTGATCCGGTGATCCGTAACGCGATTCTGCGGGAAGTTGTAGGTACGGATCCTGTCGCTGCGGTCCCCCGAGCCGATCAAGGAGCGGCGCAGCGCGTCTTCTTTCTCCCGGCGCTCGCGCAGCTCGGCTTCGCGAATCCGGCTGCGCAACACTTTCAACGCCTTCGCCCTGTTCTTGTGCTGCGACTTCTCATCTTGGATCGCGACGACGATCCCGGTCGGGATGTGGGTGATGCGCACGGCGCTCGCGGTCTTGTTCACCTTCTGCCCGCCGGGGCCGGAAGCGCAGTAGGTGTCGACGCGTAGATCCTTTTCATGGATCGCCACCTCCGCCTCTTCGACCTCCTGCATGACGGCGACGGTGATCGCGGAGGTATGGATCCTCCCCTGCGTCTCGGTCGCCGGCACGCGCTGCACGCGGTGGCCGCCGCTCTCGAAGCGAAGCCGCGCGTAGACGCCGCGGCCGTTCACCTGGAACGTGATGTCCTTGTAACCGCCGAGAGAGGTATCGCTCGCGCTCAGCACTTCGAGCTTCCAGCGCTGCGAATCGGCGTAGAGCGAATACATCTTGAACACATCCGCCGCGAACAGGGCGGCCTCGTCACCGCCTGTCCCCGCGCGGATCTCGACGATCGCGTTCGCGTCCGCGCCATCGATCTGACTGTCGAGTATGAACTCCCGAATCCGGCGCGCGCTCGCGGCGAGGCGTTCCGCCAACGGCTCCAATTCCGCGGCGGCAAGCTCGCGCAGCTCCGCATCGCTCCCGGCGGCCATGCGGCGCGCCTCCAGGAGATCGCTCTCGAGAGCGATGTACTCCTTGCAGTAACCGACCAGGGTCGCCTTCGCGCCGTGTTCCTTCAGCAGCTCTTGGTAGCGCGCGCGATCCAGTTGCGATTCGGGCGCGGCAAGCGTGGTTTCCAACTCGCCGTGGCGCGTTACGATCTCGGAGAGGCGGCCGCGCAGCGTGCCCTCGATCGGGGCTTCCATGAAGGACTTCGTGTCTTGTTCCGGCACTTCGGCACCTCGGGGAAAGAGTCGGGAGCGGGTCCGTGTCATGGAATCGGAGCGCCGGCTCCGAAAACGATGCAACCACGTCACCCGGCCAAATGCACGGCGCATTTTCGGCGAGAAACGTGGTTGCGTCGCTACGGAGCGGCGGGGGGGGCTGCCGGAGTCCCGGCGGGAGCGCTTGCCGCGGACGCGGCAGCGGCGGCCGCCGCTTTCGCGGCCTCGGCTTCCGCTTTCTTCGCGGCTTCGGCTTCGGCTTTCTTGGCCGCTTCCTGCGCCTTCTTGTCGTACTCCTCTTTCTTCTTCGCGACGATCCGCTGGCGCCGCGCTTCGTTCGCCTTGCGGCGCCGCGCGAGGTCATCGCGCTTCTTCTGTTCTTCCTGGGCCGAGGTGGCGCGCGACTTCTCGCGGCTCTCTTCCGCCTTGGTGAGAACGCTTTCCGCGCCTTGCTCCCAGGTATATCGGCGTTGGAACTTCTCGACGCGGCCCGCGGTGTCCACGAACTTCTGCTTGCCCGTGTAGAACGGGTGGCATGACGAGCACACTTCGACCTGGATCTTCGGGATCGTCGAGCGTGTCATGAACTTATTGCCGCAACCGCATTCGACGGTCGTGTCAATGTAAGCCGGATGAATCTTCTCTCTCATTGCGCTACTCCTCCGTACGACTGCTGCACGCGGCGCCATGTTGCTCGCTCCCGTTGCTCCCATTGCTCCTGCTCCCACGGCGCGCGGCGAAAGCGAGGATCGTAGCGACCGGCCATGCTTCGATCAACCCCCGCTCCTGGCCTTTCGCGGGAGCCCGCTATATAAGTCTCGCATGAGCGCGAACGGAGATTCGGACGTGCGGCGCCTGTGGCTCGTGCGGCACGGAATCGCGGTGGACCGCGACGATCCGGACTGCCCATCGGACCGCGAGCGCCCCCTGACGAGCGAGGGGGAACGGCGCGTCCGGGAGGCGGCGGCGGGGATGCGCGTTCTTGCGGTCGCGCCGGAGGTGATCTTCACGAGCCCGCTCGTCCGTGCGCGCGGGACTGCCGAGATCGTGGCCGGCGTGCTCGGCGTTCCGAAGCGCGAGATCCGCGAAACCGCCGCGCTCGAACCGGATTGCGACCCCGCCAACGCGCTCGAGGAGATCGCAGAGTGCGGCGCGCGCCGCATCCTTGCCGCCGGCCATGCGCCGCATCTCGACCTCTTCCTCGCCGCTGCCGTCGGCTCCTCGCACACGTTGAGCGCCTTGGGGAAGTGCGGCGCCGCTTGCTTGGAGTTCGACCGCGGCTGGCACGAGCAAGCGACCCTGATCTGGCTGCTCCGGCCGGGGGCGCTCCGCGAGATCGGCAAGGGCTCGGCGGGGACGGCGCGATGACCGAGCAGGCCAACATGCCGAGCCCCGCCGTTGCAGCCGCGCCCGCCCAGGCCGGCCTCGAGCGCGTCGCGGCCGTCGATCTCGGCTCGAACAGCTTCCACCTGGTCCTCGCACACATGATCGATGGCGAAGTGCGCATCATCGACCGCCTGCGCGAGCGCGTTCACATCGCCGACGGCTTGGATGGCCAGAAGAACCTGGGCGAGGATGCGCAACAGCGCGCGCTCGAATGTCTCGAGCGCTTCGCGGAGCACGTGCGGCAAATGCCGATCGGCCACGTGCGCGCGGTGGGCACGAGCACATTTCGGCGCGCGCGCAATCGGCGCGGTTTCCTGAAGCGGGCGGAATCTGTGCTCGGACACCCGATCGAGATCATCTCGGGTCAGGAGGAGGCGCGCCTCACCTATCTAGGCGTCGCACAGAGCTGCTCGCCGGAGCCCGGGCGGCGGCTGGTCGTCGACATCGGAGGGGGTAGCACGGAGTGCATCCTCGGTGAGGGGCTGTCGGTGATTCAATCCGAGAGCTTCGACATGGGCTGCGTCGGCTTCAGCGCGCAGTTCTTCCCGCGCGGGGAGATCTCGCGCGATGCGTTCCGCCGCGCCGTCATTGCCGGGCGGCTCGAGATCGAGGAGATCGAGAACCTCTTCCGGCCGCAGCCTTGGAGCCAGTGCCTCGGGTCGAGCGGCACGATCCTCGCGATCCACCGCATCGCGCGCGCTTCGGGGTGGTGCGACTCGGCACTCACCCTCGAGGCTCTGCGCAAGCTGCGGCGAGCGTTGATGGACGCGGGGAACTCCGACGCGGTTTCTCTCCCCGAGCTGAAGGACGACCGGCGGCCGGTCCTCGCAGGGGGCCTCGCGATCCTGCTCGCCGTGTTCGAAGGATTCGAGATCGACCGCATGATCTCCGCGAGCGGCGCGCTCCGCGAGGGGCTGCTCTTCGACCTCACGGAGCGCTTCCAGAAGGGGGACCACCGCGAGATCGCGATCGGCAATTTCTTGCGCCGTTTCCAGATCGACGCGGCGCACGGCGAGCGCGTGGAGAAGACGGCGCGCGAACTGCTGTCGCAAGTGGCCGCGGCGTGGGAGCTGGCCGATCCGTACCTGAAGATGCTCCTCGGGTGGGCGGCGCGACTCCACGAGGTCGGCCTCGCGGTCTCCCACATCAGCTATCACAAGCATGGCGAGTATCTCCTCGCGCACGCCGAGTTGGCGGGATTTTCCGATGACGATCAGCGCGTCGTGGCGGCCCTCGTCCGCTGCCACAGGAAGAGGCTCGACAAGGAGCTGCTTGCCGACCTGCCGCACGTCTCGATGCGGCAAGCGCTCCGTCTCGTCGTCCTACTCCGGATCGCCGTCGTGCTCGAGCGCACGCGCGGCGCGCGCGACCTGCCTCCCCTCCGCGCCACGGCGGACGGCAACTCCATCTCCCTGCTCTTTCCCAGCGGCTGGCTCGAAGAGCACGCCCTCACCCAAGCGGACCTCCAAAAGGAAGCCGCCCACCTCGAATCCGTCGGTTACGAGCTGGAGATCCGCTAGTCCAGGGAAAACCCGCGCGGCAAGATTTCGCTCCGTCTCCTTGCGACGCTGACGCGGTACGTCACTCGCAAACGAATTGCAGGCAGTCCAGCTCTTCCCCCGCGGGCTTTTCACCGCAATCGGGGTAGGGCGGTGCGGGAGAGGGCCCATCCAGGAAGAGAAACGAGAAATACCCGATGATGTCCTCAACTCCCAGCGAGCCGCTTCCGTCGAAGTCCATCGCCGCCGCACAGTCGGACTCGGCATCGCCGAAAAGGTGCAACCCCATGAAGATACCGTCCACAAGTTGAAGGTTCCCATCCCGATCGGCGTCGCCTCGAAGAAACTTTTGCGGTGGCAGTGCGCCGGTGTGATAAAAGCTCCCAAGCGTTGCATCATGTCCCCACATCGCCCAATCCACGCGCGACGGAAGCTCCCCGTCGTTTTCGAGATCCCAGACCTGCAGTGTTCCTGACCAGGTATAAATCGCCTCGAGGTCTCCGTCCCCATCTAGGTCCGCAAGGCACGTAGCATAGGGCCACGCAACGTTGGACAGAATTCTTGGCGACTCCTTTGGCCACCCCGGTAGCTCTTCGAGATCGGCATTGAACAGGTGTACCCTGTTGCCTACGCCGCCCGATGACCATACCAATATCTCGCATTTACCATCCCCGTCGACGTCGCCAAGCGACATCCCTTCGTAGTTGCTGTAAACCGGGGAATCCGTCTCCGCCATAAGGTTGATATTCACGGCGACGGTACCTACATCGAGGTCGAAGACCTTCAGCGTGCCACCGGGCACCACGATTTCGAGATCTGGATCGTCATCCAAGTTGCCGCACGCTACCTTCCTCGGGAAACAATGGCTTTGGGGAGGAAAGTACAACGAGCCGTCTTCGCAATAGGCCAGAAACTCATCTCCCGCCATGCCGAACAGCTCGCCGCTGAAGTCTCCGTCCAAGTCGGCGAATGCGGGGTCGTGCATCCCGGCGCTCACGGTCGGCTCAAAGACCGACCATCCGTCCCGATGCTGCCCGTCGCCGTTGAGGAGTATGGATGGAGCCGCGATTCGACTGTCTGTCGAGGCGTTGTACCACGCCATGCCGACGGACACCTCGCTCTTCCCGTCGAAATCGATGTCTCCTACAGCGAGCGTTCCCCAATACACGTCGAAATACGGTGGCAGGCCTGGCAAATCCTCGAGCTTCAAGTCCACTGGCCAGCCGTCCACCAATGTACCGTCTCCGTGGAACGCATACACTGAAGTGTGGCTTGGCGGCTTGGATAGCACCACGAGTTCAACCGCGCCGTCCCCATCCAAATCACCTAACGCGTAATCGTAGACCCTTCCATCAGTCTCTGGAATTTCGATCGGCCACCCCATTTTTAGGACGCCTTCCGCAGTCACAGCGAAGAAGTCAGCACCATCAGAATAACTCAGGGAGGGCATTTGAAAGACGACATCGACCTCGCCGTCGCCATCGATATCGCCCACCATGGCTTGGCCATCTACCTGCTGAAACACATTCTTACTCTGCACTGTAAGATACGGCCAGCCCGGGACTTGCGTGCCGTCGTGCTTGAAAACACACAGCCCGTAGCCGTGGAACGAAACCAATATCTCCGGCAGTCCATCTCCATCCACGTCAGCAACGGTAGGCGCCTCGCAACCGGAGGAGTCCTCGTCGAGATCCGAATCCACGATCGGAAACCCAAGCTGCGCCTCCTGCGCTTCCGCGGAGGCGTAAATCCCTACGGTGATCAGAACCGCGAAGAAGTACCGAGCGAGCATGGTGTGCCTCCTTCCATCATATTTCATTGCAGTCATGATCTTCACAGGACAAATTGTCCGGTGTTGGATCCGGACCGCACATGTCAGGCGGGTGCAGATGTGAAATAACGTACTCTAACTCTTGTGTGGCAACGACTTACGACACGCAATCGCTTGACAGAAACGAAAAAATCCTTTCCCCTCGAATTA
>JAKEFC010000123.1 GCA_022616235.1 Planctomycetota bacterium
GATCTGCGAGAGTTGCAAGGTGATTCGAAGGCGCGGCGTCTTGCGAGTGATCTGCAAGGATCCGCGCCACAAGCAGCGGCAGGGTCGTTAAGGCGGCGTCGCGAGCGATTCGCCGATCTGAACGCACGAGTCGGAACGGAACGGATACATGCCGAGAATCCTGGGAGTCGACATTCCCGCGGCGAAGTGTACGGGCACGGCGCTCACGTACATCTACGGGATTGGCGACGAGACGGCGCGCAAGGTTTGTAGCTCCGCGGGAATCGACCCTTCCGTGAGGGCGCGCGATCTCACGGATGACGAGTTGAGCCGCCTCGGCAACATCATCGAGAACAACTACGCGGTGGAGGGAACCCTGCGCCGCCAAGTCCAACAGAATATCGCGCGCTTGCGCGACATCGGTTGCTATCGCGGGCTCAGGCATCGCCGCGGATTGCCGGTTCGCGGCCAGCGCACCCGAACCAACGCCCGTACGCGCAAGGGACCGAAGAAGGTCGTCGCGAACAAGAAGAAGGCGGTGCCTTAATGCCGCTGCCAGTTCATGCGCTCCGAGCGTGCGCTGGAGCGCGGTTCATCCGGTACGGCAACCAACGCTGCAATAGAAAAGGCTGTGCCTAGGTGACGAGCACGAACCCGAACCAGACCCCGGCGGCACCCGCGGCTCCCGCTGCCGCGCCGGCTGCCGCCGCCGCCTCAGGTGCCGTTCCCGCGGCCAAGGCCGCAAAGAAGAAGATCAAGAAGAACGTCGTCAAGGGAGTGATCCACATCAAGGCGACGTTCAACAACACGATCGTGACGGTCACCGACAAGAGCGGCCTCACCCTTTGCTGGGATACCGGCGGCTCCATCGGCTACAAAGGGAGCCGCAAGTCGACGCCGTTCGCAGCGCAGCGCGCCGCGGAGAACTGCGCGGCGAAAGCCAAGAAGCTCGGCATGAAGGAAGTAGATATCCGCGTAAAAGGCCCCGGTTCCGGGCGGGAGTCCGCGATCCGCGCGATTCAAAGCTCGGGGCTGGAGATTCGCAGCATCGAAGACGTGACGCCGCTGCCGCACAATGGCTGCCGAGCGCGAAAGCGCCGCAGGGTGTGAGCCTCGGCTCCGCGATCCCAAGAAGTCCGTCGCGGACGGCGCCGAAGCGCCTCGTTCCGCGCGCAACCGCCGAAGAAAGAGAGCGCTAGTTCCGTAATGGCCCGCTACCTCGAATCGAAATGCAAGCTGTGCCGGCGCGATGGAGAGCGGTTGTATCTCAAGGGTGCCCGCTGCCACACGGTGAAGTGCGCCGTGTCGAAGCGCACTTACCCTCCGGGGATGCACGGGATGCGGCGCTCGCGCCACTCCGACTACGGGCTCCGGCTCCGCGAAACCCAAAAGGTCAAGCGGCTCTACGGCGTATCCCAGCGCCAGTTTCGGAATTTCTTCGCGGAGGCCTCGCGCCTTCCGGGGAACACCGGAGAGATGCTTCTCCTCTTGCTCGAGCGGCGCCTCGACAATGCCGTGTGCAAGCTTGGATTCGCCTCCGGGCGAGTCGAAGCGCGGCAGCTCATTCAACACGGACATATCACGGTGAACGGCCGCAAGGTGGATATCGTCTCGTACCTCGTGAAACCAGGAATGAAGATCGCCGCAAGCCACCGCAAGGTGAGTCAAAAGATCGTTCGCGAGCGGCTCGAGGCGCGCAAGGCGGACGCGGTCCCTACGTGGCTCGCGTTGGATGCCGGCGCTCTCTCCGGCGGCGTCGTGAGAATGCCGGCGAGAGAAGACATCAGTTTGCACGTCAACGAATCGTACATCGTCGAGTTCTGCTCGCGATAAGTCGCGCCGATAAGTCGCGTCCTAGCGGCTGCCGCCGCTCGGCGATCACCGGAGAGGGAGTCCCAAAAATGTCGATGAGAGTGCGCTGGCGCGAATTCGAGCTGCCGAATCGCGTAGAGTGCGAGAACGACACCAAATCCGAAACGTTCGGTCGCTTCGTGATCGAGCCCTTCGAGCGAGGGTTCGGCGCCACGATCGGAAACAGCCTGCGGCGAGTCCTACTCTCGTCGATCGAAGGCGCGGCCGTCGTGCAAGCGAAGATCGAAGGCGTGGATCACGAGTTCACTACGAAGTCCGGCGTTTTCGAGGACATCACGCACGTGATCCTCAACATGAAGCAGATCCTGGTGAAGCTGCGCGATATCTCAGAAGCCGAATTGTTCCTCAAGAAGCGCGGCAAAGGCCAAATCACGGCGGGCGATCTCGAGTTCGGAGATCAAGTCGAGCTCATCAACCCCGATATCAAGCTTGCCACATTGACCGACAACGTCGAGTTCAACGCGATCTTGCGGGTACGGCGCGGACGCGGCTACCAAACCGCGCTCGAGAACGCGGAGGGGGAAAACGAGATCGGCACGATCTGGATGGATTCGACGTTCTCCCCCATCACGCGCGTTCGCTACAAGGTCGAGAACACGCGCGTCGGCCAGCTCACGAACTACGACCGCTTGCTTCTCGACATCTGGACCAACGGCACGGTGTCCCCGGAAAACGCGCTCGTGGAAGGCGCCAAGATCTTCCGCAAGCACCTGAACCCGTTGGTCAAGTATTTCGAGTTGGGCGCGGAGGTGTTGCAGCCCGGCCTGCCGGAAGCGCAGGAAGGCCCGGAAGAAGATGCGGAGCTGAAGGAACTGCTCGATCGCCCGATCTCCTTCTTGGAACTGTCGGTGCGCGCTTCGAATTGCCTGGAGTCGGAGAACATCTCTACGATCCGCGACCTCTGCCGCTACACGGAGGACGAAGTCCTGAAGATCCGCAATTTCGGGAACACGTCGCTCGAAGAGCTGAAAGAGAAGCTCTCCGCGCTGAACCTAACGCTGGGCATGTTGCCGCGCGTCGCAAGCAACGGGAAGGTTCTGTGAAATGCGCCACCGTGTCGCCGGCCGCAAGCTCGCGCGCACTACCGCGCACCGCAAAGCGCTCGCGAAGAACCTCATACGGTCGCTCTTCGATGAATTCGAGCGCAAGGACTTCATCGTCACCACGCGCGAGAAGGCGAAATTCGCGCAGCCGCAGGCGGAGCGGCTGATTTCGCTCGGCCGCACCAAGAATCTTCACAACATCCGCCGCGCCATGGCGACGTTGCAAGATCGCGATATGGTCGCGAAGCTCTTCGACAAGATCGGCCCCTACTACGCATCCCGCCCAGGCGGCTACACGCGCGTGATCCGGCTCGCGAAGCCGCGCCTCGGCGACAATGCCACGAGGGCCTACTTCGGCTTCGTCCGCGCCAGCCAGGAAGCTCCCGAAGCCGCTCCGGAAGCCGCCAAGAAGTAACTAGGGCACGTTTCAAAATTCCGCCGGGCAACGGCTTCATTCGGAAACGTGCTCTTCGATTATTCGGCGCCAATCCGGGAGCTTGCCCACCGCGCCGCCCGCCGCGCCTCCGAAAAAACTGTCGCCTCGTCTCCCTTCGACCTGCATGATGGCGCGCTCGGTGCTCGTATCGGGCGCTCGCTACCGGGAGGAGTTCGAAATGAGTGAGATCGCGGGAGTTCCATGGGGACGCCGGTTGCCAAGGATGATTGGCATTTTCCTGCTCGCCGGCGGTCTCGCGGCCGCCGCGGCGCTGCGGATGACTGCCGGAACGGGCGGCATCGGCGGCGCCTCCGCCGCCGCACAGGAGGCGGAGGGCGCGGGCGGTGCCGCCCCGACCGAAGAGCCGCCTCCGGTTCCGGGAGCCGCTCCGCCGCGGCTGCCCACGACGCGACCGGCGACCGCGCTCCCACCCGGAGTCCTGGTTCGCATCGACGGCAACGAGATACCGCGCCAGCAATACGTGGACTACTTGCAACGGCGCCTGGGCATGGATCGCTTCCTGGAATTCGTCGATGACTACTTGCTCGAAAAGAAGGCGCAAGCGCTTGGAGTCGCCGTGACCGATGAAGAAGTCGCCAAATCGGTGGACGACGTGATGAACAACAGGATCGAGCGCCTGCGCGGAAGCCGCGAGCGCTTCCTCGCCGAGATCGAGGGGCGCTTCAATACGCTCGAGACGTGGCGCGCGCAACAAGCGGAGCGGCTGCGGCCGCGGCTCCTGCTCGAGCGCTGCATCCTGAAGACCCGCAAAGTGACCGTCGAAGACGTGCAGGCGAAATTCGCCGAGATGTACGGGAAGGACGGCGTGCTCGATCAAGTGCGCCACCTCGCTTTCATCAAGCCGAAGCAGGATCATCCCGCCGGCTCCAAGGATGCCATGCAGCGCGCGAAAGAGGCCTACGAGCAGCTCCGGCAACGGCCGGATGGTTTCGTGGAAATGGTGCGCGAGCGCTCGGAGGAGCCGCAAACGCGCCGCAACGATGGCATGGTGCCGAACTATCGCCCGGGGGTCTACGGGCCCGCGTACGACGAGTCCGTGCGCGCATTGAAGGCCGAAGGCGACGTGTCGCCGCCGGTGGATGCGCGCTTCGCCGTCTACATCGTCCAGCTCGTGCGGCGCACGGTCACGCGCCTCGACGACGTCGCCGCCGAGATTCGCAAGCAACTCGAGGCGCAGCCACCGACTCCGAAGGAGATTCACGCCTTGCGGCAACAACTTCGTGACGAAGCCAAGATCGAGTCATAGTCCCTTCGACGCCGCCGACGCCGCCGACGCCGCGCCGTCGCGACGCTCCAGCATGGCTGCCGGCGGCTCTCCCGCGATTGCACCGCCGCCGCGGCGCAGCCGCGCGTGGGCCGCGTTGCTCCTGCCCCTCTGCCTCGTCTTTTCCTGCGCGAGCGGTGCGCGCTGGCCGGATCCGTTGCGCGAGCCCGCGCGCGTGCGGGCGGGGAACGGGGACTTTCTCTGGGAGCTGCGGGGCGTGTTGCACGTACACAGCCGCTATTCCCACGACTCCACGGGCAGGATTGCGGAGATCCTCGACGCCGCGGCGGCGACCGGCTCGGACTTCGTGATCGTGACGGATCACGACCGTTCCGGAGCACTCCCCTATGCCGCCTCCTACTCGTGGCAGGGGCGCACGATCGTTCTCCTCATCGGGATCGAATACTCCTCCCGCATCGGCCACTTGCTGGACCTCTTTCCGCGCGGGTTCCATCATCCGAAGATCCCGCCGCAAGAGCTGATCGATCGCATCAACCGCCAAGGAGGTTTTCCGGTCGTCGCGCACCCCACCGATGAACGCCGGCCGTGGCAGGATTGGAACGTGAGCGGCCTCCAGGGGCTCGAGGTCTACAACACCGTGGCGGACATGCGCGAAGACATCGCCCGCATCCCGGGACGTTGGCTGCGCGCGATGCTCGGGCTCGGCGATCCCGTGCTCGCGAGCGTCGACCGTCCTTCCGACAACCTCGCCCTGTGGCAGGCTCTCGAGCGGAAGGGGCAGGCCCTGGTCGGCGTCGGGGCTTGCAACGCTCATGGCCGGCGCGGCGGCGGGAGATTGAATTGGGACGACTATCGGAACGGGTTCGCGCTTCACTCGAATCGCGTGTGGGCGCGATCCTTCGATGCCGCCGGGATCGAAGAAGCGGTGCGCGCGGGACGCCTGTACGTCGCGTTCGATGCTCTCGGTGAACCCGCCGGATTCGACTTTCGCTACCGCCGCGGAGCGAACGAGTTTCTCTTCGGAGAAAACGTCGCGGCGGGGGACGCCGGTGAGTTCCTCGTCAGCATTCCGGCGCAGGGCGAGATCGCGCTCTATCGAGATGGGAGCATCGTCGCGACCGCCGAAGGGATGCAGCTCCGCCACGCGAGCGCGAGCGACGGCGTCTGGCGCGTCGAAGTCATGCGCCGCGATCCTGTGTACGGGGAGTGGAGGCCTTGGATCATCACGAACCCGATTCGTGTCGGCACGCCGGCGCAGCCGGAGGTGCCGCTCGGAAGCCGCCTACCACCGCATGAAGAATAGTCGCGCCATCGCGATCTTCGCGCCGTTGCTACTCGCCTCGGGCTGCACGCACTTGCCGTTCGAGGCTGGCGGCGCCATGCCGCCGCTCGCGCCGCTCGCGCGTGCCGCGGCGGCGCTCGAAACGCCGGAGTTTCCATCGTGGGGGTTTCGCATTTCCGGCCCCGGCGCGGACGATTCGGAAACGATCCGACACGAGCGATTTCTCTTCACTACCTACGATGACGCCGCGGGCAAGTGCGTGGTAGTGGCCGGCGAGATCTACCTGCCGGTGGCAGGGGAAGCAGGCCGGCGCTTCCCCCTCATCGCGTCGAGCCCGATTCTAGGAGGCGCGCAATCGGACTATTTCGACTGCCGCGTCTTCGGACGCTGGGCGTGCGCCGAGGGATTCGCGTCGTATTTCCTTTACCAGGACGAGATCCTGCTCTTGCCGTCCTCGGGAGCCATCGCGATCGAGCGCACGCTCGAGTCCTGGGTGGAAGCGATGCGGAAGGCGCTCGCCGCGCTGCTCGCACGATATCCGCTCGATGCCGCCCGCCTCGGGACCTTCGGCGTGAGCCTCGGCGGCATCCGCACGGTCATCCTCGCGGCTCGCGAGCCGCGCTTTCGCGCCAACGTCGTCTGCCTCGCCGGTGCAGATTTGGCCGCGGTCGTCGCCGATTCCGGGGAATCGCTGGTGGAGCGGTATCTCGCCCGGCGCAGCGAAGCGCTGCTCGCACCGCCGGAAGCGGTCGTCGCGGATTGGCGCGCCAACATGCACGCCGATCCATTGCTCGTTGCGGGAGCGATCGCTCCCGAATCGGCGCTCCTCTTCCTCGCTCGCTTCGACGACAAGGTGCCCGCGGCAGCGGGGTGGCGCCTCTACGAAGCGCTCGGGCGCCCGGAGACTCGGATCTCGCCTCTCGGCCATTACACATCGATCCTCCTCCTGCCTTGGGCTGCGCGGCATAGTTTCAGGTTCTACGCGCGGCGCTTCGCGGAAGCGGAGCCCCCAGAGAGCGCTCCCGGCCGATGAACCTCGCGGATTACGCTCCCGCGAGCGAGACGCTCCGCGCGCGCATCGCGCTCGTCGCGCTCGGATTCTGCATCGCCTCCGGCTGCGGCGGTCTGCCGATCGAATGGGAGCGGTGGGATTTTCCGCCGCCGGGCGCGGGCGCGGGGAGCGCGCTCAGGTCGCGCGCCGCCTCGTGGGAAGAGAATCTCTTCGGCCGCCATCTCTCGCCGGAAGGCCTCCTCCTCTACCGCACTCCCGCGGAGCCCCTCGCCGCCGGAGGCTTTTATCAGGATCTCGCGGACCAAGCGGCGTGGAGCGGCCATCTCCTCGCCGCGCTCTCCTTTCGCGCGGCCGTCGAGGAGCCCGCGGAAGCCGACCGCGAGCGCATTCTCGCGGTGGTGCGAGGGATGCGGCTCCTGCACGATGCGACGGGCACACCCGGCTACATCGCGCGTTGCATCCTGCCATCGCCGCTTGTCGAAAAAGTGGCGGCAAACCCGGAGCGTTGGGAGCCATCCGCGGCGGGGGTCGGCTTCTCGTGTCGCTTGCCGCCCAGCAAGGATCAGTACGCCGGCTACGTCTTCGGCCTGTGCGCAGCGCGCGCACTCGTGGACGACGAGGAAGTGCGCTCGACGTGCGACGGGATCCTGCACCGCATCGCGGCGAATTGGCGCGCCGGGGGGTACCGAATTCGCGACGGCGGCGGGAGCGTCCCGCGATTCTGCGACATGCGCCCGCGGATCTTCGGAATTCCGATCTGAGTGCACGCGGCGATTGGCCTCGCGATCGTGCTCGGCGACGGGGACGCGTCCGGTTCCCCCGCGAGCGACGCCGCCGCGCTCGAGAACGAGCTTGTCGCCGCGTTGGAGCCGCTCCACTTCGAGTTGTTCGGGATCCGAAACTATTCGAACGACATGATGGCCGCCGCCAGCCTCGTTGCAGTGTCGCTGCTCGAGCCGCGGGCGCGGACGCGCGCCGGCGTTCGCGCCGCGCTCTTCGACTTTCTCGAGGCCTTTCGCGGCGAGGGAAACGCGTTCTTCTGCTCTCTCGCGGCGTTCTACGGGATTCGCGATGGCGCCGAGGAAACGAACGCGCTCCGCAATCTGCTCAGCGCTCCCGCCGACCTCTGCGCCCGTCCGTTGGATCCCGAGATCTATCGCGGCATCGAGCGCCGCTTCCTCGACGATCGCAAGGGTCGCGAGCGCTCGCTCCATGCCCTGCCTCTCGGCGCGCGCGCCCCCAGCTCGAATGTTTGGCGCAGCGACCCTTTCGTCTTCGACTCTGCTGCCGGAGCGGATGGCAGCATCTGCGTCTCGGGGGTGGACCTCGTCCTCGCGTATTGGATGGGTCGCTACTCGGGGTGGATCCCGGCGCCGGCCGAACCCTAGGATTGTCTTCCTTGCGCCGCCGAGCGGTCGTTCGATGCGGAACGAAATTCTTGGTTTTCGTCGCAACTCCGCTGCGCCGTTGGAAAAAGGACTACCCACCGTTGACAGCGGCATTGGCCCATCGCTATAGTTGCGCCGCTGAATTAAACGGGTAATTGCCGCAAGTGAACGTTTGTCGCTCGAGGTCCCTTGCTGGCCGTTGCTTGCCGCTTTCCTCTCTAAGACTTTGTGCGGATCGCGCATCGCGGCGAAAGGTGTCAGCCTCGCCTGGGCTGCCGCGCGCGTGAGTTTATCGTAGGCGCTCTAGGCTGTCGGGGCGCGGATCGTAGTTCGTGATGCGAGCGTAGTGAGTACGTGATGGTTGGAGTTGGTACGCGCCGGAGCACCGGCGTCTGCGTCCCGCGACCATCTTCTTGGGCTTTGGGCATTTTCTTGGGCTTTAGGATTCATCGAGGTCTTGGTTTCGAGGAGAACGCGCGCGGAGTCGGGGCGACTTCGCTCGTGCGCGAGAAACCGCCTCTTGGCGAAAGACGTCCGGCGCGGCTCTCGGAACTCGAGTTCCAGGCGGCGGCGGCGGGGAGGAATACCAGAATGACGCGGAGCGAGGGACGGATCGCGGGCACGATCGCCCGTGGCCTGCCGTGTTTGGCGATCTTGGTTGCAATGTTCTATCTGGCGCCGGCACGCGCCTATTGCCAGCAGTCGGTCAGCATCGAGGATGCCACGATCGCGGGGCTCGTAAGCGAGGACGTGGCGGTGACGATGACGAACGATGCCCCGGTGCAGGGGTTCGTGC
>JAKEFC010000124.1 GCA_022616235.1 Planctomycetota bacterium
ATCCTCGGTCCGAGCGGCCGCGCGCGCTTCGCCTGGCGCCGGCTGCCCGCGATCCACGGGCGCGTTATAGTAAACGACTTGAGAAAAGGAAAGATCGAGTGGGGAAAGAATCGCACAAATCGTCGCAACTCCTATCGTTCGAGAAGTTTACGCCGCCGGGACCGGTACTCGCGCGGATCCAGGCGGCACGCCGCCCGCTGCTCCTCACGCACATCTATCCGGACGGCGACGGCATAGGGTCGGAGCTGGCGCTAGCACGCGGGCTTCGCGCGCGGGGGGCCAGCCCGGCGATCCTGAACACCCATCGCGCTCCGGAGCGCTACGATTTTCTCGACCCTGCCGGCGAGATTCGGGTCGCAACGACTCATGGCGCTCCAGCGGAGGTCAAGGCGGCGATCGCCGCCGCGGACCTCTTCGTGATCTTGGACACCTCGGATCCGAGCCGCCTCGGCAAGCTCGAGTCAGCGGTCTTTGCGGCGCCAGCGCCCCGAGTCGCCATCGATCACCACGTCTGCCGGAACGAAGGATCGTTCGACGCGCTCTGGTCGGAGCCGCGCAGCGCGGCGACCGGCCTCCTTGTGCTGGAAGTCCTTTTGGGACTTGGAGTTGAGATCACGTCGCCGATCGCAGAGGCGCTCTTCGTCGCGATCGGAACGGACACTGGGTGGTTCCGCTTCTCGAACGCTTCGCCGCATGCCTTCGAGGCCGCGTCGCTGCTCGCGGGGAAAGGCGCGGATCCCGAGCGCCTGTTCGGCGCCGTGTACGAGACTTCCACCCTCGGTCGCACGCTGCTCTTGGGCGAATTGCTCGCCGGGCTACAAAGCGATGCCGGCGGGCGCATCGTTCACGGACTCTTGCGGCGATCTCAGCTCGAGCGCCACGAGGTCGGCTACGAAGAGCTCGACGGCTTCATCGACGTGATGAAGGGCGTACGAGGCGCAGACGTGCTCCTGCTGCTCGTTGAACTCTCTCCCCAACGGTTTAAAGTGTCGCTTCGCTCGAAGGGGAGCGTGGAGATCCACTCCATTGCCGAGCGCTTCGGAGGGGGCGGGCACCCGAAGGCCGCCGGATGCCGGCTGGAGGGTTCGGTGGACGACATCCTCGAACGAGTGCTCGCCGCTCTGCGCGAGTTGCTTGCCGGATACCCCCCATAAGGAGTTGAACTGCATGAGCCGCCCGGGTCTTCGGACCGTTTCGCAAAATTGCATTCTTGTGGCCGCGCTCGCGGGCTTGGCGATCGCCGCTGCCTGCGGATGTTCCAGGAAGACGCCGGATACGGCGGCGGCACCCGCCGTCGACGAACCGACGCCGGAAGAGCGCGCGCGGCAGAAGGAGCAGGAGAAGGACAAGCGCCTCGCATCGCAGTGGCAGGATGCGAAGGATTTTCGGGCGAAGAACAGCGGCAAGCACGGCGAGATCCTCGCCCGGTTCAAGACCCTCGCCAAGTCGCACGCCGGTACGCGCTTCGAAACGGAGATCAAAGCCGCGATCGAAGACGTCAAGAAGGACTTCGAAGCCGCAGGCATGAAGTCGCTCGAAAAGGCACGGCTCGAGGCGGAAACGCTCGCCGCGCAAGGCGAATACGCGGGCGCGGAGGATGTGCTCATTCATTGGGACAAAGAGGGTACCTATCTCGGGCAGAAGCCGGACACCGAGCGCGACAAGCTCCTCGATCAGATGGTGCTCCGCAGCAGCGCCCACACGGAGTTCGATACGCGCTATCGCGTGGGGAAGGCGCTCAGCGATCAGGGCGACTACGTGAAGGCCATCGCCACGCTCGAGGGCTATTCGGACCGCTACAAGTTCGACACGGAGCGCTACAAGCAGGTCCGGACCCTCATCGATGAGACCTACGCGAAGTACAAGGAGTCCAAAGCGCAGGAACAGGCGGTCGAAAACATCCCTTGGGAGGAACAACCGATCCTCGATGGTCTCAGCGGCTTCCGGAAGTCGGTCAAGGGAGAGGTCGAGGTCTGGAAGGAAGATGACGGCGCGATCGAGGGTGAGAATGTCTCGCAGGGCTGGGCTCTGCTCGGAGCGGGGGAGGACAACTGGGAGGAATATCGAGTCGAGTTCGAGGCCAAGGTAGAGAAGGAAGGACAGCAACTGATCCTCGGCGTCCACAACATGGTCCGCGCCGGCACCGCTCAGTACGACGTCCATCGAGTGGATGGCCTCGAGCCGGGCAAGTGGCACAAGCTCTGGCTCATCGTGGAGACGGGAAGGGTCATCGTCTACAGCCACGAGGCGAGCGAGAACATTTACGACGAGCGACAAAAGCTCTACTACGGCGGGTACGCATTCTTGCTCGAGCCGGAGCAGAATGTGGCGGTCCGGAAGATCCGCCATCGCATTTCGAAGAAGGTGCCGGATGAGATCCTGAAAGGGAAGCCCGCGGAGGCGGAGGGGACCGAAGGGGAAAAGGGCAAGAAGAAGAAACCCGAGAAGGAAGCGAAGAGCACGTTGCCGAAACTATTCTGCTCACCGGACCTCCGCAAGAAAGCGTTCTTGGATTAGCTCCAGTGCGGTGACGATGAGATCGCCGCCAAGCCGCTTGTTCGGAGGGGGGCGCCGTGCCGCGCTTCGACACTCGCGACCTCGGAAGCTGGGAGCAAGATGTCGCGGCACTCGCCGGCAGCTTCGTACACGAGGTCAAGAATCCGCTATCGACGCTCAGCATCAACGCCCAACTCCTGCTCGAAGAATTCGCCCACGCGACGACGCAGCGCGAGCATCGCGCCGTGAAGCGCCTGGAAGTAATGCACGCCGAGGTGAATCGAATCGAACGAATCGTGGACTCGTTCCTGCGCTTCGCGCAGCCGCAAAACGTGCGCCGCAATCGCGGGGATATCAACGATGTCCTCGCCGATGTCCTGTCGCGAAACGCGGAGGCCCTCGAGCGCCGCAAGATCCGGGCGTACTTTCAGCCGGACGAGGGCATCGGCGAAATGGAGCTGGATGAGGAGCTGCTCTTCCAAGCGTTCTTGAATCTCGTCCGCAACGCGGAGCAGGCCATGCCGGCGGGGGGAGAGTTGATCGTGCGCAGCCGCCTGGCCGGCGCCGGCGTGGAGATCGAATTCATCGATACCGGCGCCGGGATCCCACCGGAGCGGCTCTCGAAAGTCTTCAAGCCTTACTATTCGACGAAGACGGATGGGAGCGGCCTCGGCCTGCCGACGACGCTGCGCATCGTGCGAGGACACGGGGGGAGCATCGTGGTCGAGAGCGAGGTCGGGCGCGGCAGCCGCTTCATCGTGACCTTGCCGCTGGCGAGACCCAAAGGGGCCGCGGAGTGACGGAAACTCGCTCCGTCACTACGCCGCTGAAGAGCGCGAATCACGACCCGGCGGCGGGATCCCGCATTCTCTACGTCGACGATGAAGTGAATCACGCGCAAGCCGCTGCCGATGCGCTGCGCGTCGTGGACTTCCAAGTCGACCTCGCCACATCGGGGCGCGATGCGTTGGAGATGCTCCGGCGCCAGCCCTACGAACTCGTGATCACGGACCTCGTGCTCGGCGACATGGACGGGATGCAGCTCCTGCGCGCGGCGCGTGCCGCGCAGCCATTCACGGGTGTCATCGTGATCACCGGACACGGCACGGTCGAGAGCGCCGTCGAAGCGATGCGCCACGGCGCCGACGACTACATTCTGAAGCCGATCGACATCAAGACCCTGCGGGTGCGCGTGGAAAAGGCGCTCACGGGGGCCGCGCTCCGGCGGCGCACCGAGGAGCTGGAGCGCCACATCGAGACCCGCTTCGGATTCGAAGGGATCATCGGCTCCAGTCCCAAGATGAACGCCATCATCGAACGCCTGAAGCAGATCGCTCCCACCGACGTTTCGGTGATGATCCTCGGCGAGAGCGGCACCGGCAAGGAGTTGATCGCCAAGGCGCTCCATACGAACAGCAGGCGCAGGGACAAGCCGTTCGTCCCTCTGAATTGCGCGGCTCTCTCCGAAGGAATTCTCGAGAGCGAGCTGTTCGGACACATGAAAGGCGCGTTCACCGGAGCGAGCTACACGCGCAAGGGCAGGATCGAGCACGCGAACGGCGGCACCTTGTTCCTCGACGAGGTCGGGGACATCCCGCTCGAGACGCAGGTCAAGCTGCTGCGCGTCGTCGAGGAGCGTAACGTCACGCGGATCGGCTCCAACGATCCGATACCGGTCGATGTCCGGATCCTCTCGGCGACGAATCGATCGCTCAAGGAGATGGTTGCCGCGAAGCAGTTCCGCGAGGACTTGTACTACCGCCTGAACGTCGTCCAAGTCGAGATCCCGCCGATCCGGGAGCGGACGGTGGACATACCTCTGCTCCTCAATCACTTCCTCAACGAATACGCGCGAGTGCATCGGAAAACCGTGACGGGGATCTCGCGCGAAGCGCTGCGGGTCTTGACACGCTATTCCTGGCCCGGAAACGTACGGGAGCTGAAGAACGCCATGGAGAACATGGTCGTGACCGCCACGGAGCCCCTGCTCACCGAGCGAGACATTCCGAGCCACATTCTCCCGAGCGATGGCGTGGAGCAGCACGGCGCGCCGGTGGTCGGCTCTACAGTGCGCGAGATGGAGCGCGAATTGATCCGCGCCACGCTCGAGCACACGAAGGGCAACCGCAAGGAAGCCGCCAACATGCTCGGCATCGGCGAGCGCACGCTCTACCGGAAGATCACGGAGTACGGCCTGCGCTAGCAGTCCTTTGCTAGGCGCGCTCTGCCGACTGGCCGGCCTAGGCATCCGACGGCGGCGGTCTCTGCCACATTGGCGGCGGCGGATTAGCTACTCTCAGCCTCCTGTCAGTTTGACAGGTCCCGCGGCGCGCCGCGTTCCCAGCGCAGGACATAAAGCCTTGCCGCGAAAAACCTTATCTCCAGGCTTACCGGAGTTCGATGGAATGGGTTTTGCGCCCTGCGCACCTCGAACCTGGCGGCGGTCCAGCCGCTCGAACCGAGCGCCCAGGCACCACCAGCGGCGCCGATAGGAGCAAGGATGACAAAGATCATAGGAATCGACCTCGGAACCACGAACTCGGTCGTCGCGGTGATGGAGGGGGGCGAGCCGATCGTGATCCCGAATCGGGACGGCAGCCGCACAACGCCATCGGTCGTCGCGATCACCGACAAGAACGACCGCCTGATCGGCCACACGGCGAAGCGCCAGGCGGTGACGAACCCCCGGAACACCATCTTCTCGATCAAGCGCTTCATGGGCAGACGCCACAACGAAGTCGTCGACGAGAAGAAGCTGATCCCGTACGAGCTCATCGGCCAAGGGAACGAAGTCGTACGAGTCAAGCTGCAAGGCCGCGAATACACGCCGCCGGAAATCTCCGCGATGATCCTGCAAGACTTGAAGGAGACGGCGGAGGCCTATCTCGGGCACGAAGTCAAGGAAGCCGTGATCACCGTGCCCGCGTATTTCAACGACAGCCAGCGCCAGGCCACGAAGGATGCGGGGACCGTCGCCGGACTCGAAGTGAAGCGCATCATCAACGAGCCGACCGCCGCCGCGCTGGCCTACGGCCTCAACAAGAAGGGGAGCGAGAAGATCGCGGTCTACGACTTGGGGGGGGGAACCTTCGACATCTCGATCCTCGAGGTGGACGAGGGGATCTTCAAGGTGTTGTCCACCAACGGCGACACGCACCTCGGCGGCGACGACTTCGATGAGGTGCTCATTCATCACATCGCGGACAAATTCAAGAAGGAACAGGGCATCGACCTGCGCAAGGACTTGATGGCCCTGCAGCGCCTCAAGGAGGCCGCCGAGAAGGCGAAGTGCGAGCTGTCGTCGCGGACCACGACCGACATCAACCTACCGTACATCACCGCGGACGCGGCGGGGCCGAAGCACCTGCAGATGGAGATCACCCGCGCGACTTTCGACAACCTCACGCACGACCTAGTCGAACGGACGCGCAAGCCGTGCGAGATGGCGCTCTCCGATGCAGGGCTGTCGCCGGACCAAGTCGACGAGGTGATCCTCGTCGGCGGCGCGACGCGAACTCCGTCGATTCAGGAGATCGTGAAGAAGATCTTCAACAAGGAGCCCAACCGCTCCGTCAACCCCGATGAAGTCGTCGCGATGGGAGCCGCGATCCAAGGGGGCATCCTCGGCGGCGACGAACGCCTGAACGAGGTGCTGCTCCTCGACGTGACGCCGCTTTCCCTCGGGATCGAGACCCAGGGCCGCGTCATGACGAAGCTCATCGAGCGCAACACCACCATCCCGACGCAGCGCAAGGAGACCTTCTCTACCGCTGCCGATGGCCAGACCACCGTGGAGATCCACGTCCTGCAAGGGGAGCGCGAGATGGCGGAAGACAACCGCACGCTCGGGCGCTTCCAGCTCCACGGCATTCCGCCGGCCCCGCGCGGCGTGCCGCAGATCGAAGTGACTTTCGACATCGACGCGAACGGGATCCTGAACGTGTCGGCGAAAGACCTCGGAACGAACAAGGCGCAATCGATCAAGATCCAGTCGTCCTCCGGGCTCACCAAGGAGCAGGTCGAGCAGATGCGCCAAGACGCCGAGAAGCACAGGGAGGAGGACCAGAAGAAACGCGAGTTGGCGGACACGCGCAACCACGCCGACCAAGTTCTCTATCAGACCGAGGGGATGCTGAAAGAGCACAAGGACGCGGTATCGGACAGCGAGCGCGCCGCGATCGAGAAAGCGCTGCAGAAGCTGCGCGACGTGAAGAACGACTCCTCCGTGGAGAATATCCGTGGCGCGATGGATGACGTCATGCGGACGTCGCAGGAATTCGGCAAGCGAGTCTACGAGAAGTCCGCCGCGGCGGCGGCAGGCGCCCAAAAGGAGAGCGGCGGCGACCCCTCCGGCGGCCACGGTGAGCGCGGCGCCGCCGAGGAGAACGTGATCGACGCCGACTTCAAGGTGAAGGAGTGAGGCAGTAGTGCCTTGCTCCTTGGTAGCGAGGCTCTGCCTCGACATCGCACGCCCGCGGTTCCCTAGGCCTAAGTCCAGAGTGTTACGCTGGATTTGGCCTAGGAACTTTCAAGCGAGCCGTCGCATCGCCCCTCGCGGTCTTCCCGGCAAACCCTTCGACCGGCATTGGCCGTGCAACTCACGCACCCGCATTCCGTCCTATCTTCCGTGCTGGTAACGGATTGCGAGCTGCTCCCCGCGCACCTACACTTGCGGGGAGTGCCTCGCCGGCGCGGAGCGGAATATGCTGCCTTGTCGCGGCGTTTCCATCGGTGGGCCGCGATCCCGCCTTCAGGGGCGGCGCCAAGGGTCCGAAACATCGAGCGGCGGGGTCCGGGCGTGAGCGTGCCGGTACGATGGCTGCGTGGAGGATGCGATGATCCAAGATGTGAACCTGTACTCGTTGATCGCCAAACATCTCGATACGGCGAGTTTCCGTGAGCTGAACTGGACCGGGTCGTATCACGACTACCTGCGGATCGTGCACGAGAATCCCAGCGTCGCCCGCAACGCATTCCAGCGCATCTACGACATGATCATCTCCTACGGGTGCGATGAGATCCCCGGCTACAAAGAAACCCTGGAGCACTTCAAGTTCTTCGACGACCCGATCGACGACGGCCGCGACGCCGTGTTCGGCCTGCAGAAGCCGCTCACGCGCCTCGTCAATTTCTTCAAGTCCGCCGCGCACGGCTACGGCACGGAGAAGCGCGTCCTGTTATTGCACGGGCCGGTCGGCTCGTCGAAGAGCACGATCGTGCGCTTGCTCAAGAAGGGCCTCGAACGCTACTCGCAGCGCGACGAGGGCGCTCTCTACACCTACGATTGGCAGGATGAGCACGGCAACTGGGTGCCTTGCCCGATGCACGAAGAACCGCTGTACCTCGTGCCGGAGCGGTCGCGCCGCGAGGCCTTCGATCACCTGAACAAGGTGACTGGCAGCCGCTATCCGATCCGCCTCGAGGGGTCGCTCTGCCCGTGTTGCCGCTGGTACTACAACTTCTACTTGGACAAGTACGACGGCGATTGGAACCGGCTGATCGGACACGTGCAGGTGCGGCGGTTGGTGCTCTCCGAGCGCGACCGCATCGGCATCGGCACGTTCCAGCCGAAGGACGAGAAGAACCAAGACTCGACGGAGCTGACCGGCGACATCAACTACCGCAAGATTGCGGAGTTCGGCTCGGAGTCGGACCCGCGCGCCTTCAACTTCGACGGCGAGTTCAACATCGCGAATCGCGGCATCATCGAATTCATCGAAGTGCTCAAGCTCGACGTCGCGTTCCTCTACGACCTGCTCGGCGCCTCGCAGGAGCACAACATCAAGCCGAAGAAATTCGCGCAGACCCACATCGATGAAGTGATCATCGGCCACACGAACGAGCCCGAATACCGGAAGCTGCAATCGAACGAGCTGATGGAGGCGTTCCGCGACCGTACGGTGAAGATCGACATCCCGTACATCACGACCCTCAAGGACGAGATCCGCATCTACCAAAAGGACTACTCGCCGAACCGCGTCAGCAAGCACGTCGCGCCGCACACTCTGGAGATCTGCGCGATGTGGGCGATCCTCACGCGCCTGGAGGATCCGAAGAAGGCGCAACTCAGCGTCATGCAGAAGCTGAAGCTCTACGACGGCAAGTCGCTCCCCGGCTTCACGGAGGAAAACGTCAAGGAGCTGCGCGCGGATGCCCGCCGCGAGGGGTTGGAGGGGATCTCGCCCCGCTACATCCAGGACAAGATCTCGAACGCGCTCGTAAGCGAGTACGAATACGTGAATCCGTTCATGGTGATGAACGAACTCGAGAGCGGCCTCAAGCATCACTCGCTGATCTCGAGCGAAGAGCTGCGCCAGCGCTACAAGGAGCTGCTCGCCGTCGTGAAGTCGGAGTACGACGACATCGTGAAGAACGAGGTGCAGCGGGCGATCAGCGCCGACGAAGAGGCGATCTCGAAGCTCTGCGCGAACTACATCGACAACATCCGCGCCTATACCCAGCGCGAGAAGGTGCGGAATCCGTACACGAACCACATGGAAGAGCCGGATGAGCGGCTTATGCGCTCGATCGAAGACAAGATCGAAATCCCCGAAAACCGTAAAGATGACTTCCGCCGCGAGATCATGAACTACATCGGCGCACTCGCCGTGGATGGCAAGACCTTCGACTACAAGACCAACGCGCGCTTGCAAAAGGCGCTCGAGTTGAAGCTCTTCGAGGACAAGAAGGACTCCATCAAGCTGACGAGCTTGGTGGCCGACGTCGTCGATCGCGACACCCAAGAGAAGATCGACGTCGTAAAAAACCGACTCATCAAGAACTACGGTTACAACGAGGACAGCGCTACGGACGTGCTCAACTACGTTGCCAGCATCTTCGCCCGCGGCGACGCCAAGGACACCGGCTAGGATCCTCGGCGGTGGCCTCGCGCCGTCGAGGGTGAGAGAGACCGCGAATGGTCGACAGGATTTTCCCGGATTCGAGCCGTTTCAAGAGGATCGTCCGGGGGAAGATTCGCGAAAACCTCAAACGCTACATCTCGCGCGGCGAGCTGATCGCTCGGCAAGGGAAGAGCATCGTCAGCGTCCCCTTGCCCCAGATCGAGATCCCGACCTTCCGCTACGGCAAGGATGAGCAAGGCGGCGTCGGACAAGGTCCGGGAGAAGAGGGGACGGCGATCGGCGCCCAAGACGGCGAAGGGGGCGCGGGGGCCGGCAACATGCCGGGGGAGCACATCCTCGAAGTCGATGTCACGCTCGAGGAGCTTGCGGAGATCCTCGGCGAGGAGCTGTCTCTGCCGGCGATCACGCCGAAGGGGAACAAGGACATCTTCACGGTCAAGGACCGCTACACGGGGATTCATCGCGCGGGACCCGAATCGCTGCGCCACTTCAAGCGAACTTACAAGCAGGCGCTCAGGCGCCAGTTGCAATTGGGGACCTACAACGCGGGGCGTCCCATCATCCTGCCGGCGCGCGAGGACCGCCGCTACCGCTCCTGGAAGACGCAGAAGCTCCCGGAGTCGAACGCGGTGATCATCTACATGATGGATGTCTCCGGCTCGATGGGCAACGAGCAGAAGGAGATCGTACGCATCGAGAGCTTTTGGATCGACACCTGGCTACGTTCCCAATACCGCCACATCGATACGCGTTACATCATTCACGATGCCGCCGCGCGCGTCGTCGACTCGCACACGTTCTTTCACGTCCGCGAGAGCGGGGGCACCAAGATCTCCTCCGCGTACAAGCTCGCGCGCGAGGTGATCGACAAGGAATTCCCCCCCGACCAGTGGAACATCTACTTGCTCCACTTCTCGGATGGCGACAATTGGGGGGGGGATGACACCAGCATGTGCATGGAGCTGCTCCGCAACGAGCTGCTCCCGTGCTGCAACCTATTCTGCTACGGGCAGGTGAAGAGCGCCTACGGCAGCGGCCAATTCATCAAAGAGCTTGCCTCGGGATTCCCCGAAGATCCCAAGGTCGTTCTCTCGGAGATCAACAGCCGCGACGAGATCCTCGGCTCGATCAAGACCTTCCTCGGGAAGGGGCGCTAGCGCCATGCGCGCCGCGGCGACTCGAGCGGTGGAGGGCCAAGCGCCGCTGAATTCCGGCCGCGAGGGTGGCACCTCGTGACAAAGCAAAGAGCACCAGGCCTGCGGCACGATGCGCGCTCGCTCCCCCGCGAGCTGCAAGAGATCAAGCAGCGGATTCGCGGCTACGCTCTCGAGTACGGCCTCGACTTCTTCGAGGTGATGTTCGAGATGGTCGACTACGACGAGATGAACATGATCGCGGCCTACGACGGCTTTCCGACGCGCTATCCGCATTGGCGCTTCGGGATGAAGTACGAGGAGCTGCAGAAGTCCTACTCCTACGGCCTCGCGAAGATCTACGAGCTAGTGATCAACAACAACCCGTGCTACGCCTACCTGATGCGGAACAATCCGCTCGTCGACCAAAAACTGGTGATGGCGCACGTGTACGCGCACAGCGACTTCTTCAAGAACAACGCCTGGTTCGCGAGCACGAACCGCAAGATGGTGGACGAAGTCGCGAATCACGGCACCCGCGTGCGCCGCTACATCGACCTGTACGGGCAGGACGAAGTCGAGAACTTCGTCGATGTTTGCCTGTCGCTCGAAAACCTCATCGACATCCATTCGCCGTACTTTTCGCCGGAGCGTGAGCAGACGGAGGAGCAGCAAGAGCGCGCGCGCCTCGATGTGCAGGGGACCAAATTCAAGTCGAAGCCCTATATGGAGGCGTTCATCAACCCCCCGGAGGCGCTGGAGCGGGAAAAGAAGCAGCGCCTCGCCCAGCTCGCGAAGTTCGAGCGCTTTCCGCAGCGGCCGGAGCGCGACATCCTCGCGTTCCTGACCAAGCACGCGCCGCTCAAGCGCTGGCAGCGCGACATCCTCGACATCGTGCGCGAGGAAGCGTACTACTTCGCTCCCCAACGCATGACCAAGATCATGAACGAAGGGTGGGCATCCTACTGGCACTCGAAGATCATGACCTCTCGCGCCCTCGATGACTCGGAGATCATCGAGTACGCGGATCATCACTCGGGCACGCTCGGCGCGCGGCCGGGCGTGTTGAATCCCTACAAGGTTGGGATCGAATTATTCCGCGACATCGAGGATCGCTGGAACCGCGGCCGCTTCGGACCGGAGTACGACGACTGCGACAACTACCTGAGGAAGAAGAGCTGGGACCGCAATCTCGGCATCGGCCGCGACAAGATCTTCCAAGTGCGGAAGATCTACAACGACATCACCTTCATCGACGAGTTCTTCACCGAGGAATTCTGCGCCGAGCAGGAGCTGTTCACGTTCCGCTTCGAGCGCCAGAGCGGCCAGTACCTGATCGACAGCCGCCAGTTCCGCGAAGTGAAGTCCAAGCTCCTCGACTCGCTCGCGAACTTCGGTCAGCCGGTGATCCGCCTCGACGATGGGAACTTCAAGAACCGCGGCGAACTCCATCTCGTGCACGAATTCTCGGGCGCGCCGCTCAAGCTGGACTACGCGCGCGCGGCGATGGAGAATCTCTACAAGCTTTGGACCCGCGCGGTCCACGTCGAGACGACCGTGGACGGGAAGAAGAAGCTCCTCTCCTACAACGGTTCCCGCCACGAGGAGCGCCTGCTCACGTAGCGAATACCGCCCGGGCGCCTCCTGTTCGCCCTCCCGGACACCCGCTACCATGCGCGTTCATCGAATTCGGGAGGAGCAAGCCGCCGATGCTGCGCGAGGAGATTCGCCGGTTCGTACGCGACGACGCGCGCGAGCGCTTCCTGCGCTACGTCCAGATCCACACCACGTCGGACGAGAAGTCCTCCACGAAGCCGACGACCTCGCGCCAGATCGACCTCCTGCGCATGCTCGAATCGGAATGCCGCGCGCTGGGGCTCGAGGAAGTCCATCGGAGCGACGCGGGCTACGTGTACGCGAATCTGCCGGCGTCGAATGGAGTGGCGTGCGACGGCTTCGGGCTCCTTGCCCACGTGGACACCTCGCCGGAGCAGCCAGGCGCGGACGTGCGGCCCGCCGTGCACGGTCCGTACGGCGGCGCGCCGATCCGTTTCGCAGATGACTCCGAGCTTGCGCTTACGGAAGCCGATAGCCCCGAGCTGGCGCACTTTCATGGCGACAAGATCATCACCGCTTCGGGGAAGACCCTGCTCGGCGCCGATGACAAGGCGGGAGTCGCGGAGATCATGTCCGCACTGGCGGCGTTCCGGCGCTTCCCGGAACTGCGGCACGGGCCGATCACGGCCTGTTTCACGAGCGATGAAGAGGTCGGACGCGGCACGCAGGACCTCGACCTCTCCCGCCTGCCCCGCTACTGCTACACGATGGACGGCAGCGTGCCCGGCGAGCTGGAGGCGGAGTGCTTCGATGCGTGGAAGGCGACCCTCGAGTTTCGCGGCGTGGGGGTGCACCCCGGGTTCGCGAAGGACAAGATGTTGAACGCCGCCGTGGTCGCCGCGCGCTTCGTGGCCGCTCTGCCGGAAGCCGAATCCCCCGAGCGCACCGCCGGACGCGAAGGCTTCTATTACGTTTATGCGGTGCGCGGCGGCTGCGAGCGCGCGGAGGTCGAGCTGATCGTGCGCGATTTCGAAGCGGAGCGGAATCGCGCGCGCCTCGACCATCTCGCGCGCATGAAGGAAGACTTCGAACACCGCTTTCCGCGCCTCGCGATCTCGTTGGAGACCAAGCAGCAGTACCGCAACATGCGCGACATCCTCGCCCAACACCCTCGCGTGATCGAGCTGGCGCTCGGCGCGATCGCGGATACCGGCCTCGATCCCGTGCAGAAATCGATCCGCGGCGGCACGGACGGGAGCAAGCTCACGGAGCTGGGCCATCCGACGCCGAACATCTTCGCGGGCGGCATGCTGTTCCACTCGCGCAAGGAGTGGATCGCGGAGAGCAGCCTCGCCCTCGCCACCGAGACGATCCTCCACCTCGCCCGCCGCTGGGCCGAGGCCGAGTGACTCGCCGGCGGCGAAAGGCGCCAAAGTGACACACCTCTGGCTCGCGCGTTCGAAAAAGGAGGAATTCGACATGGGAACATTGCGGCGGTTCGGCTTCCGATCCGGGCTACTTTGCGTCGCCACGCTCCTCGCCGTCGCCGCGCCGGCCGCGGCGCAGGACATCACGTTGACGGCCGGGAGCGCGGTCGTGCCCTACGATCCCGAGTTCGGCGCCGCGCAATTCGCGGTGAGCATCACCGCGAGCGAGGAAGTGCCGCCAGGCGAAGATCCGGCGGAGATCGACGCCTTCGAATTCGATCTCGCGCATGACGGGGAGTTGTTCGCGGCAACCGGTTTCACGATGGGAGAAGCGCTGCAAGCCATGAACGGCGGCGGCGGTCCGTTCTTCATGTATTCCAATCCCGCTCCGGTCGATGGATCCGGCGTCATCTGCGCAGCGATCTTCAGCGCCGTGGACCCTCCCGACGTCTTGATCCTCGATCCTCCGACCGAGCTTGTGTCCATCGAATACGAGACGAACCCAGAGGCGTTGCTAGGTGACGTCATTGGCACCATTTCGCCGCTGACTTGGTCCAGCACTCTTGGCAATCCCGACATCTCGAGCACCTTTGTCTCCAACTTCATGGAAGTCTTCCCGACGCTAG
>JAKEFC010000125.1 GCA_022616235.1 Planctomycetota bacterium
GCACGCCGAGAATGATCGTGATCTCGCGCCACGCAAAGGGCGCGCCTTGCGCCTCGCGCGGGGCGGCGCCCACGATCTCCGAGTCGGGGAGCGGTGTCATTTGCCTACCCTACCTTCTTGCAGGCGGAGCACCTGATCCACGCCGATGGCGCTGGCTTCCTCCAGCTTTCCGCTCGGCCATTGTACGCGAAGAGTATCGATGGCTCGAACTGTCCCCAATCCGAAGTGCAGGCGCGGATCGCTCGTCGTGAGATAGCTGCGCTGGGGCTGCACCTCGCGGACCCAACTCCGATTGCCCCCCTGCAGCGTCACGCGCGCATTGAAGACCGGCCCGTGGCCGCTCGCGTCGAGCGTCTCGATCACGAGCCAGTGGCCCCCTCCGGACTGCAAGTTCTCGAGCAATTGCGGGGTATCGCCGTTGCGGCATGCCAGCAGGTCGAGGTCGCCATCGTTGTCATAGTCTCCCGCGGCGAGCCCGCGCGAGATCGCGAGCGCATTCACCGGCTCCGGCAGCTCTGCGGCCGCGTCGACGAAGCGCCCTTTGGCATTCTGGCGTAGGAAGTTGTTCGGCTCGGCATAGGGTCTCTCGACGATGTACGGCGTCGCATCCTTGTTCACCGCGCCGTTCGCGATGAACATGTCGAATCCGCCGTCGAGATCTTGGTCGAAGGCGATCACCCCGAAGCTCGTGCAGGGGCGCAGCCACTTCCGCTCTCCCCAGATCCCGGTCACGTCGCTGAAGAGTCCCTTGTCCTGCCGCAAGAAGAGATCGGATGCCTCGC
Organism: Planctomycetota bacterium; assembly: GCA_022616235.1. Taxonomy (GTDB): domain Bacteria; phylum Planctomycetota; class UBA8108; order UBA1146; family JAKEFC01; genus JAKEFC01. Next base: position 783 of record JAKEFC010000125.1, read on the forward strand.
GGATGTTCGTCACGAACAGGTCTATGTCTTGATCGCCGTCGAAGTCCTCGGCGGCGATTCCCATCCCCGCGATGGCCTTGCTCTCGCCGTTGAACGCCGCTCCCAACGCTTGCGCCCGGTCGACGAAAGTACCGTTTCGTTGATTCGCCCAGAGCATGGCGGGAGATTGGTCGTTCGCGACGTAGATGTCGACCCAGCCATCGCCGGTAAGGTCCGCGGCGATGACGGCAAGTCCGTAGCCCGGATCCGAGTTGATGCCGGCACTCTTCGACACATCGCGAAAGACCTTGCCGTCTTCGTTGCGATAGAGGAGATGCATCATCGGCTCGTACGCTGTCGGGTTGCAGTAGTCCTGCTCTTGGCGCACGCTGCGGCAGACCTTCTCCCGCTCCGGACTGAACTTGATGTAGCGCGCCACGTACAGGTCGAGGAAACCGTCGCGATCGTAGTCGAGCCAGGCAGCCGACGTGGAAAATCCTTCATCTCCAAGGCCTACGCTCGCCGTCACATCCGTGAACCTGCCATCCCCCTCGTTTCGGAGCAGCACGTCGGGCCCCAGGCGCGTCACGTAGATGTCGGCGTCCCCGTCGCGATCGTAGTCCGCCGCCGCGCACCCGAATCCATAGCCTCCCACCGAGATTCCGCTCTCCGCCGTGACGTCGCGGAAATTGCCGTCGCGCAGGTTGCGGTAGAGGCGGCTCTCTCCGCCTTTCGCCTCTTGGCCGATCACGCAGCTCTGCACGAGGAAGATGTCGAGGAATCCATCGCGATCGAAGTCGAGGAATCCGCCGCCGGCACTCATGATCTCGCAGAGGTGATACACACCGCGCGCGCCGTTTTCGTGCCGGAATTCGATGCCGGCGCTCTTCGTCACGTCGCGAAAGGGCGGACGCGGCGGTGCGCCGCCGGACGAGCCCGGCGCGACGCTCTCCGCTTCCACGGATGGTGGGGTCGGCTCCGCCCTGCTGTCGCACGAGACGCTCCCGGCGGCGAACGCGGCAAAGAGAGTCGCGCGCAGGAGCGCCGCGCAGGCGGCCTTCGCACGCGCTTCGGGGGCGCGCGCGGCGGCACGGCATTCGGGAGTCGAGGGACCGCCCCTTGGGCTCGGCATCTATCCCCTTTCGTGGCGGCTTTTTTTGGAATCGGTGGCGCTAGTTTAGCCTTCATTGCGCTGCCGATGTGCGCATTCTCGCAGGGTCAATCCCGACCCAGTCATAGGCCACGAGCGACCGATCCGGAATCGCAATCGATGGGCGCATCCGCCCTCTCCGGTTGAAGGACCTCGATCCACACCTCCGCGTGCGGCGGATCTCCGCGCAATACGAGCGGGATGACGCGGCCCGCGTGCGGCTCGCCGGTGCCGCCCTGGCGCCGATACGCGAGCCGGATCCCGTCGCCGCGGCTGATGACGCCGAGCGCGAGCAGATGCTCGTGCCACGCGCGTAGGACGATGCCGACCGTGAGCCTCGCGTTGATCTCTCCGAGCGCGTGAAAGCGGATCGCTCCCGCCGCATCGCGGTAGCGCCACGCATCGATCCCGAACGGACCTTGGTAGCCGGCGCCTCGCAACCGTTCCCCCGCACCTTGCAGCGCAGCTCCGAGCAGCCGCGACTCTTCCACGGTGAGAGCGCCGCCGGCATCGGCGCCATCGAGAGCCAACCCGAGAAAGCCGCCGCGGCGATCGATGCGCTGGCGATGCGAGCCGAGCGGCACGGTGCGCTCGGGGCCGGCGAGCGCCGCCGCGCCGGCATCGAGGAGCCGCTCCATCCAGGGCTCGAAGACGAGCGCCCCGTGGCGCTCGAAGAAGCGCTCGACTCGGCGTGCGAGCGCTGGCTCGCCGGCATCGCGCCCCGCACCGAGGAGCCGGTCCCGTCCCGCAGCGGAGTGGCACGCTTTGAGCACCCAACGCTCATCCGGCGCGGCGCGCGCGCCTCCGGCATCGAGATGGGATCGCAGCTCTTCCAGGGAATGGAGCGTGCGTGCTCCGGGGAGCGCCGTACCGAGCGCGCGATTCGCCGCGAGCGCGAGGCGCCGGTCGTTGGCCGCGCGTGCCGCCGACGCCGCCGGCGGCGCCACGCGCCACAGCCGCTCGCTCAGGAGAGCCGTCTCGGGGGCGCGTTCGCTGGGCGCCGTCGCGGTCCCGGCGTTTGCGCTGCGAAGCCGCGCGACGGACTCCGTCTCGCCCCACGCGAGGATGCCGGCCGCGCGGCCCGGCGGCGGCGCGGCGCCCACGTGCAGGCGCGGCGTCGCGATTCCGTCCACTTCCGCGCCGCGCGAGTCTTCGAGCGGCGCGGGGAGCCAGAGCGTGTCGCCCGGCGCGGCGAAGACCCGGAGGAGCAACGCGGTTTCCGCGAGGCGCCGGCCGACGCTCCGCGGCAGCGCGGCGTGCGCGCGCCCGGCGAACTCCTCCTCGCACGCGAGATTCGCGATGAGCCAGCGTGCGCCGATACCCGCACGCGCCGGCTCATCGCGAAGATTCTCCGTCACGTGCGCTTGCCGCCCGCGCGGCGCTTGCCGCCGAACGCGTGGCTCGGGCCGAGGGAGCGGAGGCGTTCGATGAATTCCGCGTCCAGCCCTGCGGCGGCGCGCCCGCCGGCGTGGAATTCTTCGCCGCGCGCCCTGCGCGGCTCGAGCGGCGGCGCGAGAGCGCGTGTGTAGGCATCCCACATGCTCTCCGCGGGCTCCTTCAGGCGCCGGAGCCACCGCCAACCGAAGCGCACGTGTCCGACTTCGTCGGTGTGCACTCGCTCGAGGAGCGCCGCCGTCGCGGCATCGCCCGCCGCGCGGGCGGAGCGCGCGTAGGCGCGCGTGTGATCGAGGTTCGCGTTCTCGAAGGTGAGGGACATCGCGCAAACGAATTGGAGCGGCGTCGTGAAGTGCCGGGCCTTGTTCCAGAAGTATCCGCTCACGGGCCACTCTCCGAAACGGCGCCCCATTGCCGCGAGCCGCGCGAGGTACATGCGCGTATGTTCCTGCTCGTCGCGAAGGATGCAAAGGAGGCCCCGGCGGAACGCGGAGGGAGCGCTCGGATACGCGAGGAGCGCCCACGCGCCCAACTCGACCGCTTGTAGCTCGTGGTTCGCGAAGGCATGAAGGATGCGCGCGCGCTGAGCCGGATCCGCCATCCCTTCGCGGGCCGGCACCTTCGCGTCCTGGATGCGCGCGATCTGCAGCTCGCGCGGGCGCGCGGGGGCCATCGGGAGGCGCGCCGGTTCCGGATCCGAGTCGGCGAGACGCGCCGGCGGCGCCGCGAGCTTCTCGTCGATCGACTCCGAGAGCAGGATGCGGAGCGCGAAGTCTCGCAGTTTCAAAGGGCGGTCGCTCCTGCGGGGGTCGGACCGGTCACTCCGCGTGGCCGAGTCGAATCCCGCATTCCGGACAATACTCGGGGAGCCCTTCGAGCGCGATCCCGCACGCGGGACAACCCGCGACTTCGCTATCGACCTCGGCTGCGGGGACTTCGGGCAGGGTCTCCTGCCACACCTCATCGAGGACCTGCACCGCCGTTTCGTGGTCGCGCCGGAATACGGCGAGCAAGTAGAGGCCGCGGCTCGCTTGCAGCTCCGGCACCGTCACGATCTGCGGCTCGACCCCGCGCTCCAAGAGCCGGCGCCGGAGCAGCCTCATCTCTTCGAGGCGGCCGTGCGTGAGCGGCACGAGTTCCGGCTTCGGTTCCTCGGGCGCGGCCATCACGTCAAGCTCGCGCGGCCCGCATCACGGGCATGCGGCCGGCTGCGTCTCGCAACCCGCGGTGTCGGGGTCGGTCGGGTCGGGTCCGCAGACGAACGGCCCCGGCGCGGGCGGCTCATCGCCCATGCTGAATTGCCAGTTCAGTAGGAACAAGGCGTCTACGAGGGCGATTACGAGGCCGTTGTCATCGACGTCCGCCGCATCGAAACAAGGGGGCGTGGGACCGGAGTTGAACTGCCAGTTCAGAAGCGCAAGCGCGTCGACGAGCGCGTTCGTGCCTCCCGTTCCATTCACATCTCCGCGCAGGAACTCGGGGAGGTCGGACGAAATCACGCACTCGATCGAGCAGCAGGCCGCCTCCGAGCTTTGCGCGCAAGAGTCCGTGGTCGTGAGGCACACTTCGTGGCTTCCTTCCGGAATCACGGCGGTGACCTCCGGGTCATCCGCGGCGCCGAGGGTCGCGAGGATCGTCGACCCATCCAGAACGAGCACCGCGCTCTCGTAGGGATCGCCGCCGCTCCACGAGAACGTGAACGAGCAACCGAGCGCGGAACTCGTCCCTTCGCTGCACGTCAATGCAGGCGCCTGCGGCGGCGGCAAGACGATGCACGACAGGCTACATTCGCTCGCCGCGCCGGGGACGCCGCCGGAAGTGGGGACGATCGCGTAGAGGGCGCTTCCGGCAGAGGGCAGCGTCCCCGCGTAGCTCGCAGCCGTTCCGGCCAAGGAAGCGATTTCGATGCCATCTTCTCGCACCGAAATCGAGTCGTAGGCAATGGGGTTCGTCCAGCTCAGCGTGAAGTCGCAGGTGCAAGCGTCGGCGATGGTACACGCGAGGTCCAGGACGGGCGGCGTCACGACGTCGATCGCTCCCGAGACTTGCACGGGGACGTAGGAGGTACCGTTCGACATCACGGTGACGACGGGCGGATCCCCGAGGGTGTCCGAGAAATCGAGCGAGGTGCTGCTCCCCGGCACCGCCGCGGCGGCGATCGTGTATTCGAAGACCGCCAGCTCTTGATCGATGCCGATCGCCAGCTCCTCGATCGGCGCCGAGAGGGAGATGACGCAGCCGATGAAGCCGCCCGGACCGTTATCGGGATTGGTCTCTGCCAGGAAGTAGTCGGCGCCGTCGCCGCCGTTCATGGCGGCGAGCGTTGCACCCTGTACGATGTCATCGAGCGCAACGATGAGGTCGTCGTGCGCTAGCCCGAGCGAAAAGCCCCGCAGCGGCAGGTCGTTCGTAACGGTCAACGAGACGCTGATGCTCTGTCCCGGAGCGCCTTCTGCGCTGCCAGCGTTGATCGTGTATTGCGCGAACAGGCTCGGTGCAGCGAACACCAAAGCGACCACTGCGAGCGTCCATCGAAGATCCGAGAATCGCGGATGCAAAGACCTCATCGAAGCTGCCCTTTCTCTCTCGTTTGCGTTGCGTGCGCTTCCTCGTCGAATTGCGACGCCGCTCCCCGCGCTGCCCGCGGCTCCATCGGCGATGTGCCCATCGGCGGAGCGAACTCCGCCGATGCTGCCAACAGAAACGCTACCAGCAGGCCCTCGAAGCTCTCAGCCCAACGTCGCGGCGCAAGGGTAGCAAACTCCGCGCGATACGGGAAGCCGGCGGCTCGCGCGAGCGACCCACGCGAAGGCGTATTTTAGCGCGTGACAATGCGGCGCGCCGCATTTCGCTCTCGGTGCCGCGCGCCTCGCAGCCGGCCGCAGCCAGGCGAGGGATTGGAGGAGGATCTAGCGTTGCCCGCGCGCACCGGCGCGTTTGGCGGCGACGACTTCCTGCATTCGCTCGCGGAGTAATTGGAGCGGAATCGGACCCTCCGCGAGCAGGTGGTCATGGAAGGCGCGCAGGTCGAACGCTGCTCCAAGCTCTCGCTCGGCGGATGCGCGCAACTCGCTAATCGTGAGCTGGCCGATCTTGTAGGCGAGCGCCTGCCCCGGCCAGGAGATGTAGCGGTCGACCTCCGCCTCCACGTTTGTGCGCGGGAGGGCGGAGTTCGCGAGCATATGATCGATCGCCCGCTCGCGGCTCCATTGGAAGGCATGAATGCCCGTGTCTACGACGAGGCGCAGCGCGCGCCACATCTCGTAGGAGAGGCGCCCAAATTCCGAGTACGGGTCGGCGTAGAATCCGACCTCCTTGCCGAGCGCTTCCGCGTAGAGGCCCCACCCCTCGACGAACGCGGTATAGGAGGTCTGCCGGCGGAATTGCGGTACGTCCTCCCGCTCCATCTGCAGGGCGATCTGCAGGTGGTGGCCGGGCACGGCTTCGTGAAACGCGAGAGCTTCCATCTCGTAGCGGGGCCGGCTGTCCAGGTCGTAGGTGTTCGCGTAGAACCATCCCGGCTGCGACCCATCGCCGTGGGGTTGGCGGTAATAGGCCGTCGTCGCGCGCGGCGCCTCGAAGTCGGGAATCTCGCGCACGCCGTACGGGATGCGCGGCAGCTTGCCGAAGAGGCGCGGCAGCTCCGCATCCATGCGCTTGCAGATGTCTCGGTACCCACGCATCAGGTCCTCCGCAGTGTCGTAGTAGAAGCGAGGATCGCTGCGCAGAAACTCGACGAAACCGTGAAAGTCGCCGTCGAAGCCGGTGGCGCGAATCACACTCTCCATTTCGCCGCGGATGCGAGCGACCTCGCGGAGCCCGAGTTCGTGGATCTCTTGCGGCGAAAGCTCCGTGGTCGTGTTGCGCCGGACGCGGTGCCGATACAGCTCTTCGCCGCGCGGAAGAGCGCTGCACGCGATCGAGTCCCGCGCCGCCGGCAGATAGTCCCGCTCGAGGAACTCGCGCAGGCGGCGAAAAGCCGGGATTACGCCGCTTTCGATCGCGGTTCGTGCGCCGTCCCGGATCTCGCGCGCCTCTTCCGCAGAGATCCCCGCGGGCAGTTCGGCGAACGCGCGGTAGAAGGTGCACGCTTCCGGCGCCGTGGGCGTCTGTGCGTCGATCTGCTCCAAGACCCCCGCCAGCGTGACGCGCGGCGGCATGTGGCCGCGGCGCAGGCCTTCCCGGAGCAACTCGATGGTTCCGTCGACCGCCTGCGGCACTTGCCGCATGCGCGCGATGTAGTTGCGATAGTCCGCCGCCGTCCGGAGCGACATGCGATCCGCGAGTTGCGGCAGCTCGATCTGCGGTCCCCAGCGCTGCGACAAGGGAGCGAGGTAGGTCTCGAAGGAGCTTTCGTCGCAATGAGCGGCAAGCTCTCCTTCGAGGAGCCGCGCATTCAGCCGCTCCGCCGGAGGGAGGTCGCCCGCGAGAAGTGCGCGCAAGCGCTCCAGGAATTGGCGCGCGGCGCGCCCGCGCCGCTCCTCCGCCGCCAAGCCGACCTCCGCGAGGCGTGCATCGAACTCATGCAAGCCGAAGGAGCTGGCATTGACGGGATCCTCCTCCATCTGCCAGCGCCAATACTCATCGAACAGCTTCGCCAGCGCCGCGTTACCGTCGTTTTTGGTGCAGGAACCGACTGCCACGACCATGATCGCAA
>JAKEFC010000126.1 GCA_022616235.1 Planctomycetota bacterium
ACTACTTCGTGATGAGTGACGATGGTGAACCGTTTGCGGCGCATAGAATAGCGGCTTCCCATCGATCGATGAAATGGATTTCGACGATTAGGCGGCCGCAGCCTCGGCACCGCACCTCCGTCCGCCCGCGAACCCTACCCCTGGCGCCGCCGCGCGCGGAAGCCACGAGCCGTTGCACTTCGAGCGCAACTTACGCCGTTTTGTCTCTCGAATCATGCGGCATGAATTCCGACCGCGCAGGTCCCATCTCGCCGGGAACTCCATTCGTCGGTGCGAATTCTCATTCGCAATTCGCCACCTCCACGAGTCGGCGCATGCTATTGCCCGCGCCGCGAGACGCTTGACCCCTCGCGGCTTCTTCAATAAGGTGCCGCTCTCGCAAAGTTGATCCCTAGCGTCCTTTGAGCGTGCCGGTGGAATCTATCGACGCCGGCGCGATGCGTGCGCTCGAGTTGGGTCACTCTCTCGAGCTGCGTCGGTCCGTGGAGTGCTCGAGGGAGAGAGATCTTTGCCGGGCTCTGCAAATCCAATCTCTCCGAACCGCCGCGGCCGCGCGCGCCGTGCAGCGCATTCCATCGAACTTCGCTTTCTCCATCGATTCGCATTGCTGCTCCCGGTTCTGTTGGCGTTGCTGCCGCTCGGCGCGGCGCTCGCGGCGGAAGAGCCGGACGATGCGAGCGCGGTCCCCGCCGCGCCAGTGGCCGCCGATCCGCAAGACGAGAAGCGCCCCGGAGAGGACTCGCCATCGACGGCGGAGAGTCCTCCGGCCGCGGAGACGCCGGACTTCGAGAAGATCCCCTCGCGCTGGTACGAGAATCCGTGGAGTCTGCTCCCGCAGCCGGCCTACGAGATCAACGAGCCGGGCAACAAGTGGAACCCATTCCGGCAAAACAAGCTGAAGGGCGACTTCCCGATCATCGGCGACGACATATTCCTCGCGCTCACCGTCACGAATTTCTATCTGATCGAGGTGCGCAAGCTGCCCACGCCGCGCGGCAACACCGGCGCCACGCCGCAGAACCAAGCGTTCTTCGGAGATCCCGACCAAAAGCAGCAGGTCTACAATCTCGCGCTCTCCTTCGACCTCTTCAAGGGGCAGCAAGGCTTCAAGCCGGTCGATTGGCGCGTGAAAGGCACCTACGTCTTCAACACGGTCGACCTTGAGGTGAAAGAGGTCGGAGTCGTGCACTCGAACCCGGCGCGCGGCCGCCGCCGCCAGACGCACGACATCGCCTTCCAGGAGCTGCTCGTCGAGAAGCACCTCTTCGACCTCAGCGACCGCTTCGACTTCCTCTCGCTGGAGGCCGGCCTGATCCCGTTTCGCAGCGACTTTCGCGGCTTCATCTTCGAGGACACGAATCTCGGCGCGCGGATCAGCGGCAATTACGATTCCAACAAGTGGCAGTACAACTTGATCGCGTTCTCAATGCGCGAAAAGGACACGAACAGCGATCTGAACACCTGGGACGACCGCGATCAGCAGATCTTGATCGCGAACGTGTACCGCCAAGACTGGCCGGTGCTCGGCTACACGACGCAGGTTTCCTATCACTTCAACCGCGACGAGGCGACGACGGAGTTCGACCTGAACGAGAACCTCGTGCGCCCGGCGCCGGTGGGCCTCGCGCAGCCGCATGAAGTGCGCGCCCATTACCTCGGTTGGACCGGGGAGGGGCACATCGACCGGATCAACGTCACGCACGCGTTCTACTACGCGTTCGGCCGCGACAGCGACAATCCGTTCGCGGCGCGCAGCGTCGGCATTCGCGCGTTCTTCTTGGCGGGCGAAGTGTCCTACGACATCGACTGGCTCCGTCTCAGGACCTACGCGGAATTCGCGAGCGGCGACCGCGACCCCGCGGACGGCCACGCGGAGGGCTTCGATGCGATCCTCGATGCCCCCGGGTTCGCCGGCGGCGAATTCTCCTTCTGGACACGCCAATCGCCGCGCCTCCTCGGCGTGAACCTGACGCAGCGCCTGAGCCCGCTCCCGGACCTGCAAAGCTCGCGCTTCCAGGGCCAGTCGAACTTCGTGAACCCCGGGCTCTTCCTCGCGGGCGCCGCCGCGGACGTCGAGCTGACGCCGAAGAGCCGCTTCCAGCTCGGGGGAAATTTCCTGCGCTTCCACGACTCGGATCCGGTCGAGTCCTACCTCATGATCGAAGAGATCGACGAGATCATCGGCTTCGAGGCGTTCCTCGGCGCGCAGTACCGCCCTTTCTTGAACAACCATGCGTTGATCAAGGTGGGTCCGTCCATCTTTTGGCCCGGGCGCGCGTTCGAGAAGATCTACGATTCCGAACGGCAACTGTTCTCTCTCTTTGCGGAGTTCGTGCTGACATGGTGATGCAGGCATACGATACGCCGCGCGCGTCGAGAAGGATCCGTACGGCCGGCCGGCTGCCCGCGGCGGCGCTAATTCTCGCGTTCTTGTTCGCGGCGAGCTGCTTGCGCTTCAGCGGCCGTCCGGATGTCGCCGTCGAGGATGCCCCCGCGGCGGCCGAGTTCGCCGCGGCGCGATCGCCCACGGCGGCCTCCGCGCGCGCGCCCCTCGCGGCGGCGGCTCCGGACACGGGCTGCATCTCCTGCCACCACAACGCGACCGACCCGCACCAGACGGAGCGCGTGAGTTGCGTCGGCTGCCACGGCGGCGACGGCGCCGCCACCGCGAAAGAGGCGGCGCACCCCGAGCCGCACTACAAGAAGAAGTGGCCGACCTCCGCGAATCCGCCGCGCTCCTACATGCTCACGATCGAGGAAGACATTGCGTGGATCCGCTTCGTGAATCCCGGCGATCTGCGCGTCGCCGAAGAGACCTGCGGCGGCTGCCACGCGAACATCCGCCTCAACGTGGCAAAATCCGTGATGACCACGTCGGCGCCCTTCTGGGGAGTCGCCGCCTACGCGAACGGGATCGTCTCGAGCAAGTTCACGATCTTCGGCGAGTCCTACGCGCGGGACGGCACGCCGCAGAAGGTGAACGCGGTGCCGGCGCCGACTGCCGCCGAACAGGTCGCCCAGAGCATCGTCCCGTTCTTGATTCCGCTTCCGCACTTCGAGATCTCGCACACGGGCAACATCTACCGCGTGTTCGAGCAGGGGAGCCGCCTCGGCACCGCCGGGCTCGGGCTGAACGGCGCGAACTCGCCTCCCATCGGCATCCCCGACAAGCTGGAGGATGGCGGGAAACCCAACAACCGCCTCTCCGACCGCGGCTTCGGGACCTTGAACCGCGTCGACCTGCCGCTCCTCAACGTGCACAAGACGCGCCTGAACGACCCGCACCTGTCCTTCATGGGCACGAATGACAACCCCGGCGACTACCGCTCGAGCGGCTGCACGGCCTGCCACATGGTCTACGCGAACGACCGCTCCGTGTACGCGTCGGGGCCCTACGCGGTCGCGGGGAATCGCGGCCGCACGCTTACGGATGATCCCACGATTCCGAAGGACGAATCCGGGCATCCGATCCGCCACAAGTTCGCGATCGGCATCCCGTCGAGCCAGTGCATGACCTGCCATCACCACCAGCCGAATTCGTTCGTGAACTCGTTCTTCGGCTTCACGATGTGGAACTACGAATCGGACGGCCAAGCGATGTGGCCGCTCGAGGAGCGCGACCCGAGCAACGCCGAGATGTTTGAGATCATCGATCGCAATCCGGAGGCGGCCGCGCAACGAAGCCTCTGGGGCGACTACGACTTCCTCGCGGAAAGCTCCGCGCAGAACGCGAGCAACAAGCACACGATCTTCGCGGACTACCATGGCCACGGTTGGATCTTCCGCGGCGCGTTCAAGAAGGACCGGAAGGGCAATCTGCTCGACGCCGCCGGCGCCGTGATCCCTTACGACACGCCGAGCAAGTTCGCGGGGGTCTTGCCGCTCGCCAAGGAAGCCGCGGCGCTCCCCAAGTCCGTCGAGCTGCCGCTCCAAGACAAGCCCGGGAAGCCAGTCCTCCTCCAGGATGTGCACGCCGAGGTCGGCATGCACTGCGTCGACTGCCACTTCGAGCAGGATGTCCACGGCAACGGCAAGCTCTACGCGGAATACCAGGCCGCGGTGGAGATCCGCTGCCAAGACTGCCACGGCACGGCGACGGAGTTCGCGTCGCTCCGCACCTCGGGTCCGGCGGCTCCCGAGGGCGGGCGCAACCTGCGCGAGATGAAGACCTCTTGGCACCCGCGGCGCTTCGAAGAGATGAACGACGGCCGCATCGTGCAGCGCTCGATGCTGCACGAAGGCAAAGAATGGGTGATCAGCCAAGTGGCCGATTCGGTCGACCCGAAGCACCCGGACTACAACGCGGAAGCCGCGTACGCGAAGCGCGTCGCGAAGGGAGGCGGCTTCGATCCGCACGGCGCGGTCGATCCCGCGAAGCTCGCGCACGGCGACGACCGCATGGAGTGCTATAGCTGCCACTCCTCCTGGGTCACCGCCTGCTTCGGCTGCCACCTGCCGCAGCAAGCGAATTGGCGTACCGAGCAGCACCACTTCGAAGACTACAA
>JAKEFC010000127.1 GCA_022616235.1 Planctomycetota bacterium
AATTCCGCAAGCAAGGAGTCGGAGGCTGAAATGGAAACGGGCAGGAAGATCCTCAATCTGCGCAAGGATCGCGGAGTACCCCAAAAGGACCTGGCGGCGGTAACCACGGTGACGGCGGGTGCCCTTTCGCGGATCGAATCGGGCGATCACGAGCCGCGCGCCAAAGTAGCGCTCAGCATCGCTCGCCACCTCGGCGTCACGGCCGACTATCTCCTCGATGTGAATGCTCCTTACCCCCCACCTGCGCGCGAGCTGCTCGCGAATCTCGTGCGCAAGGACACGGAGCCTCGAGATCAAACCGCCGCAGTGTCGCATCGCGAACTGCGCATCCTACAAGCGTTTCGCAATCTGGAGGAGGAGCGGCGAACGCTCCTCGAGTCGACCCTCGATGCGCCGAGGGACCGCGTGCGCTACACCGCATTCCTCCTCGGAGCGGCAGAAAGGCTACCCGGGATCGATCCCGCCGAACTCTCCGAATTCCGCAAACGCACACGAAGGTAGCACGGTAGCGGCGCGACGCCTGGTTCGACATCCGGCCAGCGACATCCGGCCAGCGACATCCGGCCAGCGGCGATGTCTTGAAATCGGCGCTAGAGCTTCATCAGCTCCGCGAGCTGCTTTTGCCCCTTCGCAACCCCATCCGCGGATGCCCTGAGCGCGGCAAGCTCGTCCTTGGCGAGGTCCAGGACGATCAACTTCTCCACGCCATTCGCTCCGAGCACGCACGGCACGCCGACCCAAGTGCCGCGTATCCCATACTCGCCATCGAGAAGACAGCAACAAGGAAGCAGGCGGCGCTGGTCCTTGAGGATCGATTCCACCATGGCGACGGCCGAGGCGCTCGGCGCGTAGAAAGCGCTCCCTTGCTTCAGTAGGTTTACGATCTCCGCGCCGCCGTGCCGGGTGCGGTCGATGAGCGCTTGCAGGCGCTCCTTCGGAATCAGTTGCTGGAGCGGGATCCCGCTCACGGAAGCGTATTCGGGGAGCGGCACCATGCTGTCGCCGTGGCCGCCGAGCACCATCGCCTGCACGTCCTTCACGGAGACGTTCAGCTCCTGCGCTATGAAGGTGCGGAAGCGCGCCGTGTCCAAGACGCCGGCCATGCCGACGACGCGCTCGCGCGGCAGCCCCGACAGGCGATGCGCGGCCCAGCACATGATGTCGAGGGGATTCGAGATTACGACGAGGATCGCCTCCGGCGCGTGGCGCTTCGTGCCGTCGATGACGCTGCGCATGATCTCGCCGTTCGTGCGCAGGAGATCGGCGCGATCCATCCCGGGCTTGCGCGGGATGCCGGCGGTGATCACGACGATGTCCGCGCCCGCGAGCGCGGAGTAGTCGTTGGCGCCGGCGAGAGTGCAGTCGTACCCCTCGACCGGCCCGGACTGCGCGAGGTCGAGGGCTTTTCCTTGCGGCATCCCTTCGATGATGTCGATCAGCACGACGTCGCCCAGTTCCCGCTCCGCGAGCCGCTGCGCGGTCGTCGAACCGACGAATCCCCCGCCGATGACGCCGATCTTCCGCCTCGCCATGCCGCGCTCCCTCCTCGATCCCTTCGAATGCGCTCCGACTACCGCTTTTTCTTTTGGAGGAGCATGGCGAGGGTCTCGCCGATGCGAGCGGGCGAGTCCGCCACCGCCGCTCCCGCGTGCTCCAACGCGTGGATCTTGTCCTTCGCCGTGCCTTTGCCGCCGCTCACGATCGCGCCCGCATGCCCCATGCGGCGCCCCGGCGGCGCCGTGATCCCCGCGATGAAGGCCGCGACCGGCTTCTTCAGCTCGGCGGCGATGAACTCCGCCGCTTCCTCTTCCGCGGTCCCCCCGATCTCGCCGACGAGCACGACCGCATCGGTGTCTTCGTCCGCGCGGAACAATTCGAGGATGTCTCGGAAGCTGCTCCCCACGACCGGGTCGCCGCCGATACCGACGCAGGTGGATTGTCCCAGGCCGCGCGCCGTCAACTGCGCCACCGCTTCGTAAGTGAGCGTACCGCTCCGGGACACGACGCCGATGCGGCCGGGGCGATGGATGAAGCCGGGCATGATGCCGATCTTGCACGCGCCCGGCGTGATCACTCCCGGACAATTCGGCCCGATCAGGCGCGCGCCGTAGGCACGCACCGCCGCCTTCGCGCGCACCATGTCGAGAACCGGCATGCCTTCGGTGATGCAGACGACGAGAGGAATCCCCGCTTCGACCGCTTCGACGATGGAATCCGCCGCGAAGGGGGGCGGCACGTAGATTACGGAGGCGTTGGCACCGGTCGCCGCGACCGCCTCGCTCGCAGTATTGAAGACCGGGCGCCCGAGGTGTTCGGCGCCGCCGCGTCCCGGCGTCACGCCCCCGACGACTTGCGTGCCGTACTCGATCGCCTGTTCGCTGTGGAAAGTCCCCGTCTTGCCGGTGAATCCCTGGACGAGCACTCGGGTGTTGTTGTCGATGAGGATGCTCATCCGCGGCGCGCCCCCTTTTTTGCCGCCGCCGCCACCGCGCGCTTCGCGGCGTCCTCCAGCGTCGCCGCGGCGATGATATCGAGCCCCGAGGCCGCCAGGATCTGCTTGCCTTCGTCGACTTTGTTGCCGGCGAGGCGCACGACGAGCGGCACGGCGAGATCGATCTCGCGGGCCGCCTCCACCACGCCGTTCGCGATGAGGTCGCAGCGCACGATTCCGCCGAAGATGTTCACGAGGATCGCGTGTACCGCGGGATCCTCGAGAATGATGCGAAACGCCTCCGCGACGCGCGCGGCGGTCGCGCTCCCGCCGACGTCGAGGAAGTTCGCGGGCTCGCCGCCGTGGAGCTTGATGATGTCCATCGTCGCCATGGCGAGGCCGGCGCCGTTCACCATGCAGCCGATGTTGCCATCCATCTTGATGTAGGAGATCTCGTTCGCGGCGGCGCGCGTCTCGAGCCGGTTTTCTTCATCCAGATCGCGAAGGCCCGCATTGCCCGGGTGGCGGTAGAGGGCGTTGTCGTCGAAGTTGATCTTGGCGTCCAGGGCGACGAGCGCGCCGCCCGCGTCGAGCACGAGCGGGTTGATCTCGAGGATGCTGCAGTCTTCCGCGAGGAAAGCGCGAGCGGCGTCGCATGCGAGCTTCGCGAACGGGGCGATCGCGGCATTGCCGAGGCCGAGGCGCGCGGCGAGGCGCCGCCCCTGAAACGGGTGCAGGCCGAGTGCCGGATCGACTTCCTCGAAGAGTATCGCTTCCGGCTCGCGCGCCGCGACTTCTTCGATCTCCATACCGCCGCGCGCGCTCGCCATGACCACCGGCTTCTCGCGGCGCCGGTCGAGCACCAAGCCGAGGTAGAGTTCGCGCTCGATGCGGAGGCCCTCCTCGATGAGGACCTTGCGGACTCTCTGCCCCGCTGGTCCCGTCTGATGGGTCACGAGATTCATTCCGAGGATGCCACGGCACGCGGCCGCCAACTCGCCGGCGCTCCTTGCGACCTTGACCCCGCCCCCCTTGCCGCGCCCCCCCGCATGGATCTGCGCCTTCACGACCCAAGGCCCCGCGCCGAGGCTGCGCGCGCTCTCGGCGGCGCCCTCGGCTGCCGCGACAAGCAGCGAGCGCGGCACCGGAACGCCGTAGCGCGCGAGCAGCGCCTTCGCTTGGTACTCGTGGATCTTCACGGAGGCGCCTTTCGCCCAGGCCCAATGGGAAGTTGCACCTCAAAGACTCTTCTGGATTGAAGCAGGATGCGGAAAGGGGCGGGATTATAGGAGGCGCCTGCGCGCCGTATCTACCCATTTGGGGCGGCGAGGGGAGCGTTTCGCGCCGCGGCGCCGCGCGCGAGCTGCCTCGCGGGAGTGCAGGAGCTTGCCACCGTGGTGGCAGCCGGTACATCTACGGAGCGATCGAGCGAGCGGTCCGGAGAAGCGAGGGACTTCATGGCGGTGCGAGCGCGCGGAATCACACTCCTCATCGGCGGCATCGTGCTCGGCGGCATCGTGCTCGGCGGC
>JAKEFC010000009.1 GCA_022616235.1 Planctomycetota bacterium
ACGGTCCGATCGAAATCCGCGAGTCGGAAGTCATCGACAGGAGCGATCGCGGCGATGCCCGCATTGTTGACGAGGATGTCGATGCCGCCCAGCTCGGCGGCTGCTCCCTCCACGGCAGCCGCAACGGCCGCCGGATCGGCGCTGTCGGCTTGGATGGCGAGCGCGCGTACGCCGAGAGAGCGCGCGGACTTCGCGGTTTCGCTGGCCGCATCAGGTTTGCTGACGTAGGTCAGAGCAACGTCGGCGCCCTCGCGGGCGAGACGTTTGACGATCGCCGCGCCGATTCCCCGGCTGCCGCCGGTAACGAGCGCCCGCTTGCCGCCGAGTTTTCGATTCAAGTGGTCCCTAGCCTTTCCTTGAAATGCGCCAAGCGCGCCTGCGCTTCGCTCCCTCCGAGCGCGAAGAGGAGCGCGAGCGGCACGAGGATGATGTTCATTGCCTATGGAACTTGGGCCAAATTAGCGATTCATTTCCGACTTGCGGAGGGTCTTCTTCACGTCCTTGAGCGCGTCGCGAAGCGCGTTCTCTCGATCCTTGTCGCGTGACCGACCCAGTTCGGACTCCAGGAATGCCGCCATCTCCGGTGTGTGGTAGGCGGAGTCGTATTCCACCGCATAGGCTGCGGTCCTCCACATCGCGTGCCCCTCGCTCGCGAGCACTTCCACTAGTATCGGGGGGCCGATGCGGGCGCGATCCTCCGGCGTGCAGGCCTTGTTCTCGCGCAAGCAGTAGAGCGCGCATACGACGGCGTTCTCCTTGTTGGGTTCGTGCGAGGAATACGGCGCAAGAAGCGCATCCAGCTCATCCTGCCGGGCATGTTTGGCGACGGCGCCGTACGCGTAACTCGCTCCGGATTCGAACGCAATTCGCACCAGCTCCTTGTCCGCCTCGGGATCGCGCCAAGCTGCCAAGCCGTCGTACGCCCTTGACGCGTTCTGGCCCGATGGATCGTGGGGATCGCGGATCGTATTCAGGATCTCGCCGGGAGCGATGTGCCCCTCGAGGAGATGGGTCAGCTACATGGCTTTGTGCCACATCTGACCATTCGACCGGTTCGCGAGGACATCGAGTACGAATTGGGAGGACTCCTTCGATCGGTGGTGGGCGACAAGCTCCAGTATCCGTGCGTTCCGACCCACGAGTCTTCGCCATTCACAAGGTTTTCTTCGAGGTTGCGCCGGGCCGCGACGTAGACGCGGTCATCGACGTGGTCCCGCAAGCCCTCGACCAAGTGATGCCCTACTTCGGACAGATCGAGGTCGCGACTTTCGATGATCTGTTTCAGCATCTCGACCGCTTCGGGGCTATCGATCCGAGCTAGCGCATGTGCGAGTTCCCGGATACTCGCTTCCTCTTCGACCTCTCCGGCGAGGAGGTTCGCGTAGAGTTCGCGCATTGCTTCCATGGAATCGGGATGAGCAAGTCTCCCCGCCTCACGCGTACTAGGATCGACATTGCCGGCCGCGAGCGCCGCAGGCGCTCGCGGCGTGGCCGGCGGCGCCGGCTCGCGGACGAGGACCGGCGGAGCAACGCTCGTCGAAGCCCGGCCCGCGTCCAATTCGGCACGGAGCTTCGCGATTTCGAGCTCGTGCTCGCGTCTCGAGATGAGATCGCTCGGCGCCTGCGATAGTCCACCGCCTCGCCTCACCCCGAGCCAATTGCCGCACACGCCGCCAAGAACGGCGGCGCCCAGAACGAGGAGGACCACGACGCCTGGTCTCATGCGGCGGCTCCTTCCGTGATCTCGCAGCGCCGGCGGCGCGGCGAGTTCGTTTGCTCCGATCGGTGCGGCAGCCCGAACGCAGAATACCACTCTGGAGCCGGGCACTTCCAATCGAGCTTGCTCGTCAGAAAACTTGCCGTGCAGGTCCGTGCGGTCGGAAGCGCGCGGGGGGCTGCTCCGGCCTGCGGCCGCTCGCGCATCCTCGGGAGCCTGGCGACGCGCAGCTCGAATTCCTGCACCCACGCGGCATCGAAGGCCCAGCATACGGTCCAATCTCAGAGCGCATGACAAAGCGCCGCACTTGGCCTATGCCTAAATCTCAGGCTGGCACACCTTCGCGACGAGAAGGGTCCAGACGGCGACATTCGCCGCGTGGCCGAGCCAGCAGATTCTGCATTCGAGATGCCGGGCAATGAGGATGTAGGCAAGTCGGATGGTCATCGCGACAGCCGCACTGGAACCCGCGAGCAGCAGCCAACCCGGGAGATCGAGCGCGATGCCCGCGATAATCGTCGCGAAGTACAGGAGTCCCAAGAGCGCATTGGACACGCCAAGCAGCGAGGCTTCCTTGGTTCGAAAGAGGATCTGACATCCCCCCTCTTCGAGCTTGCAGACTCTTGGACCGGTAAGTACCGATGGCAGAACGAAACGACGGCCATAGAGCGCCAATCCCGACGCGACCAGCCCTGCCGCGGCCGCTGCGATCGAGATTCCGTCTAGGAACACGAGCAACGAAGATCCTTCCATGCGATAGAGCCGGGCTCGGGCAGGCCCTTAACGATCTGCTCGCGAGTGAAATGCGTCCGCGGTGCCAGGTCGTCCGGCAGTGAATCGCAGCCAGGCGCCGGCTCCGCGACGCCCTCGCTCAGGATGCGAACCTGTGCCGACGACACCAAGGGGATCTTCATGGCGCGCTCGCAGCACCATGCGAAGCCGCGATGAAACCAGATCGGCATGCGGAACATCAGCGGTTTGCGCCCAACGGCGTCTGCGACCCGCCGCACGGCAGCTCCGAGCTGCAGCAATTCGGGGCCTGTCACGGCAACCGTCGAGCGGGAGAGTCTGTCGCTGGTAAGCGCCGCCACGAGGATCCGAATCGCATCTTCGATCGCCACGGGCCGAACCGGCTTCTCCTTCAGGCCAACGAGGGCAAAGATGGGGAACGTGTGGAAAGCACGGCTCAAGTGCTCGAGCATGTGATCTCCTCTGCCGTACATCACGCCCGGCTTGAGGATCGTATAGTCCAGTCCGGAGCCTCGGACGAGTTCCTCGGCGGCCCACTTCGACTCGTGATAGCGCGAGCCGCAGCTCGGTCGCGCACGGAGGAAGCTCACATACAGGAATCTTCTCGCGCCGGCGTCCTTGGCGGCATCGATGATGTTCTGCGTACCATCGACGTGGACCTTGCGATACGTCTGATCGCCGATCTCCCGATTGATCCCCGCGCAATGGGCGATCGCCTCATAACCGGCCAACGCTGACCGCAGCCCCGCCGCGTCCCCGACATCGATGCTCGAGAATCGAGTAGCGCCACCGACTCGGATGCCTTCGTCGCGCTGATGATTTCCGCGAACAATCAGAAGGACCTCGTCGCCGCGGGCCGCCAGAGCGCGCGCCAAATGGCCGCCCACGAAGCCCGTGCCTCCCGTGATTGCAACTTTCACCGCGATCTCCCTTTTCTAGCGGCTCGCCGCCGGCGCGCGACTTGCGCCGGACAGACCGCGCTGCGTCATTTGTACGATACTCCGAAATGCTTGTGGTTCCAGTCGTCGAGGAAGCTCGCGGGCATGTCCGAAGGAGCAAATGATCTACCGGCCGCGCAAGATGTCTTGCACGGTTTGGTCGAGGCTTTGGAGGAATCGAGAGCGATCGCGCGGACCGAATGGAGGCGGGCCCTTGCCGCTCCAGGGATTCAGATCGCGAAGGTGCGAGAACAATTCGCGCATGGCGAGTTGCTGGGCGATGGTCTCTTCCTCAAAAGCGCGCCCGCGCGGATCGACCGGGCGGGCACCTTTTTCGAGACAACGCGCCGCGAGCTGAATGTCCGCGGTGATCACGATGTCGTCTTCGCCGGCATGTGCCGCGATCCAGTCATCGGCCCCGTCGAATTGGTTCTCGACCACCACCAGCTCGAGCCGATCGTGCGAGGGCGCCCGCATCCAGGAATTCGCGACCAGCATGACCGCCAGCCGGTAGCGCTGGGCGACCCGGTACACCTCGCTTTTGACGGGGCATGCATCTGCGTCCACGTAGATCTTGGTGCTCAATTGTGCGTCGCCGAAGTCGCGGATTCCTGCACCTCCCAAAGCGTCATACTACGAGCAGCGCCGCCGATGCTAGTCCTGCACGTCGCCGAGCTCGGCGCGCAGGCGCTGGAGCACGCGGGACTTCGAGACGCGGACGGTGCCGGGGCGCATGCCGAGTTCGCCGGCGACCTCTTTCGCGGGCCGGTCGTCGACGACGACGCGCCAGAAGGCCCGCCACGTGCGCTCCGCGAACTCTCCGCGAATCGCCTCGAGCGCTTCGCGCAAGAGGAGGGACTGCGCGATCTCCTCGGTGCGGTCGCCGCTCGAGGGTTCCGCGAGCGGGAGGGCGGCCAAGCGCGCCTGCGCTTCGCTCCCCCCGAAGGCCTGCGGCTCTCGCTCGCGCCGGCGGTAGTAGTCGTTCAGCTTGTTCCGGGTGATGACGCGGAGCCAGCCGCGAAACGATCCATGCGCGCCGCTCGCCTGGAAGGTCTCGATGTGGGTCGCGATGGCCTGAAACACTTCCTGCGCGACGTCGGCGACATCGTGCTCCGAGAGCCGCGCCGCGCGGCACCAATAGCAAACGAGGGGCGCATAGAGATTCACGAGCCGCCCCCACGCGAGATCGTCCCTCGCGCGGATGCGCGACAAGAGGCTCCGCGACGTCGCGCCTGCGCTCCTGCGCTCGGGCGAGGCGCCCGCGGGGAGGCCCGAGTCCGCGCGGCGGCCGCTCACTCTCGCACCCCTTCCCCTCTCTTCGCCTGCGGCAAGAAGCGTCCGCGCCGCGCCCGCATGAGCAGGATCGAGAGCGCGAGCAAGACGAGCGTAATGCCGCCCGTCAGCACGAACGCGCCCGCGAGCCCCGCGCGCACGCGCGCGATGTCCTGGTCCAACGGGCGGACGATCTCGAGCACGCCGCGCACGTCTCCCACCGACCAATCGCGTTTCGGGCTCTCGGCGTGGCCGTTGTGGCAGCCGATGCAGCTCTCCTTCATGCGGCGCGCGGTCGCGAAGCGCACGACCGCGTTGCCGTCGAGCTCCGTGAATTCGTACACCGAAGTCGCCGGCGCCGCGCGCAGCTCGGCGAGCGCGCGCGCTTCGAACTCGTCGCGCGGACCGCCATCCTTCCGCCACGGAAACGGATAGTCGCTGTAGAGGCGCACCTGCATCCCCGATTCGCCGGCGCTGATGCGCCTGCCCGCTTCGATCGTGAAGCCCGCCGGGATCATCACTTGGTTCGGAGAGGAGTAGTTGCCGTCGCGCGCCACGTGCACCGCGTCGAGCCGCTCGACGATCTCGCTATAGAGCGTGTTCAGCTCCTCGAGCATCGCCGCTTGCAGGTCGGCGCTCCTTAGTGCGGTCTGTTCGACGAAGTACCGGGAGAGGCTCGACAAGTACCAAAGCCCGCCGAACGCGCCGCAACTGATCGCGATGAGCAAGCTCACCGCGATCGGATTCCGGCGGCTCCAGGCCCACGCGCGCCCCAGGAGGCCGAGCGGCCGCGCCGCGATCGGCAGTCCCGCCCGGAAGCGGCGCAGGTCATCGCCGAGTTCTCGGGGGTTCGCGTATCTCGTCTCCGGCTCCTTCGCCATGGCCTTCATGCAGATTGTCTCGAGGTCGCGCGGAATCTCGCCGTTCAGCCGGCGCGGCGCGCGCGGCTCGGCTTCCAGCACTTGGAGGAGCAGCATGCGCCGCGTGCCCTGGAACGGCCTTTCGCCGGTCAGCGCTTCGTACAAGATGACGCCGAGACTGTAGAGGTCGCTGCGCGCATCGACGTTCACGTCGCCGCGCGCCTGCTCGGGGGACATGTAGGCGGGCGTGCCGAGGAGCATGCCATCCGCCGTTTGCGGCTTGTCGCCGCTCTCGCGCTTGGCGAGGCCGAAGTCCATGATGTGCGGATCGCCGTCGCCATCGATCATGATGTTTGCCGGCTTGATGTCGCGGTGAATCACCCCCTGGGAATGCGCATAGGCGAGCGCATCCGCGAGCTGGATCGCGCAATCCACGGCGCGCGCCGGCGCCATGCGCGCGGACTCGAGCACGGATTCCAGCGTTTTTCCTTCGACGTATTCGAAGACGAGGTAGCACACGCCATCCGCGGTTTGCCCGCTCTCGTGGAGGGCGACGATGCCTGGGTGCTTGAGGCGCGCGGCGCTACGCGCCTCGCGGAGGAAGCGATTCACATCGTCGTGGCTCGCCAAGCCGCCGCCGCGCTCCACCTTGAGCGCGACGATTCGATCGAGCTCCGTGTCGCGCGCGCGAAACACGCAGCCGAAGGATCCCACGCCCAACTCCGCTTCCAGCACGAACTTCCCCAGGCGGCAGGACCCTGCGCGCAGCGCGTTCGCGAGCGCACGGCCGGGGTCGATGGGCGGCTCGGCGCCGCGCGCCGCGAGGAGCCGCTCGTGGAGGCGCGCGGGAATCGCGAGCGCCGCGCGATCCGCCGCCGCGCTTAGGAGGTCGGGGGCGGCAAGATCGCGCAAGCGGGCGAGCACGTCATCGGACGCACGCCCGGTCGCGAGCGCTTCGTCGCAGCGCGCGCAATCGACGACGTGGGCGGCGATCTCCTCGAACTCGGCGGCTGGCATCGAGCCGAGGGAGAACGCTTCGAGCTTCCCTGGATCGGGGCATTGCATGGAGAGGTTTCCCGCAGAGTGTCGCCCTGCGCGCGCGCCTGCGGCCAAAGCGGAAATCGCGGAGTTTCCCGGTTTCCCGCTTCGCTCTGCCGGGCCGGCTATCGTAACCTCCAAGAAAGAGCCGCGATAATACTAGTTGTCGCCTGCGGGCGTGTAACGCTCCCGCGTTCCAGGATGATGGGGCCGCACCCGCTGCGCACGCGCGCGCGGCGAACCGGAGCGGACTTTGCCCAGCGTCGCTCCCGCACAGTGGAGGTAGAGAATGAGCCAGTTGAAGACGAGACGTGCATTTCTCGGAGACGTCGGGCGCGGCATGCTGCTCGCGAGCTTGGGTCCCGCGGTGCTCGAGGAGCTGAGGCTTGCCGCGGCGACGCCGAGCGGGGGCGCGGTGGAGCGCATCACGTTCGGCGCGCTCGAGCCCCTCGTTCTGCTCCTACAGGAAACACCCGCCGAGCGCTTGCAGCCGCTCGTGATCGAGCGCATGAGATCCGGTACCGAGCTGCGCACGCTGATCGCCGCCGCCGCGCTCGCGAACGCGCGCGCGTTCGGCGGCGAGAACTACGATGGCTATCACGCCTTCATGGCGCTCACGCCGGCGTACGAGATGTCCGAGCAGCTTCCCACGGACAGGCGCGCGCTGCCGGTCCTCAAGGTGCTCTATCGGAACGCGACCTTTCTCGGCAACGCGTGCGTACGCGCATGCGATACGCTGCGTCCCGTAGCCGCAGGGGATGTTCCGGCGCAGGCGGCCGCGGGAGGCGCGTTCGCTGCGAGCGAGCGCCTGCGCGCGCTCGTCCGCGCTCGCGACCTCGAGCGCGCGGAGCGCGAGTTCGCCCGCCACGCCTCGGATCCGCCCGAGCGGATCTTCGATCTCGTGCAGGCCACCGTTCATGACGACATCAATGTGCATCGCGTCATGCTCGCTTGGCGCGCGTGGGATGTGCTGCGCCTCACCGGCGCCGAGCACGCGCACACGCTGCTCCGGCAGTCGCTCAGGTTTTGCCTCGAAGCGGAAGCGAACCCCCTCGATGGCGGCTCGGAATCCGGCATTCGCGTGCTCTTGCCGCGGCTCTTGGAGGAGCACCGCCTTCTCGATCTACAGCCTAGCGGCGATCGCTCCATCGCGGACGCCGAGATCGCGGAGCTGGCGCGAACGATCTACGAATCGGAGCGCCCCGCCGCGGCGGACGCCGCGGCGGCTGCGATCGCCGCCGGCATGCCGGCTGCCGCGATCGGCGAAGCGATCTCGCTCGCCGCGAACCGGCTCGTCTTGCGCGACCCCGGCCGCGCGAGGGCGGAAGGCGCGGGCAAACCCGCCGGCAGCATGCACGGCGCATCGGTGGGCGTGCACGCCTCGGACGCGGCGAACGCGTGGCGCAACATCGCGAGCGTCACCGCGGACCGGAGCCGCGTCGCCAGCCTCATCGTCGGGGCGTATCACACCGCGGGTCAGAGCCGCCGGGCGCGCTCGACTCCGTTTTCTTGGGACGCCGAAGCGGCGCCTCTCGCTGCGATCACGGACGGTCGCGCGCTCCTCTCGGAGCTCGACGTCGCCATCCGCGCCAATGCACAAGCGCGGGCGTGCGCCATCGTAGAGCGCTGCGGCGCGCTCGGCGCCCCCGCCGAGCCGATCTTCGATCTTCTGCTCGGCTATGCGGTCTCCGAAGATGGCGCGCTCCACGCCGAGAAGTACTACCGGACCTGCTCCGAAGAGTTCGCCGCGACGCGCCCGGCCTTCCGATGGTCGCATCTCATCGGCCTCGCGCGCGTCACCGCGAGCGAGTATGGCCAACCGGCCCCCGGCTACCGCGAGGCCCGCGAGCTGCTCGGCGTGTAGCTGCTGGGTTAGCCTTGGAATTGCCGCGCTGCCTACCATCGCGGCGCAAACAGCGCCGCGCCCGCGAATCACCGGCGCTTCTTGCGGCCTCGTGGGACGACCTGTTGAATCCTCTTACGCAAGTCTGTCGGAGAGATGAATACGAACTTTTTCCCGCTCTTTCGCTTTTCGAGGAGTTCAAACTCCGCCAGCGCCAAGAGGTCGGTGCGAGCAGTCTGGTACGTGATCTTGTGGGAGTTCCGATGGGACGCGATCGTGTATACGAACATCGGATTCTTCAACGCGTGATTGACCAACGCAATTTGCCGGTAGTTTAGCGTCGCTTGAAGCAACGCCGACTGGCGCAGGATGAACTCTGTCTTGCGAATTTCTTCCTGCTTCGTAGCGAGGTAATCGTGCAATGCCTTGATCGCACGAATGATAACGCTCGTTTGGTACAGGATGAAATACGTTGCGTCGTTGTCATCCGTTTCGCTGTAAAGGAACGCCCGGCTATACTTGCTCGGAGCCTTTCTTAGGATTCCTGAAATCGAGAGATACTCGCATAGCCAATAGCCTTGCGACGCCATGGACCAGTAGAAGAGCGCACGGGCGGTTCGTCCATTTCCATCTACAAAGGGATGATCGTATGCAAGCCAGAAGTGCAGGAGAATGGCGCGGATTACGGGGTGAACAAAACTACCTTCGTTCGTCGCATTTGCGAATTTACACAATCTCGACATGCGCTCCGGTAGCTCCGGCGCAGCGGGA
The DNA here is from genome assembly GCA_022616235.1 of Planctomycetota bacterium. Lineage (GTDB taxonomy): Bacteria > Planctomycetota > UBA8108 > UBA1146 > JAKEFC01 > JAKEFC01. The sequence continues at coordinate 9,190 of JAKEFC010000009.1, forward strand.
GGCACGTGCAGCACAGTGCCCAAATCATCTTGAACCGTGATTGGCTCGTCCGGTCGCCGATAGCGGCCCGCGGCTTTGGCATCGGGGAGCGTGTTCTCCGTGAGGATTCGCTGAAGGTCTAGGATGATGCTCGGCGACAGGGGCTCCGCAGTGATTCTTCGGACAGATTGCATCGCATTGAAATTGTTGAGGATCATTTGCTCGCCGCGATTTCGCGGCTTGCGGCCCCGCTGCATCATGTCCTTGGCGACTTCGCGCGTTGTCGCCGCCCCTTCTAACTGGCTCGACGTGATCGCCTCGTCCATTAGTGACTTGATGAGGTAGGTGTCACGGGTCTCCGGTTGAGTGATCATCGCACTTGCGTGGCCGATCGCTCCACTTGCGTTCTTATCGATTTGATGAAGCGAGGCCAGCAACGCGTCGGGAATGCAGTACCGGAACTCTTCTCCATTAGAATCCAAGAGGAACAGCTTCTTGTAGATCTGGGAGCGCGCGAATTTGATGGCCAGCCACCACTCTTCCGTGCTGAGCCCCTCCGGCGGGCTGATGTGGCGCAGGCTGTCCCAATGGCGGTATTTTCCGCCCGGTGCCGGGCCGATGTTCTTGGACAGCACAGAAGCGAGCTTATGACCGCCATCCTTCGATCGAACAACCGACTCGAATAGTGCCTGGACCGGCGGCGGCCTGTTGGGGATCCTCATTGCGACACGGCCCTCAACTACTAGTCTACTACTAACAACGCCAAGGTTAGTATTTGGAAAAATCGGGCGAAGTACTAATACATTATGACTTAGTATTTGTCAATTCCGTCCCGTTGCCCGCGGGCATTGGTCACTGGCGGCACGCGCGATCGGCCAAGCTCCGAGGATGAAGCCTGCCCCGCGGCATCAGCGCCCCGAGGTCGCATCCTGTTTGCTCGGGGCGCGGGGACCCCCGTGTCGATTTGCGGAGATTCGTTCGCGATCCCCAATGAAAACCCGCGGCCGACGAGGCATTCCTCGGTACGGTCGGCGAGGGGACGGCCGGAGACATGCCCATACTCCGGCTCTGGGAGAACGCTGTCTACTTCGTCGTCCTCGGCGGCGGCGCCACGGCCGCAATCTCCGCTGCTCTTCCCTGCCGTGACGCGCGCCCTTGTCTCCGGATGGGGTATGGCTTTTGATGCGCGGCGCGGAATGGAGGCGCCTTGGCGACGGGGCCGATCGCGATCGGGGTGACGTTTCTCGCGGGGAAGGACGCGGGGCAGGAGCGTACCTTTCGGCTTCGCGACGGGGAGCGCGTGACGATCGGGCGCGGGGCCGAGTGCGAGATCACGCTCTGGGATGAGTCCGCCTCGCGCCGCCACGCGACGATCGAACGGACGGGCGGCGACGTCGTGATCGCCGATCTCGGATCCGCGAACGGAATCCAAGTGAACGGCGAGACCGTGCGCCGCGCGACGCTACGCGCGGGGGACCGGCTGCGGATCGGCACGACCGAGCTGCGCTTCGAAACGCGCGGCTTTCGCGACCGCCCGACGGCAGTGCTCCCCCTAGGCGATGACGCGGAGGACGGCGCGTACACGATCGCATCATCCCTGCCGCGCGATTCCGTCCGCCTCGGAGAACGCATCGCCGCCGACTCGGAGCGCGGGCGCCGCCTGGAGCAACTCCTCGCGCTCGTCGAAGCGGTCCAGCATTCCGAGAGCGGCGAGGGAGTACACCGTGCCGTGATCGACTGCGTTCTCGCCGCGTTTCCCGCCGCGCGCGCGGTCGTGGTCCCCTGCGCGTTCGGCACGCGGACGCCGCTCTGGAGCGCCGCCGTAATGCAGGCCGCGGATGGCGCCGCGGCGCCCTTTTCGCGCGGAGTCGTGGAGCGCGTGCTCGCCGAAGGAAACGCGCTGCTCGCCGCCGACGCCGCCGCGGATCCCGCCACGCGCGCGCGAGAGAGCATCGCCGGGCGCGGCGTACGGTCCATCGCGGCGGTCCCTCTCGCGGCGCGCGAGGAGATCGTCGGCGTCCTCTATCTCGAGGCGCCCGCGGAGAGCGCCGCGCCCTTCACGGAGCAGGACCTCGCCTACGCGGCGACCATCGGGCAGGTCGCGGGGATGGCGCTCGCGAGTGCGGAGCGATTGCAGCACTCGCGCCGCGTCTTGGCGAATCGCGAGCGCCTCGCCGGCGACGTGCCCGCCGGCGACGACGCGCGCTTTCGCGAGGTGCTCGCGCGCATCGCCACCTTCGCCGCCGCCGGCGGCCCGCTCCTCATCCGCGGCGAGACCGGCACGGGCAAGGAGCTGCTCGCGCGCCACGCGCACCGCGCGGGACCGTTCGCGGATGGCCCATGGATCCCGGTGAACTGCGCCGCCATCCCGCCGCCGCTCCTCGAGAGCGAGCTATTCGGGCACGAGCGCGGCGCGTTCACGGGCGCGACGGGGCGCAAGGAGGGGTTCTTCGAGATCGCGGATCGAGGGACGCTCTTTCTCGACGAGATCGGCGATTTGCCGATCGACTTGCAGCCGAAGCTGCTTCGCGTGCTCGAGAGCGGAGAGTTCTTTCGCGTCGGCGGGCACGCGCCCGTCCGCGTCCGCCTTCTCATCGTGTCGGCGACGCATCGGCCGATCGAGGAGTACGTCGCCGCGGGACGCTTCCGCGAGGACTTGCTCTTTCGCCTGAATCGCTTCCCCGTGACGGTGCCGCCGCTCCGCGAGCGGCGTGCGGACATCGTTCCGCTCGCGCGCCGTTTCCTGGAGGAAGCCGCGCGGCGCGCGGGCGGCGCCGCACGCGAGCTGTCCCCGGCGGCGGCGGCCGCTCTCGAAGGGTACGACTGGCCGGGCAACGTGCGCGAGCTTCGAAACGCGATCGAGCGCGCGGTCGTGCTCGCGCAGGGCGAGATCGTTCCGGAGGACCTCGCGCTCGCGTTGCCGCGCGGCGAAGCGGCTGACCCGGCGGCGAGCGATCCGCCGCCGCCTCGCTCCATCGCCGCCGCCGAGGCGGAAGCGATCCGCGCCGCGCTCCGCCACACGCTCGGGCGCAAGCAAGACGCTGCCGCGCTCCTCGGCATTTCCCTCCCGACGCTCCGCCGGAAGCTCAAAGCCTACGAAATCGTGGTGCTCACAGAGAATAGGGCGATTTCGGATCGGGGCAGCGGATAGGTGCTGCGTCGCCTCCATGTCCGGGCAACCTCGCCGAAAAAGTAAGACGATGGGTAAGAGTGCCATGAACCGGCGGCTGGTCGTCCCGACGAGGTTGCCGGTCGGATCGCCGGCGAGCGCAATCAGTCGAAATACTGGAGATTGCTCGGCGCCTCGAGCAGAAATCGCTCGAGCGTGGTCGAGCGCAGGGGATCGGTTTCGAAATCCACTTCGGAGATGATCTGGAGCTTTCGTTTGCCGAAAATCTTGGGGAACCACGAAAACTCGGCTGGATTCGTCGGACCGGACTTGACTTCGAAGAACTGCTCGCCGGCGACGACGAAATCGATCTCGTGCTCCTTCGAGGCCCAATAGAAGAGTTCTTTGGGCTTGCCCGGAGGGCTGGACTGTTCCTGCAGTCTCGATCGTCGCCACAATTCCTGGGCAACCGCCCATTCGTACAGTGCCGCCTTCTCGACTCCCTCCAGCGCCTTCAGTTCATGGATGTAGCGCGGACTTTGGGGATGGAAGATCCAAGCAGCCGCCAGATTGATGAAAGGAAACTTGCTTGGCTTTCGCGAGAGGGACACCTTGCGGTCCGCGTCCCAGGCAAGCATCGGAGCGATGCAGAGCAAGTCAGCCAGCTTTTCGACGTAATCCAGTGCCGCCGAGTTGTTGGCAAGTCCCGCTTCCTTGGCAAGCTTGGTATAACTGATTGCCGCAGGCGCAGATTGGTAGAGTTTCTGTAACAGATTGAATAGGAGCATTCTACTGCGCCCGGAAGCCGCGAACGTCCCGAGGATCCAGTCCTGCATCAAGCTGGCGAAAGTGTCGTCCAACCGCTCCGATTGATAGACGCTCTGGATTCCAAGCGGTGAGCCACCAGAGAGTAGATAGCCCCAAAAGAAATCTTGCTCCGTCATGCCGATGTCGTTCCCTACCTGATGTCGGTATTCCTTGTACGTGATCGGGAGGAACAGATAGTCGGATCGCGAGAGAGACCCCTTGCGACCGGGAAGTCTCTCGGAGCCATGCCGCAAGTCCGCCGCGTTCGATCCAGTAGTGACCACCAGAATGTCGCGGAGGTGGCCGGAGTCGAAGAGTCGCTTGAACGCTCTCTCCCAGTGCGGGATCTGGGTGACTTCATCGACGAATATTCTCTTGATGCGGGCGGTTCTCGGGAAGGATCCTTCCAACTCCAATAGCTTTCGCTCGAAGTCGTCCATCGTCAGAGTATAGTCTCCGCTCAACAGGAATGCCGATCCGAGCCCATGGTCTTCGAGGGTCGAGAGCAGTTGCAGCTCCAACCAAGTACTCTTGCCGACCTGACGTGCACCGCGGATCGTGATAAGCCCTGGCTTCGCAGGAAGCTGATCGAGCCCGAACTCCCAGCGAAACTGGAAGCGCTGCGCCTGATACTCCGTAACCTTTGGCCAAAGATCGTCGCGGTCTATGGGGCCCACGAGGAAGAGGTGATTCCGTTGGTCAACATTCATAGTTGTGATTGAATCACAATTGAGAATGTTGATCAACCGCGATGGCCGCGGGGCTCGCGGGCCGATCGAGGGTCGCTCCCGAGAAGTCCGCTCCCGGACCGCTCGTGCCCGCGACTGCTCGTTCCCGAGGGTCATGTCATGTCCGCTATCGACCCCCCGCCCGAGGACGCTATCGAGCCAGAATTTCGACGCCTCTGAATCGCGCTTTTCCCTGCGGACAGGATCGCCGCTCCGCCGTGCTTCCGCTCTCCCGCACGGAACGTTTCGTTCGTCGTCCGCGGAACATTCTGATTCCAGGACGGGCGCCGCATTCGATTCGCAGCGTCCTCGTTGCCCGAAAGTTCCGATGTGAAGGCGGAATTCGCCCGCGTAGGATCCAACCGGGATCTGGTACCTGTTTTGCGCACCGATTGCTTCCGAACGCGGCTTGCGCATC
>JAKEFC010000128.1 GCA_022616235.1 Planctomycetota bacterium
CACGCTGGTGCCTCGACACCAGGGGGAACACGCCACCGCCGCGCTGATTGCGGAGCACGACGGTGCCCCGACAACAGGGCTCTAGCGCGCCGGCACGTGGATCTGCTTCCCGATCGACAACCGATCCGGATCGAGGCCCGGATTCGCGGCGCGAATCTCGGTCCAGCGCGCGCCATCGGAGAGCAAGCGCTCCGCGATGGCGTAGAGGGAATCCCCCTCCGCGATCGTGTACAGGCGATAGCCGGCCATTTCGGCTGGCTTTTCGGCCGTCTTGCCCGCGCTCATCGATGCTTCCCGGAGCGCCGGGGCGGCCACGGCCGCGCTCGCTTCCGGCGGCGCAGGAATCGTGATGGTATTTCCGACGCGTAGTTCGTTCCCCTCGCCGAGCGTGGGGTTCGCTTTCCGAATCTCCTCGAAGAGCGCGCCGTTTCCGTAGTACTGCTTCGCGATCTTCCAGAGGCTGTCGCCAGGCTCGATCTTGTGCTTCTTGGGATAACTGGCCGCATCCCCTCGCGGCTCGAGCGACGCGCTCCCCGGCGCCGCGGTCGAATCGACCGCCGGCTTCATTCCCGTCCCGGACGGCAGCGGGCCCAAGGCGCTCGTAGCCGCCGAGTCCGTGCTGGCGGAACTGCCTTGCGCCGCATGCGGCGTCCTCGCGTCGAAGTTGCTCGCGATCGGAACGCCGCTCGAGGCAGCCGGCGAAGCGCCGGCCTCGCGCGCAGCGCTACTAGGCAAATCGAGCGCCCCGCCTGCGCCTGCGGCACCTGGGTGTCCTGCGCCGGCGAGGTTCGAATCGGCGCCCACCGGATCTTGGAGGCGCGGCCGCGAAAACGTGGTGTCCCTGCCATCCACGTACGGCGAATTGGTGCTCGCACCGCCCGCAAGAGACGCCGCCCCGTCGCCGAGCGTGCCTCGCTGCGCGGAATCCAGGCGCCCTGTAGTTTGGGACCCTGCGCTCGGGGACCCCATTCCCGGCTGCCTGTAGCGCTTCGCTTCGCGCGCGGATTCGCGGGTTTGATCTTCCTTCGAGCGGCCCCTCGTGCCATCGCTATCGAGGAATTTCGCGGCGAGGATGACGCCGAGAATTAGTAGAACGACCAGACCGATCTTCGTGCCGTTGCCCATCTTACCCCTCCACTTACCCCTCGACGGGAGTGGACTCGGCGTGCGGGCGGGCGTGGACCCGCTCGGCGTCCGCTCCATCATTGGGCCACCGCCTAACCGAGGACGCTCCCTTGCGAAGCGGCCTCACAAAACGGGTAAAACGCCGGATTTCCCGGCGACGCGTGCGCTCCGGAGATCGAAGCAGCAGGGAAGCGTGCGCCCTTTCCCCCGAAGATTTCCCCGGGCGTTTACCCGGACGCGGCAAGCCTTCTGGCGCGGCGCTTCTCGGCGCGGTCATTGAAATAGATGACGAGCGGGCTGGCAATATATATCGAGGAATAGGTTCCAGCGATTACGCCCACCAGGAACGTGAAGGAGAACCCATGGAGCGAGTCTCCGCCCCAGATCAAGAGGGCCAGCGTGGTCAAGAACACCATCCCCGCGGTGAGCAGCGTGCGCCCCAAGGTCTGGTTCACCGAATCGTTGACGATCTTGATGAAGTCGAGGTCCCGCTTCTTCTCGCCGATGTTCTCCCGAATGCGGTCGAAGATCACGATCGTGTCGTTGATGGAGAAACCGACGGTCGTGAGCAGCGCGGCCATCACCGGCAGGTTGACTTTGAGATTGAGGTGCTCGCCCAGGAAGATGTCCGCCACGGCGACCGCACCGAGCGAGAACAAGACGTCGTGTACGAGTGGGACGACCGCGGCGAGTCCGAACTTCAACTGAAAGCGCAGCGCGACGTAGAAGATGATCGCCAGGAACGACATCATCATCGCGACGAAGACCGCTTGCTGGAGGTCCGCGGCAACCTTGCCGCTGATCGTCTCCACCGCTCCGAACGGCGCCGCGGTCGGAAAGCTCGCCTTCTGCGCATCGAAGATGGCCTTTACGTCCGCTTCGAAACTCTGCGCCTCTTTCGCCGCCGTGTTCAGGAGCTTGTTGATCCGAAACGTCGCATAGCGAGGGTTCGGTGCCTCTTGGTTGATCTCCGCGACCTCGTAGCCGGTCAACGGTGCGATCTTCGCGCTTCCGCTCTCGAGCAGCGCTCGCACGTCGGACGCGGTGGGACCGAGCCCCCCGTCGCGCCGAACCAGGTTCACGGTGACCTCGAAGTATTTCTCCGCCGGCGTCGGCCCCTCGCGCGCGATGAGCGGGCCGAACGGCTCCGGCGCGAGGATCTGCCCCTTGCCGAGCGCGTCCCGCACCAGCTCCACGAACTTCAACTCGTGGGCGCCGAGCTTTCCATCGCCGGTGTCCGCCTGCGCTTGGCTCACGGTATCCGGCGTGACCTGCGTGCGGACCGCGAAGGTGTAGGCTCTCTCGCCGGCGGTGGCGTTGATCGCCTGCACTTGCACGTCGCTGTAGGGGCGCTCCCCGTTCACGACGATCGTCGAAAGCGCGTCTTGCACTTCGGAGGCCGAGTGCTCCCCGTTCAAGTTCACGACGAGGAGTGTTCCCCCCGTAAAGTCGATGCCGAGAGCGGAGGTGCCGCGCGCGAAGAAGACTCCGAGCCCGAGCACGATCAGGATCACGGAAACGGTGGCGCAAAGCTTGCGAGGCTTCATGAAGTCGATGCTCGTCAGCTTGAAGAACTGGAGCATGTTGAATTGCTGCACGAGGTTGTACTTGAGCAGAATCGAGATCAGGAGGCGGCTCACGTAGACCGCGGTGAAGAAGGAGCAGATGATCCCGATCCCGAGCACGATCGCGAATCCCTTCACCGGGCCGGTGCCGAACTGAAACAAGATGAAGGACGTGATCAACGTCGTCAGGTTGGAGTCGAAGATCGTCGAGAATGCACGGTCGAATCCCCCCGTCACCGACTGATTCAGCGAGCGCCCGCGCGCGCGCTCCTCCCGAATGCGCTCGAAGATCAATATGTTCGCATCGATCGACATGCCGACGCTGAGCAAGAGGCCCGCGAGCCCCGGAAACGTGAGGGTGTTGCGGAAGACTACGAGCGCCGCGACGCTCAGGAGCACGTTGAGGAGCAAAGCGAGATCCGCGACGACGCCGAGCGTCATGTAGTAGATCGCCAGGAACAAGACGACTGCGGCGAGTCCGAAGCACATCGCCTGCACGCCGCGGACGATGCTCTCGCGCCCAATTACGGAACCGACGGTTTGCTCGTTCTCGAGCTGCGGCTTCCCCGTCGGCTGCCCCGACTTGAGCACGGTGATCAGCCCGCGGACCTCGCTCTCGCCGACTCCCTCGATGATGCCGCTCCCCCAGATCGCGTTGTTGATGACGGGGGCCGAGATCAATTGGTGATCGAGGACGATGCCGAGTCGCTTCCCCTTGTTCTCGGTCGTGAGCGCTCCGAATTGGTTGACCGACTTCCCTTTGAATTCGAACGCGATCGCCGGAAGCTGCCTGTCGTCCAAAGTCGCCGCCACGTTGCGTAGGCCGCGCCCGGAGATCTTCTTCGCGTCCGTGTTCTCGACGAGCATTTCCTTGTCGACGACGGGCTTGCCGTTGGAATCCCGGAGCACCTCGAAGGTCTTCGCGTTCCGCTTGTACTCTTCGACTACGATCCGCTTCGGAGGCAGCGGCTGCGGGCCGCGCTCCGGTTCGGGCTTCTCGCTCCAGGCTCTCACTTCCGCGCGATAGCGCTCCATCTCCGCGCGCGCGAGCTGCTTTGCCGCATCGGATTGGTCCTGGTCATCGCAGACGATATGGAATACGAGTTGCCCGGATTTCTCGATGACGTCCTTGATCCGCCGTACCTCGTCCTCGCCGGCGCCGGGCACTTGCACGATGATGCCGTTGACGCCGGCACGCGTGACGCCGATCTCGCGCAGGCCGTACATGTCGAGCCGCTGCGCGAGGATGTCGCGGACTTGATCCGCCACCTGCCGCAGCGAATCCTTGGCGACCGGGTCCTTCTCGACGAGGTAACGAAGCTCGGTCCCTCCCGCGAGGTCGATACCGAGCGGAATGTTCTTCGGGTCGCTCACCGCCCAAACGGCAAGCGCGGCCACGATGACCACGAGGGCGATGCCGCTCCCAATATTCTTCACCATTGCGGAGGTCCTCAGCTTTCTCGCGCCCGCGGCACGTCGTTCACTTCGTCGGGACCGCGCTCGCGGCGGCGGCGTGCGGCGCCGCCTCTTTCTCGCTCGCGGGTTTTTCCTCTTGGATGACGCCCTCGATGGCCGAGCGCAAGACGCGCATGCGCACGTTCTGCTGCTCGTCGATCTTGAGCACTACGATGTTGCGTTCCTTCTCGATCGCCGCGACCTTGCCGAGGATGCCCCCAGTCGTGCGCACCGTGTCGTTCTTCTTCAGCGCGTCGAGCATCGCGGCGTGCTGCTGCTGCTGGCGCCGCTGCGGGCGGATGATGAGGAGATAGAACACCAGGAAGCACAGCCCCCCCATCGTGAGCATCGGGAGCAACTGTTGGGCGAAGTTCTGCTGCGCGGGGTCCGCCGCCGGCGCGGCCGGCACGGAGGCGGGAGGCGCACCGGTTTGCAGGATCAAGCACAGGAAGGTCGTAAGCGAATGGGTCATCGATGCTAACTCTTGTCCCGTCCGTAATTTGTCGCTGCCCGCAATTTGCCAAAAAGGGCGGATTATAGATGCGGGCGTCGCGCGCGCAAGGGAGCGCAGAGCCGAATCGCGCCGTCATGCGCGCGTTCGACGGTGCGCGCCTGCCTAAATTCCGGCTCGGCGCGCGAACTCCGGCCAGCGCGCGGAGCGAATCGCGGCGCGCGCCTCTTCGAGGATCCGGTGGAATACCCGGAGGTTGTGGATGCTGGCCAGGGTGTAGCCGAGCAGCTCGCGGCGCTGAAAGAGATGATGGAGGAAACCGCGCGAAAAGCGCGCGCAGGCGTCGCAATCGCATCCCTCTTCCAACGCACCCGCGTCCTCGCGATAGCGGCTGTTCTTGATCCGCACTGGATCCCCGGCGAATTGCAGTAGTTGACCGTTCCGCGCGTTGCGCGTGGGCAGCACGCAGTCGAAGAGATCGACGCCGCACTCGATCGCGCGCGTGAATTCGGCGCGACCGCCGACGCCCATGAGATAGCGCGGCCGATCCGCGGGCAACCCGGCCGTGCCCAGCGGAATCGTCGCGAGCAACAGCTCGCGATCCTCGCCGACGCTGACCCCGCCCACCGCGAAGCCGTCGAAGGGGAGCGCGGACAGCGTCTCCGCCGATTCGGCGCGCAAGTCCTCGAACGGCCCGCCCTGGCTGATTCCGAAGACGGCCATCGGCGAGTCGCGGCGCAGGCGCGATCGGCACTCCGCAGAACGGCGCGCCCAGCGCACGGTACGCGCGAGCGCCGCCGCCGCGGCGTCTCGTCCGGCGCCGGCGGGGATGCAGTCGTCGAGCACCATCGCGATGTCGGAGCCGAGCTGCCGCTGGATCTCGAGCACGCTCTCCGGCGTCAATTCCACGCGCGCGCCATCGATCGGCGAGCGAAACACGACTGCGTCATCGGTGACGGTGCGCAGATCCGCGAGGGACATCACTTGGAAGCCGCCGCTGTCCGTAAGGATCGGACCGCTCCAGCCCATGAAGCGATGGAGCCCGCCCAGCGCCCGCACGGCCTCCGCGCCGGGGCGCAAGCACAAGTGGAAAGCGTTGGCGAGGACGATCTCGGCGCCCCCTGCGCGCACCGCGCGGGGATCGACGCCCTTCACGCTGCCGCGCGTTGCGACCGGCATGAATGCGGGGGTCTCGACGATCCCGTGCGGCGTGGTCAGCTTGCCGAGCCGCGGCCCGTGCGGATCGCCGCCGATCACTTCGAAGGAGAAACCATCGATCATTGGCTGTGACGCGCGCTCACCAGAGCGCCGCGATCTGGCTCCGCGGATAATAGCGGCCGAGGATCTCCTCCGCCGCGGCGCCCGCCTCCGCCATTCCGCGCGCGCCGTTCTGACAGAGACCCACTCCGTGCCCGTAGCCGCGCCCTTCGAAGTGCAGATCGGCACCGGCGCGCCAGCACTCGAAGGCGGTCGAGCGCACGCCTCTCACGTCGTGCTCGGCGAGATTGCCGCGGAACACCGCGCCATCCACCTCGAACGAGCCATCGCGGTGCACCACGCGCAAGTAGGAAGCGTGGCCGCCGGGTCCTCGTTCCACGCCTTCGATGGCGAGGATCTCGCCGAGCGCGGCGCGGTGGCGCGCGGCGAGCGGCGCGAGCGCGCGCCGCACGTCGGACTCCGCGAGCGTGCACGACCATCGATAGTGGCTCGCGTGCGCGCAGTCGCCGCAGCGCGCGGGGGTCAGGGCGGGATTCGCGGGAACGCCGAACACCGCCGCGCCGTCCGCGGTGCAGCCGCCGCAGGTCGAGTGGAAGAACGTCTCGAAGGCTTGCCCCGCGTGCAGCAGAACTTCGCCGCGGGTCTCGGCGACGGCGGCGCGGATCGCCGGCTCGGCGGAGAAGCCGCCGTACACCTGCGAACTGGTGTCGGCGCGCAGATGGTAGAAAGCGCCGGGCCCCTCCCGCAGCAGATGGAAGAGCGCATAGCTCCGCGCCGCGACCGCCTGCGCTCTGAGGGCGGCGGCGGGAAAGCTCGCGTTCATCTCGCGCGGCAAGACGCCGAGCAGATAGCGCTCGAGCGGCAGCCGATTGACGAGGAGCCATGCCCCCGATCCATCCGGCGCGGGGAGGAACTCGAGGGCCCCTTCGTAGCGCACGGCGCCGATCTGGATCACGGCCGGCGCCCCCCGCGCCTCCGGCCCCGCAAGCGCTCCCGGCCCCGCGCGCAGCCGGAAGCGATCGCGACGCGGCGCGCCGCCGTCGATCCGGAGCGAGGCGCGCGCGCACGCGATCTCCGCGGGCGCCGCCGCGAGCGCCGTCCCCGCTCGATCTTCGATGATGAGATCGTGTCCCGGCGCGCAACCCACGGAGATCCGCGCCGGCACCTCGCCGAGGAGCACCGCGATCTCGGGCCCCTCTCGCCCCGCGAACGGAAAAGCCGCCATCTCCGGATGATCTGGATCCGCGAACGGAAGAGCCGCCATCACCGAGCGATCGGGTGCCGCAAGCGGCAACGCCGCCGCGGCCACGCCTGCCGCGTTCGCGCGCGCGGGCGCAGGTAGGATGGCGAGGAGCAACGCTATGAAGGGCGAGCGCCTCGCCGCCGACCGGCGCCGGGCGAATATTCGAAATCGGTCGTCGGCCACCTTGGAAGTCGCTCCTACGCCGGTTCGCCCTGCTCGAGCCCGTCGAACAGGTTGGCGCACTCCGCGGGAACTTCGACCCCCGCGACTTCGGCGGCGCGCCGCCCGAGGATGCGCCCGCGCGGCGTCTTCACCAGGAATCCCTCGCGGAGCAGATAAGGCTCGTAGACATCTTCGATGGTCCGCTCCTCCTCGCCGACGGATACGGCGATCGTCTTCACGCCGACCGGAACGCCGCGATTCTTCGCGACGACGTCGAGGATGCGGCGATCGGTCAAGTCGAGCCCGAAGCCGTCGACGCCGAGCCGTTTGAGAGCGCGCGCGACGGCATCCGCGTCGATGCGCGACAAGCCTTCGACGTCGGCGAAGTCGCGGATGCGCCGGAGGTAGCGATTCGCGATCCGTGGCGTGCCGCGGCAGCGACTCGCGAGCATCTCGGCGCCCTCCTTGGCGAGCGAGATCCCGAAGATGCGAGCGGTCCGATTCAAGATGGTCGTCATCTCGCCGGGCGGGTAGGGATCCAGCTTCTCTTGGATGCCGAAGCGGGCTCGAAACGGCGCGGACAAATTGCCTTCGCGCGTCGTGGCGCCGACGAGCGTGAATCGCGGAACGGTGAGCTTCACCGAGCGCGCGTTGGGGCCTTGATCGAGCACGATGTCGAGCACGTAGTCCTCCATCGCGGAGTAGAGATACTCCTCCACGATGGGCTGCAAGCGGTGCACTTCATCGACGAAGAGGATGTCCCGGTCCTCGAGACAGGTGAGCACGCCCGCGAGGTCGCCCGAGCGGACGAGGACCGGACCCGAAGTGGCGCGAAATCCCACGCCAAGCTCCGTCGCCAGGAGGTGCGCGAGGGTGGTCTTCCCGAGACCCGGCATGCCGGAGAAGAGCACGTGATCGAGAGGCTCGCGGCGCTTGCGTGCGGCGGCGAGATACACGCGGAGGTTGGCGACGATCGATTCTTGGCCGATGAATTGGTCGAGGCGCCGCGGCCGCAGGGTTTCATCCTGCGCCCGGTCATCGTCTCTTCCCCCGCCGTCGACGAAGCGCTGCTCTTTGACGCGGGCAACCATCGAACGGATTCCCTTCGCCGGCGACACCGGCATTCCCCAATCGCGCGCGTTTGTGCTCGTGCCGCGCCGGGTGGAGCGGGCGGCGCCCGCGGCGCGCGCGGTGCGCGGCCCAATGTAGATGAATCCGCCGCTCCTGTCACGTCACTCGAGGACGATCCAAGCCGCGGCCTTGCGAAATCCGGTGCGCTCGTAGAGTTCTAGCGCGCGCGGAGACTCGGCGGGGATCACGAGCACCTCGACCTCCGCGACGCCGCGCCGCTCGCACCAGCCGAGTGCGACGCCGAGGAGCATCGCGCCGAGCCCGCGGCCGCGCATTCCCGCCTCGACTTCCAAGGAATAGATCCCCCAGCGCGTGTCGCTGTCCGAATCCGGGTGCATCGGATAGGCGATCAAAGTTGCGACTTGGGAGTCATCGAGCGCGAGGACCCACGTGTGCGACGGATTCGGGAACGCGAACGCGCGGCCGCCGCTCGTGCCCAGCTCGGGCAAGTAGTCATCATCTTCTACGACTTCCGGCGCGGGGTCGACGAGCGGCGCGCGCTCGGCCAGCGCGGGATCGATGACGAGGCTCCACGCTTCCGCGGCTTCGCGGAAACCTGCGTCCGCGAAGAATGCGCGTGCGCCGGCATCGCCGGCAGGGAGCGCCATCCCTTCGGGCGTGCCCCAGAATGGCGGCAGCGGCGCCAGGAAATTGCCATATACCGGGTTGTACATGCGCCCATCCGCATAGAGCGGAGTGCCTTCGCCGCACTCTTCCTCCAGCTCGGCGCGGAGCAGAGCGAGGAGAGCACGCCCGATGCCGCGCCGCCTCGCCGCCGGGTGGACCGCGATCGCGGCGAGGTACCCCGCCTGCTCCCGCGGCGACTCCGGGTGTAGGCGCTCGAGCACCGCGCGCGGCCAGAGCCCGCCGTGCGCGAAACCGATCACGCGCCCGCCCTCGAGCGCGACCGGCATGAACTGCGGATAGAAATCGTCGCGAGCGCGGGCGTGATCGAGGCGCAAGTCCCAAAGCGCGCGGTGAAGAGGCCGGAAGTGGCGGTACTCCGAGAAACACTCGTTCCAGAGTTCGATGACGCCGGCGCGGAGTGCGGAGCGATAGGGGACGATCTCGATCGCGGCAGCCACCTCCTACCATCCCTCCGATCTGCTCGCGCCGCTAGCACCGTGCGCACCGTGCGCACCGTGCGCGCGAAAACGTCGATTCAATCCAGCCGGCACCACGAATTGCAAGCCCCGCAGTGCCCGAACTGACTCCAGGCGCCCGCCGCGTGCGCCGCGCGGGCCGCGCGGAAGCGCTCCCCCTGCCAGATCGCGGCGACCCCTCCTTGCCGGAGATCGCCGCAATAGACGTCGGGTTCCGGGTCGCGGTTGCAGAGCGGCACGCGGCCATCGTGCTCGACTCGCATCTGCGCGCCGAGGCGCACGCAGGGGCGCCGTCTGGGCGGCGTGAAGATGCCGAAAGTCTGCGGCAAGCGCTCTCCGCGCGCGCCTTCCGGAGAGCGGAGCACGATGCGGCTCACGCGCGCGAAGTACTCTTCGTACGCCGCTTCCCAGTGCGGGGCCGCGCTCTCGTCGAAAGCGAGGACGAGCGCGACGAACGGCGCGTCCGGCGCGCGTTCCGCCGCGGCGAGCAGCTCCTCCAGTCCGCGCTTCCGCGCTTCGTAGGGCGGCGTCCCCGCCGGCACGGTCCCGCGGCCCGCGCCCGCGGGAACCCCCAGATCGACCGTGATCGCGTCGACGCCGGCGATCGCGAGCTTCTCCGCGGCGGCCGCATCGATCGCGGCGCCGCAGGTGTCCACGTGCACGCCGAATACGCCCGCGTTCCGCGCGAGCGCGATGCGACGCCAGAGAGCCGCATCGAGGAGAGGATCGTGGCGGCCGCCCCCGAGCGTGAGGAGCGCATCGTCGCGCGCGCCGAACGATGCGGCGATCGCGGCGAACGCGTCATCGCCGAGGATCTCCGCGTCCGCCGCGCGGGCGTCCAGTCCCGCGTGCGGCGCGCGGCGTCCCCGCGCCGGATGCGCTCCGCCGCGATCCGCTCCCAGCTCCACGATGATCTCTTCGGGGTAAACCCCCGCCGCGATCTCCGGCGCGCAAAGGAGCGCGCTCCTCCGCCGCGCCGCCGCCCCCGCGCGCGCGGCGGCGGCGCCGGCGGGAAACACCGCGGGCCAAAGCGCGCGCGCGCGTTCGAGGGAGGTGTGCGAATCGACCGTGAATCGCCCGCGCAGATCCATCACGCGCTCGTCGAACGGATGGAAGAGCCCGTGATCCTCGTAATTGGTCGCAGCGTCATCGATTCGGAGCGGCAGCAGGCGCTCCGCGCCCGCGCCGCGGGCGTGGAGATGCTGGATCACCTCTCTGTGGAATACGTCGCCCGCGAGCCCGGGCGGAGCGGTCGAGAGATAGAGGCGCTGCTCCGCGTCGCGCAGGTAGCCTTCGGCGACTTGGTCGAGGAGCGCGGGATCCACGAACGCCGCCTCGGCCGGCACCACGAGCGCGGCCTGCCAACCGCGCGCGCAAAAAAGCGCGGAGAGCGCGGCGGGATTCCCCGCCTCGCTCACGAAGAGGGTGCGCTCGAAGCCGCCCCGCCACCCCTCGCTCCCCCACAGGCGCGCACGCCGCAGGCGGGGGCGGCACGCGACATCGGGCAGCTCGTGGAGGAATAGATCCGGGGCCGCGGCGCCGGCGAGGCGCCGCACTTCGCTCTCATCCCTCTTCTCGGCGAGGAGCACCGGCGGCGCCACGCGCGTCGCCGCGCGCACGCCTTCGATCGTGCGCGCGAGCACGCTCTCCCCGGCGAGATCCTCGGCGAGCCGCGACGCGAGGCCGCGACGCGAGGTCCGAAGATCGACTTCGATCACGCAAGGAAGGCGCATGTTGGAGCGCGAAGACCGCGGGCGCGACTACTTCTCCACGATGGTCGTCTGGCAGCAGAACGTGAAGGGGACCGTGAAGAGATTGAGGAAGAAGTCCCAGCCCCCGACGCGCGTCGTCACGCGGTAGTGGTCGGCCGGGCCGACGACGTGACGCGAGTCGAAGCCGTCCACCGAGATGATTCCCCAGAGCGCGTACCACGTGCGGTGAGTGCGCACTTCGCCTCCGCGCGGGCCATCGCCGATCGTGTGGACGTGTGCAAGGCAGCCGCTCGCCGAAGCGACTGCGGCGGCGAGCAGGATCGAGCGCAGCGTTCGCATGGACACTCCCTTCGCGGGGAATGTAACGCGCCGCCGCGAGCGCGAGGAGCGATTCCGGCGCCGATGCGATCGGTTCTCACGGATTCCGGCCATCGTTATCATGCAGTTTTGCGCGGCAGCGCTCCGCGGCGGTCGCGCCGCGGCGGTGCCGGATCGAATTGCGAGGTGCGGCTCGGCATGAGAATTCTAGGAATCATCGGCATCCCGGAGGCGCGGGCTGCCGCTTGCTTGCGCTTGCTCGCGGCGGCGGGACTGCTCGCGCTGGGCGCGGAGGCACGCGCCGGCGGGATCCCGGAGCTGGAAGCGATCATGCGCGACCCGGTCTGGATCGGCGCGCAACCGCGAGAGCCGCAATGGTCGCTCGATGGGAGCCGCCTCTTCTTCCGCATGCGCGATCTCGCCTCTACCGATGAAGAGCCCGTGCTCTTCGAGGCGGACCTGGAAGGAGGAGCGGCGCGGCGCGTCTCCAGCTCCGAAGCGATCTTGCTCCCCACCGCCGACGGCGCGTGGGATCGCGCGCGAGCGCGCTACGTATTCTCGAGTCGGGGCGATCTGTTTCTCGCCGATCTCGCCGCCAAGACGACGCTCCAGCTCACGCGCACCACGGCCGTGGAGGAGCATCCTTGCTTCGAGCGCGATGAGATCCGCATCGTGTACGTGTGCGAGGGGAACATCTTCGTGCGGGAGATCGCGGGGGGCGCCGTGCGCCAGATCACGGACTTGCGCCCCGGCAAGAAACCGCCGGAGGAGGGCGCCGCCCCCGCCGGCACCGATGAGAACTCGCAGCACGAATGGCTGCGGAAGGAAGAAGAGGAGTTGATCGTCACGCTGAGGCGGCGCCGCGAGCAGAAAGACGTGTCCGAGGACCGCGAGCAGGAGTTGGACGCGCAGCGCATCCCGGCTCCCATCTTTCTCGGCGAAGAAGGGGAGATCACGGACCTCACGCTCGCGCCGGATGGGCGCTACGTGACCCTCACCCTCCGCTCAGGCACGGACGGCGACCCGACCCTGATCCCCCATTACATCGATGAGTCCGCCTACGTGCGGACCGAGGACGCGCGCCCCAAGGTCGGCGACCGCGCGAAGAAGCACCGCTTCGGGGTCGTGGAGCTGGCGACTGAGAAGGTGCGCTGGCTGGAGCCGGACCAGGTCCCCGGCGCCCAGAAGGACATCGACTTGCGCGTCCACGCGCCGCAGTTCAACCGCGCGGGCGAGCGCGCGTTCGTGCAAGTGTACGCAGCGAACCACAAGGATCGCTGGCTGCTCGCGATCGATCTCGCGGAGCTGCGCCTGACTCCGATCGATCACCAGCACGATGATGCGTGGGTCGGCTGGACGCCCGGGATCGGGCGCTACCGGCACGCCGGAGAAGCGGGCTGGATGCCCGACGACGAGCGCGTGTGGTTCCTCTCGGAAAGATCCGGGTGGGTCCATCTCTACGCGGCGCGTCCCGGCGAGGTAGCGCAGGCGCTCACGAGCGGCGAGTTCGAGGTGTACTCGCCGCTCCTCGGCCCCGCCGGCAACTGCTGGTACCTGCACACGAATCGCACCCACCCGGGAGAGCGCCACTTCTATCGGATGGCGCTCGACGGCGGAGAGATGACGGCGCTCACGGAGGGGCCGCACTGGTACGAAGCGACCCTCGCGCCCACCGAGTTGCGCATGGCGGTCCTCCGCTCCGAGCCCCATCGCCCCCCCGAGCTGTACTTGAGCGATCTCGGAGCAACGCCAGGAACGCGCCGGCTGTTCCCGAGCATCTCGGAGGAGTTTCGGAGCTGCGAGTGGATCGTCCCCGACTTCGTACAGTTTCCCGCGCGCGACGGCACGATGCTCCACGCCCGCCTCTTCCTCCCCGTGACCGGCAGCGAGGAGCACCATTCCGCCGTGATCTTCGTGCACGGCGCGGGCTACTTGCAGGAGGTGACGAAGGGGTGGTCCGGCTATTTCCGCGAGTACATGTTCCACAACCTGCTCGCGAGCCGCGGCTTCACGGTCCTCGACATCGATTACCGCGGCTCGAAGGGGTACGGCCGCGCGTTCCGCACGGCGATCTATCAGGACATGGGGGGACGCGACTTGAGCGACCAAGTGGACGGCGCGCTGTGGCTGATCGCGAATCACGGCATCAGCCAGGATCGCGTCGGGATCTACGGCGGCTCCTACGGCGGATTCCTCACGCTGCTCGCGCTCTTTCGCCACGGCGAAGTCTTCGCCGCGGGCGCGGCGCTCCGGCCGGTCACCGATTGGGCGCACTACAACAGCGACTACGCCGCGCCGATCCTCGGCGGCTCCCCGGTGCAATTTCCCGACGTCTACCGGCGCTGCTCCCCGATCTACTACGCGGATGGCCTGCGCGGGTCGCTCCTGATCGCGCACGGCATGATCGATGACAACGTGCAGTTCCAGGACAGCGTGCGCCTCGTCCAGCGCCTGATCGAGCTGAAGAAGGAGGACTGGGAGCTGGCGGTCTATCCCCTCGAGCGCCACGCGTTCCGCGAGCCGGAGAGTTGGCTCGACGAGTATCGGCGCACCCTCAAGCTGTTCGAAGAGATGCGCTCCCGCCGGAGCTTCTAGGCGTTCTTGCGCGCTGGCAAAGGAGCGCCTGCGATGATCATGGAGCCGACCGTACCGAAAACCCAGCCGCAGCCGCGGCCGCAGCTAGGCGCGCTCTTCCTCACGCTCTTCATCGACCTCGTCGGCTTCTCGATCATCTTTCCGCTCTTGCCCGCGATGCTCGACTACTATTTCGCGCGCGAGGGTGCGGAGAGCATCTTCGGGAAGCTGCTCGCGTGGCTCGCGGCCGCCGCCGCGGCTCCCGGCCAGGATCCCAATGGGCTCTACACCGACTGGCGCGTGCAGACGCTCTTCGGGGGCGTCCTCGGGTCCATCTACTCGCTCTTGCAGTTCATCTGCAGTCCGGTCTGGGGAAGCCTCTCCGATCGCCACGGGCGCCGCCCGATCCTCCTCATCACGATCGCGGGGCTCCTCGTCTCGTACTTGCTCTGGGCGTTCAGCGGCAGCTTTCTCCTCTTCGTGCTCTCGCGCATGCTCGGCGGCGTGATGAGCGGGAACATCTCCGCCGCCACGGCGGCGATCGCCGACACGACCTCGCGCGCCGAACGCGCGAAAGGGATGGCGGTGATCGGCATCGCGTTCGGGCTCGGCTTCATCGTGGGGCCCGCGATCGGCGGCGCGCTGTCGCTCGTGGACTTGACCGCGCTCATCCCCGGCGCAGCGGCGTGGGGCGTGAGCCCCTTCTCGGCGGCGGCGCTCGGTGCGGCGCTCCTCGCCCTCGCCAACTTGGCGTGGGTGGCGGCGCGATTCCGCGAAACGCACCCCCCGGAGCGGCGCGGCCCCCCCGCGGAGCTGCGCACCGCGAATCCGCTCCGCCTCTTCGGCGCGCGCGATGGCCGGGAGATCCAGCGCACGCAGATCGCCTATTTCGTATTCCTGGTTGCTTTCAGCGGCATGGAATTCACGCTCACGTTCCTCGTGCGCGAGCGCTTCCGGTGGGATCCCGTCGCGATCCTGTGGATGTTCGTCTTCATCGGCGCGGTGCTGGTCCTCGTGCAGGGGGGGCTCGTGCGGCGTCTCGCGCCGCGCTTCGGCGAGAAGAGGGTCGCGTTCGCGGGGCTCGCGCTCATCATCCCCGGCCTCGTGCTCGTCGCGCTCGCCGCAGGCACCGGCGTCCTCTACGCGGGCCTCGGCCTCATGGCGGCGGGGAGCGCGCTCGCGATCCCGACGCTCACTTCGATGGTCTCGCTCTTCGCGCCCGCGGAGCGGCAAGGCGCGGTGCTCGGCGTCTTCCGCTCGCTCGGCGCCCTCGCGCGCGCGGTCGGCCCCTTCGCCGCGGCGGCCGCGTTCTGGAGCTTCGGAGCGGCGGCACCCTATCTGAGCGGCGCCGCGCTCCTCGCGATCCCGCTCCTCCTGCTCGCCGCGGTGCCGCAGCCCGCGCGCGACGGGTGACCGCCGCGGGCCTTTGCGCGCGCGGTCAGCTCCACGCCCCGCACTCCGCGCGGACGAGCGCCGCGAGCGCCGCGACCCAGCGCGGCGAATCGTTGACGCAGGGCACGAGGTGGAGCGCCTTGCCGCCCGCGGCGCGAAACGCGCGCGCCCCTTCGTGGCCGATCTCGTCGATCGTCTCGAGGCAGTCGGCGGCGAAGCCCGGGCAGATCACCGCGACCTCTCCGCGCTCCTCCGCCGCCAAGCGCTCGAGCTCTTCCTTCAGATAGGGGCGGAGCCAGACCGTGCTGCCGAAGCGCGACTGGTAGGCGATGCTCCAGCGACGATCGCGAAGGCCGAGAGCGCGCGCGGCGGCAGCCGCCGTGCGCTCGCAGTGGCCGGGATAAGGATCGCCCTCGTCGGCGTGGCGCTCTGGCACGCCGTGAAAGGAGAAGATCACCCGCAGCGAGCCGAGGCGATCGCCGAGGTGCTCGCGCGCGCGGGCGGCGACGGCATCGATGTAGCCGCCGTCCTCGGGAAAGGGCGCCAAGAAGCGGAGCGCGGGCCAGACACGCCGCTTCGCGAAGTGCGCGAACACGGCGTCGTGGATCGAGGCGGTCGTGGCGGAGGCGTACTGCGGAAAGAGCGGCGCGATGAGGACGCGCGCGCAGCCGCGCGCCGCCAAATCATCGAGCGCGGCGCCGAGGCGCGGCTCTCCGTAGCGCATGCCGAGCAGCACGTGGAATTCCGCGCCGAGCGCGGCGCCGAGCCGCTCCGCGAGGGAGCGCGAGAAGACGGCGAGCGGCGAGCCGGCGTCGGTCCAGATCCGCCGGTACATGCGCGCGGAGCGGGCGGGGCGAAAGGGCAGGATCACCGCTTCGAGGAGCAGGCGGCGCGCGAGCGAGCCCATCTCGAGGACGCGCGGGTCGCCGAGGAATTCGCGGAGGAACGGGCGCAGCGCGCGCGCGGTCGGCGCGTCCGGCGTGCCCAATTGGACCAGGACGACGCCGATCCCGCGTGACTCCCTCCCCGCGCCATCCACCATCTATTTCAGGGACAGCTTCATCGTATAGCTCTTCCACGCATACTCGAACGCCGTCATGTCGATCTTCGCCCAGGTGGCCGCATACGCTTCGTCGATCGACCTCCCCTTGCGGATCTCCTTGAAGTAATTGCAGAAGGTCTCGCGATAGGTGGAGAAACCGCTCTCGAAGCAGAAGTAGACGATGGACCAAGCCATCGCGTAGTTGATCCCGGCGGTCTCGGGACCGTACATCTCGCGCTGCGACATGCGCATGAGATCGCTCGGCTTCGGGCAGACTCCGGCCTGGATCGCCTTCTTGATGTACTCCACGCGCCAGGCGCTCGGCCGCATCTGCATCGTGTCGCGCCCGCCGCTCCGCTCGTAGTGCGCGCCGCTGAAGTAGTCGCCGAGCCCCTCGTTGAACCACTGCGGCGCCTTGCCCGTGACCTCGTCGAGGTACTGGTGTAGCCCCTCGTGGTAGAGGACGAGGATCGTGTCCTCCATCTTGTCGTATTGGAAGAGATTCAACGTGCGCAGCATCGGCGAGTAGTGGCCCCCCGCGGACTGCGGCCCGCCCGCGGCCTGGTAGGCTGCCCTGCTCTCGTGCACCAGGATCACGAACTTGCGCGCGGTGTCCGCGATGTCCGGAAACGCCTTGTCGTAGAGGCGCCGGATCAATTCCGCGTGCCTGCCGATCTCGTCGGCGAACTCTTGCGACACCGGCGTCTTGACGATGTAATTCTCCGTCTCGCTCGTGTAGGTCTTTTCCCAGGCGGGGCCCTTGCGGACCTGCTGCAGCTCTTTCAAGAAGCGCTCCGCGTAGCGGTTGTCGCACTGTTGCGCTCGTTCGAGATCCTTTGCCGACTCATCGTACCGATCGAGCCGCATCAGGGCCGCGCCGCGCGAAAACAGCGCATCTCCGTACTCGGGGTAGATCGCCAGCGCTTTCTCGCTGTTCGCGACAGCGCTCGCGTAGTCGTTCGCGAGCCAAAGATCGACTTCCGCGGCCAATCCATGCGCCTCGTAGAACTTCGGGTTCAGCGCGATTGCGTTCCCGAGCGCCTTACGCGCCTTCTTTTCGTCGCCGAATGTGTAGTAAAGGCGCGCGAGGTGATAGTCCGGGAGCGCGCTCTCCTTGACCTTCGTACGCGCCTTTTTCAGGCGGCTCTCGACACGCAAGATCTCTTCCGCGTCCGCGCCGCTGCTGAGGATTTTCTCCAATGGACGGATCGCATCCCGCAAGGCATCGCGCTTCTTGTCGTCGAGCGACTGCGGAATCGTGAGATTGTCGACCGGCGGCTTCTTCTCAGCTTCACCGTCCTCTTCGGCGGCTACGACGGTAGCGATGAACAACGGCCGCGCGAGCGCGGCGGCCGCCGCGACGAAGCACGCGATCACCATGAGCACGACCCAATTTACCTTCATGGCTGCCTTCATATTCGCCCTCATATTTGCCTCTCCCTTTCGCGCGTCAAGTTAACCGCCGCCGAGTTCTTCCGCCACCGTTCACCCCTCCCCGCCGACCGGGCCTATTTGCCCGCGGCCGTCAGCTTCGGAAGCTCATCGGCGAGGTATTTCTTCCAGTCGTTCACGAAGCGCGCCGCGTCGAGCTTGCCGAAGCTCGCTTGGTGGGCGGCGTCCACCGACTTCCCCTTCTTCAGCGCCCCGTAGTAGCCCTCGAGCGCCTTCTTGTACTTCGCGTGGCCCCCCTGCTGGCAGAAGAACACGATCGACCAGCTCTCGGAGCTGGAGAGCACGGGGTCCGTATCCAAGTCGCGCTGATTCATCTTCATCAGCGTCTCGAAGTCGATGAAGTTCGCGTTGCGAATCGCCTGCACGATCGACGCGGGCGCTCCGCGCACCGGTTGGACCCAGAGGTCCTTGTCATCGATCAGCTCGAGGAAGGCGGGCTCCATGAATCGCTGTACGCCGAGGAGCAGCCACGGCGGATGGCCTTCTCCGAAGTGACGGTGAAAGACGAATGCGGCGACCGCGCCCTTCAAGGACGGCACTAGCCTCTCGAAGAGGTCCGTGTTCGCGATCTTCACGCGGTCGAACACGGGGGAGTAATGGCCGCCTCCTCGCATCGCGCCCCCCGCGATGACGTATTCCTTCGAACTCGTGTAGACGTAGATGTCGCACTTCGCACCCTCGACCGCCGCATCGGGAAAGATCCGCCTGAGGAGGCGGAGACATCGCTCCGCCGCGTCGCCGACCTTCGCGGCGATCTCCGCCGATACCCCGGTGCGAACGGTGAAATGCTCCGTTTCCGCGACGTGCGTCGCCGCCCAACTGGCGCCGTGCTCGTAATCATCCAGCTCCTCGAGCAGCGCCGCCCTGAATTCGGTCGCTTCCAACTCGTGCGCGTGCTCGAGCAGTTTGCGCGCTTCGGGAATACGGCGCGCCTCGAGCAAGTGCAGGATCTGCCCATCGAGCGCGGGCGGATAATCCGCGGCGAGCGCGAGCGCCTTCTCGAAGTGCGCGAGCGCCGACTTCCCATCGCCGAGCCGCTTGCACACCTCTCCAAGCTTCGCGAACGCCTCGTGAAACTCGGGGAGGAGCTGGACCGCCTCCTCCAATTCCTTGCGAGCCTTCGCCAATTCGCGCAAATGCGCATACGCGAGCCCGAGGTAGTAGTTCGTGAGGGGCACGGCGGCCTTCGGTTTGACCGAGGCGAGGACGGCCGCCGCGGCTTCCATCTCCTTCCCCGCGCTGTTCGCCTCTTCGGCACGGCGAAACTGATCGATCGCGTCGCGGAGCAGGTCCGCTTTGGAGTCCTCCAAGTCCGCCGGTATCTTGAGATGGTCCGGCCACGAGTTTCCTTTGGGCGGCGCGGGGCTCTCTTCCGCTCCCCACGCCCCCCAAAGGAACATCGTGGCCGCTCCTCCGGCGAGGCACGCCCAGATGACGACGAGGCGCGCGCTCTTCGTACTGCTTCGCTCCATTGCCCCTCCCTGAACGAATACCGCGGGAAAGGGAGCGAGAATAACCCCGCCGAGTCGCACCTCCAACCAGCAGTTTTCGCGCGGCGAACCGCGGTCTTGACCCCCGTAGCGCACCTACCTACGATTCGACGCGCGGCGCGCGCTCGGGCGCCGCGATGCGCGCGCCGGCTCCGCCGGATGCAGCGCCTCGTGCATACGCCGGCATCCTCCGATCGAAAGGTGACGAGATGTCTCTCCTGCTCGATTCCGCCCGCTTCGAGGAGATGTTCCATTTTGAGGCACGCAGGGTGATTCGCGCGGCGCGGCGCATCGCGCACGGTATTGGAGGCGCGGCGCTGTTGCTGTTCGCGGCGGCGGCGCTTGCAACCGGTTGCGCGGGGATCGAAGAGCGGACCGCCGCGGCCGCATCCGGCGGCGACCCCGGGAGCGGCGTGGGCGCGGGCGCGGCTTCGCCGGTGGACGGCGCATCGACGTCACAGGCGCCGGAGACGATCGAGGACACCGTGGGTCCGGGCAAGGTCGTCGGCTGGATGACCGGGAGCTGGGCCACGCGCACGCGCGATCGCAAGGGGCTCCGCCTCGTCGGCGGCGCGCTCGCCTACGACATGCTCGACGTCGAGCGCGTCGGGGGACAGCCGGCGGCGGCCTCCCTGACGAGCCACGGCCTCCTCGGCATCGTCGGCCGCCACGAGAAACAGGCGCTCGACGGGAGCGGCGGCCACTGCAAGAGCCACTGGGTGTTCCCGTTCTACCGCTATCACAACTTCAACGGCGAGCGCACGGTCTATCCGCTCTTCGTCTTCCCGGTGAGCCTGCAGCCGGAAGAGTCCGTGCTCCTCGATCCCGCGCCTTGGGACTTGAGCCTGGCCGGGGGCGCGGGCGCGGCCGAGGAGCGGCTGAGCGCCGCGCCCTCCAAGGAGCGCCGCATCCAACTCCGCGAGCCGCCCGCAGCCGCGAGCGCGGCGGGGACCTCCCTCGCTAATATCTCGGAAACGTTGCGCGCGGAGCGCGAGGCGCGTAATTCGCTTCGCGCGACCTACGAGAAGGAGCCGCTCGATGCGGACGGCGAGCCGGTCGCGGCGGCGGCGCCTTCATCCACGCGCGGCGCGCCGGCGCGAGCACCGGCGAAAGCTGCGGCCGCGGCGAGCGCGGCGACCGCGGCGAAGAGCGGATCGAGCCACAAGGTGACGCGCGGCGACACTCTGACGAGCATCGCGAAGAAGTACTACGGCTCCGGCAAGGACTGGAAGCGGATCTACGAGGCGAACCGAGGGAAGCTTCCCCATCCGGATCGCATCAAGATCGGGATGATCCTCGCGATTCCGTAGCTGCCGTCAGGGGTTTACACGGCATCGAAGAAGTGGCCGAGCTTCCCCTTCTTCGTCTTCAGGTAGGCGTGATTCACGGGGCCCGGCCCCGGCTCCACGGGCACTCTCTCGGTCACCGTGATCCCGGACTGCGCGATGCCGTCGATCTTGGACGGGTTGTTCGTGAGCATCCGCACTTGGTCGATGCCGAACCAGCGCAGGACCGCCGCGGCATCGCCGTAGCTGCGCAGGTCCGGCGGGAAGCCTAGGCGCGCGTTCGCTTCCACCGTGTCGAGCCCCTCTTCTTGCAGGCGATAGGCTTCGATCTTCTTCGCGAGCCCGATCCCGCGCCCCTCTTGTGGCAGATAGATCAGCATGCCGGTTCCGGCGTCGCCGATCGCTTTCATCGCCATTTGCAGTTGGCCGCCGCAGTCGCAGCGCAGCGAGCCGAGGATGTCTCCAGTGAAGCAGGCGGAGTGGATGCGCACGAGGAGCGCTTCGGCATCCTTCTTGCGTTTTTGGTTGGAGAGTTTGTGGTTGGCGAGATTGCCGATGGTGAGGACCACCAGCTCTTCGCGGCTCGCGTTCTCGAACACATGGATGCGGAAAACCCCCATCGGCGTGGGAAGATCCGACGAAGAGAGATGCTTCAGCTCGGCGCCTGCCGCGAGCCTGGGCGGCGGCGAGCCCGCGCTCCTTCGATACTCGATCACGCGCGCGATGCTGCCGAGCAGGATCTCCGAGCGCCGTGCCACCTCCAAGAGATCGGGGAGGCGCGCCATGGTGCCGTCGTCCTTCATGATCTCGCAGATCACGCCGGCAGGAGCGAGCCCCGCCAGGCGCGCGAGATCCACCGCCGCCTCCGTGTGCCCGGGCCTCTCGAGGACACCGCCCTGGCGCGCGCGCAGCGGGAATACGTGGCCCGGCCGCTTGAGCTGATCCGGCCGCGTCGCGGGCGATGCGAGCAGGTTCAACGTGAGCGCGCGATCGTGCGCGGAGATCCCCGTGGAGATCCCATCGCGCGCGTCGACGGACACCGTGAACGCACAGTCGCGCGGGTCCGGCGTGGACCCGGTCATCATCGGCAGCCCGAGGCGGTCGGCGATCTCGGCGGCGACGGGTGCGCAGATGAGCCCGCGGCCGTAGGTCGCCATGAAGCTGATCGCTTCGGGCGTCGCTTTCTCGGCCGCCATGACGAGGTCCCCCTCGTTCTCGCGGTCCTCGCTGTCGACGAGAATCACCATCTGCCCGCGCGCCAGTGCCGCGATCAGATCTTCGACCGGAGCGATGCTCATGCGGAGGAGCTTTCCCAGGGAAGAGGAGCGAAGTCTCGTTGGGGCCGGAGGTTCGATGCCGCGGCCGCGTCCACGTTGCACGGAAAGAATAGCGGTCGAGATCGCCGCCGAGAAGGGGCGGAGGGCGGAAAAGTCGCGGCGGGCGGCCGTTGCTCCGCTGCCGCGGCTGCCCCGGCGAGCGACCTCCCGGCGTATACTGCGACCATGACAAAAATCGGCGCCGGCAGCGGCCCTCCCGGCGATCGGTCGATCCGGCCGTACTACCTCGCGGGGCGCGCCGTCCACGGCGCCGACTCGATTCCCGTCACGAACAAGTACGCCGGGAGGCGTTCGGGCCCGTCGCCGTGCTCTCTTCCTTCGCGGACTTCCGCGCGGCGGTGGCGGAAGCGAACGATTCCGAATACGGCCTCCAAGCGGGGGTATTCACCGCCGATCTCTCCCGCGTGCGCTACGCGTTCGATGAGATCGAGGCCGGGGCGATCGTCGTGAACGACGTGCCGAGCGTGCGCGCCGACAGTATGCCGTACGGCGGAGTGAAAGCTTCCGGTACGGGCCGGGAAGGCGTGCGCTGGGCGATGGAGGAGATGTCCGAGATCCGATTGCTGCTCCTCGCAGGCGCGCCGCCCGTGGAGTAAACACCCGGAGGATCCGTGGCTTCGGGGCGCTCGGCTGCGGAGCCGGCGCCGTACGGCGCGCCGCCATCGGATAATTATCCATGCACCTCTTCCTGAATCCGGCTACCGGACAATATCTCGTCGAGCTGCACGGGCGTTGGTTCGCCCTCGAGTACTTCGAGAGCGAAACCGATGCGGGTTATCGGCTCGAATCCAGCGCCGAGCCGAGTCCGCTCGCCGTCGCGCCCGCCACGATGCGCCTCATCTGGGAGGACACGGGCTGGAGCGAAGCGCGCCTCGCTGGCGCGATCGCGAGCTGCCCGCTCGAAGCGCACGCCTGATCGCGGCGTTGCTTTCCTCTTTCCGCGATCACTCCGATCGGTTGAAATGCCGCGCCCCTGGACGGGCCGCCGCCCGCCAGGACATCGAATTGCTTCGCACGAGCGCGCCGAGTACACGCAACCGAGAGGAGCCGATCGATGCGATCCGCCGCCAACGCCGTGATCTACGCCGCCGCACTCTTGACGCTGTCCGTGTCGAGCGGGTGCGCGCAGACGGGGGCCAAGGCTCCTCCCGCGAACGCGGGCAGCTACACGATCGACCACGTCCACTCCACCGTGACCTTCGAGATCGAGCACCTGGGAGCGTCGCGCTTCGTCGGCCGCTTCAATCAAGTGGCCGGAGAATTCGCGATCGATTCCGTGAGCCCCGCGAACTGCCGGGCTCGCGTCGAGATCGATTCGGGGAGCGTCGATACGAACCATCAAGGCCGCGACGAGCACCTGCGGAAGCCGGAATTCTTCGACAGCGCCGCCCATCCCAAGATCGTGTTCACGAGCGAACGCTTCGAGCCTCGAGGCGGCGGAGACTATCGGGTTTCCGGCAACTTCACCTTCCTCGGGAAGACGATCCCGCTCATCGCCGACCTCGATTACATCGGCGTCGCCGAGAATCCGAAGTTCGGCTTTCGCACGGGGTACAAGACCGTGTTCCATCTCAAGCTGGCGGACATTGGCTTGGGGGCGCACGTCGGCGGGCTCGGAAACGATGTCATGGTGACCGTGAACATCGAGGGCATTCGCAAGTAGGAAAGCTATGCGCCGTCCAAGAAGTAATCCCGCGTGCCGAGCGCTTCGACCGCGTTCGCGATGCGACGGAGGCCGTTCCGATAGGCGGCGGCGCGCAGCGTGATCCGCTCCCGCTGGGCGAGCTGCCACATCTCCGCGAAGGCGGCGGTGATCTTGTCCTTGAGGCGCGCTCGCACCTCGTCGAGGGTCCACGAGTAGCCTTGCAGGTTCTGGACCCACTCGAAATAGCTCACGGTGACGCCCCCCGCGTTGCAGAGCACGTCCGGGAGCACGGGAATTCCGCGGCGGTTCAGCACTTCGTCGCCGCTCGACGTCACCGGTCCATTCGCCACTTCGACGATGTGCCGCGCCCGGATCGACCCCGCGTTCTGCGCGGTGATCACTGCTTCGAGCGCCGCCGGGATGAGAATGTCCACGTCGAGCGCGAGCAGTTCCTCGTTGGAGATCTGGCGCACGACGGTGCCCTTCGCGCCCGCGCGCGGCGGCGCCCCCTCGAGGCAGCCGCTCTCCTGCTTCACGGTGTTCGCGCTCTCCACGTCGAGCCCCGCTTCCGCGTAGACTCCGCCGTTCGAATCGCTGAGCGCGACGATTCGATAACCTTGCTCTTCGAGGAATTTCGCGACGAAGTACCCCGCGTTGCCGAAACCCTGCACCGCGACGCTGGTCTTCGCGCGGTCGAGTCCCTTGCGGGTCGCCAACTCCTCGATGCAGAGGAACGCCCCGCGCCCCGTCGCTTCCGCGCGCCCGAGGCTGCCGCCGAGGCTGATCGGCTTCCCCGTGATGACGCCGGGCTTCTTCGCTTTCAGGATCGAAGAATACTCGTCCATCATCCAGCCCATGATGCGCTCGTTCGTGTACACGTCCGGCGCCGGGATGTCCACGTCGGGACCGATGAACTCCGACATCGCGCGAATATAGGCGCGGGAGAGGCGCTCCAGCTCGAGGCGCGAGAGCTTCTTCGGGTCGACCGTCACTCCCCCTTTCGCGCCCCCGTAGGGGATCCCGACCACCGCGCACTTGATCGTCATCCAGAGCGCGAGCGCCTGCACTTCTTCGAGAGTCACTCCTGGATGGAAACGGATGCCGCCCTTGGTCGGCCCGAGCGCATCGTTGTAGCGACAGCGATAGCCGACGAAGTATTGCGTCGATCCATCATCCATGCGCACGCGCAAGGACGCGGTCAACGTCTCCATCGGATGCGCGAGCGCTCCCATCACCTCCGAGCCGATGCCGGCGTCGTTCGCGATCTGCGAAAGGCGCGCCAGCGCATCCTGGAACACGTCCTGTTCCCCCGCCTTCACCGTCACGCTGCCTCCTCGTTCGCTGGTTCGATCGCGTCGTTCGCTCGGATGGCTCGCCCACGCGGCGGCGTCAAGTTACTCATGGATCAGAGATGCGGCAACCGTTATACTGTCAGGGCCGCGATCGCGCCCCCTCGGAGACGCAAATCGGTCGACACCTCTCAGATTTCGGAAGGCGATACGATTTGACAATCGACCGTGCCGCCATACTCTCGGCGCCTGCCGACGCCGAGACGCCGCGCGACGACATCGTCTACCCTTCCACGATCCCATTCTTGCTCGAACACCTCGCCTGCTTCGCAGTGTTCTGGACGGGCGCCACGCTCCGCGACTGGATCATCTGCGCGGCGCTCTACGTGCTCCGCATGTTCGCGGTTACCGCGGGACACCACCGCTACTTCTCGCACCGCACGTTTCGGACGAGCCGCGTCGGGCAGTTCTTGCTCGCGGTTTGCTGCCAGACCTCCGTGCAGCGGGGCATTCTCTGGTGGGCCGCGAAGCATCGCGCGCACCACAAGTACTCCGACACCGTGCTCGACGTCCATTCGCCGCGTCTCCGCGGCTTCTGGTACGCGCACTTCGGTTGGATCTTCGCCGAGCGCGAAGGGCAAGCGGACTACAGCTTGGTCGCCGACTTCGCGCGCTTTCCCGAGATCGTCTGGATCGACCGGCAGCGCTATCTCCCCGGAATCCTGCTCGGATTCGCAGTCTGGCTCTACGCCGGCTGGTCCGGGGTCGTCGTCGGATTCTTGCTCAGCACCGTGCTCGTGCAGCACTGCACCTTCATGATCAACTCGCTCGCGCACGTGCGCGGCTCCCAGCGCTACGTGACCGGCGACGACTCGCGCAACAACTGGCTGCTCGCCTTGCTCACGGGGGGCGAAGGTTGGCACAACAACCACCACCACTATCAGACTTCTACGCGCCAAGGCTTCTACTGGTGGGAGATCGACCTCACCTACTACGCGCTTCGCCTGCTCGCCATCTGCGGCCTCGTATGGGACCTGCGCTCGCCGCCCGCGGAAGTCGTCGCGGGCGAGCGGCCGCTCGGAGCGCCGGTCGTCGACAAGAGCGCGCGCCGCCTCGTCGCGAGCCTCCCGATCGAGAGCATCGCGCGCCAGATCCGCGAGGCGTGGAATCACACCCCGAGCCTCGCCGACTTGCGGAAGCTCACCGCCACCAAGTGGAGCGACGCCCACGCGATCCTCGCCAAGGTTTCCATGCCCGCGCTCCCGAGCCTCGAGGAGTTGCGCGCGCGCGCGCGCGAGCTGTTCGCGCACACGCGCTGCCTCGATCGCATTGCGGAGCGCGCCCGCGAGCTGCTCGTGGAAGCGGTCTCTGCACACCTGCTCGCGGAGCCGCTCACCGCGTGAGCCAACAGAGGGTGAGCTGCGGCGCGTAGGTGATCGCGAAGAGGGCGAGGACCATCACCGCGCAAAACGGCAGCGCCGCGCGGTAGAGCATCAGCACCGGCTTGTCGAATCGCACGCTCGCGATGAAGAGGTTGAGCCCCACCGGCGGCGTCGCGTAGCCGATCGCCATGTTGATCAGGAAGACCACGCCGAGGTGGATCGGATCGACCTCGTAGCGCTCGGCGAGGGGCAAGAGCATGGGCACGATGAGGATGATCGCAGAGAAGATGTCGAGCACGCAGCCGAGTCCGAGCAGGAAGAGGTTCAGCGCCAAGAGGAACGCCGCCTTGCTCGTCATCAGGTCGCGCACCTGCTCGAAGAGCCGCTGCGGCAATTCGGCGTCGATCACGTAGCTCGTGACCGCCAACGTCATCCCGAGGATGATCAAGACGCCGCCGACCGTGACCGCGCACTCGCGCGCGATCGAAGGCACGCGCGAGATCTTCACTTCCCGGTAGATCGCGATCTCGACGACCGTCACGTAGAGAGCTGCTACGACCGCGGCTTCGCTCACCGAGATCATGCCGGTGTAGATCCCGCCGATCACGAGGAACGGGAGCGGCACCTCCCAAATCGCCTCGCGCAGCGCTCCGCCGATCTCCGCGATGGAGAAGCGGTCCCCGCGCATGCCGAGCCGGTAGCTCCGAAAGAGCGCGTAGCCGCTCAGCGCCGCGAGGACGAGGACGCCGGGCAGAGCGCCGCCGCGAAAGAGGTCTTCGATGGGCGCTTCCGACACCACGCCGTACAGGATGACCGGCAGCCCCGGGGGAAAGACCAGCCCCACCGTGCCGCCCGCAGTCACGATGCCGAGCGCGAACTTCTCCGAGTAGCCGTGGGCGACGAGCGCGGGGACTAGGAGCCCGCCGGCGGCGACGATCGTCACGCCGGAAGCCCCGGTCATCGCGGTGACGACCGCGCAGGTCCAGATCGCGACGACGGAGAGCCCGCCGGGAAGCCAGCCCAAGAACGCGTTCGAGACGCGGAGCAGGCGCCGCGGCGCGGCGCTGTCGGCGAGCAGGTAGCCGGCGAACGCGAAGAGCGGGAGCGTCGTGAGGAGCGGAGTCTCCGCGATCTGATAGAAGGAGATCACGATTCCTTGGAGGTCGCCCCCTTGCGGCGCCTGCGCGAAGATCGCGCTGAGCGCCATGACTGCGAAGAGCGGCACTCCGGCGAGGGTGAGCGCCAGGACGATGATCCAGCTCATGCGGCGCCGTCCCCGCGCGGGCGGCGAAACGCCGCGCCGCCTTCGACGGCCGCCGCGGCGAAGAGCCGGAGCGCGACGAGCGCGATCCCCACGGGGATGACCATCATGAAGCAATACCTGGGGATCGCAAACGCCAGCGGCGCCTGGCCGGAGGCGAAGGCGGCCTCCGCGACCACGAAGCGGTAGCTCGCGGGGAGGAGGCAGGCGGTGACGAAGCCCGCGACCAGCTCGCCCGCTGCGCGGAGCGCGAGGCGCTTTCGCTCCGACAACGCGTGTCCGACCGCATCGATGGAGATGTGCTTCCGGTCCCGCGTCGCCGCTCCCGCGCCGAACAGCGCGAGCCACAACACGATCTGCTGCGACAGCTCGCTCCCGCCGGGGAGCGCGAGAGCGGGCAGCCAGCGTCCGGCGATGGGGAGGAGCCCGAGCGCGAGGAGCAGGAAGAGCAACACGGCGAACAGGCACTCTTCCGCGCGGAGCAGGATCGCGAGCACGCGGGACGCCCGGAAGCTCGCGCCGGTCATGGGCGCGACTTTTCCTTTCGATAGGCTTCGATCAACCGATACACCTCCGCGCGCGCGGCCTCCGAGAAATCCTTGCCGGCCATCTTTTTGCCGACTTCGAGCGCCGCCCGCTGGAATTCGGCGTGGCTCGCGGCTTCGGGAGGCAGGGTCTTCACGCCGCCCTTCGCGAGCACTGAGAGCGCTTCCGCATTCTGCGCGCGCACCGCGCCGTTCAGCTCGGCGATCGAGCGCGCGAAGATCTCGCGCACGTTTTTCTGGAGTGCCGCCGGGATCCTCTCCCACTCCTTGCGGGAGATCACGACCATGCCGAAGCTGTACATGATGTTCAGATCGAGGCGGTACTTCACGGCGCCGTGCCACTGCAGCGCCACGAGTCCCATGGGTGGGGAGAACACGGTCTCCACGAGCCCGGTCTCGAGCGCCGGGAGCACGTCGGCGACGCCGATCGTGACGGGGGTCACTCTCAGCGTTTCGTAGAGATGGCGCGTCAGCAGGTCGTGCTGGATGAGCCAGGGCTTCGCCATGCGCAGCGCCTCGACGGAGGCGACTTCCTTCTTGGAGAAGAGATAAGCGAATCCGAGCCGCGGCCAGCCGACGACTTCGTAGCCGTTGTCCCGCGCTTGCTGCTCGAGGCGCGGGCACACCTGCTCGAGCACGCGCTCCACTTCATCCTCGTTGTCGAACAAGAACGGGATGTGCAAGACGAGGCTGTCCGGACAGATCTCGGAGACGCCGGTGCCGATGAAGACGGCGCCGTGCAGTTGTCCGATGCGCATGCGGCGAAGGACCGTGCTGTCATCCCCTTGCACGCCTCCCGGATAGACCTTCAGCTCGACCTGTCCGGCGGTCTCCTTCACGAGGGCCGCGGCGATATCCTTGAGCGCTTTCCCCCAGACGCTGCGCTCCGGCGCTTGCGACGCCATCTTGATCTGGACCTTCGCGCCGCCGCTCTCCGCGCCCGTGAGCAGCAGCAAAAGGCCCAAGAACAAGAACGGCGGCTTCCCGCACGGCCGCAACGCTTGCCACTTCCGCAACAGTCTCTCGCTTTCGAGTCGCCAGCAGATCAGAACAGCTCGTCGCAGTGCGCCATCAACCAGAGAGCGCGCTCCCGCGCAAGCTCGTTCGAGAGGCGGTGCTCGGGATATCGCGCGATATCGACCGCGAGCGCTCCTTCGAGCGTCTCTACGAAGAATTCGCGATCGAGCGTCGCGCGCCCGTAGTACTCCGCGTAGAGTACCCTAGGAAATACGTTGCCGGAGCCCGCAAGTTCGATCGCGCGCAGGAAGTGCTCGCGGCTCAGCGGCAAGTCTTGGCCCGCTCCCTGCGGCTGGACCGCATAATAGAGCCCGAACACGACGTGTCCGGCGCCGGCGCCGTAGGACTCGTCCAGGTCGAGGGCGCGCCGCATCACGGCGAGCGCGCGCGGCATCTCGGCGAGAGCGGCCATCGATTCCGAGTCCGCGATGATCCAGCCGAGCCACGCGGCCCCCGCCGCGTGCAGCGCGGGAACGTCCTCTTGCGAGAAGCGCTCCAAGGCCGCGCGAAACGCTTCCATGTCCGCGGCGAGCGCTTCGGCGAAGAACGCGCGCTTCGAGAGGGCGCGCAGCCCGTAGTCGCGCGCGCGCGCGTAGAGCTTCACGGCGCGCTCCGCATCCCGCTCGTCCGCGAGGAACGCCTGGCAGTAGCGGACGTAGGCGAGCGTCGCCGCGCACAGGAGACGCTCATCTTCGGGGTCGCTCTCGACCAGCGAATCGAGGAGCAGGAGATAGGCGGGGAGCGCCTCCCGCACGAGCGTGGGATCGGGGTGGCGGCGCAAACTCGCATCGAGCGCCTCGAACGCAGAAGTCGCCGAGCCCGCGATCGAGCATCCGCCCGCGCAGCAAACGGCGGCGCAGCCGAGGACGCAGGAGAGCAGGATCGTTCCCTTGCTCATCGCTTGCACTTGTGTTTGCGTCTGCGTCTGCGTTTGCGCTTGCCGCTTCCCATCCCGCATTGCGCCACGATACGTGACGATGCGATCCTTGTCGATCCCGGCGGAAAGGCGCCATGGCGACGTACGCGATCGGAGACATCCACGGCTGCATGCGCACGCTCGAGCGACTGCTCGAGCGGATACGCTTCGACGACGCGCGCGATCGACTGTGGTTGACCGGCGACCTCGTGAATCGCGGCCCCGCTTCTCTCGCCGTCGTGCGCTGGGCGCGCGAGCGCGAGCGAAGCGTAACGTCGGTGCTCGGCAACCACGACGTGCACCTCCTCGCCTGCGCGGAGGGATTGCGCGCGCTCCGCGCACAGGACACGCTCGCGGAGTTCCTTGCCGCGCCCGATCGGGCGGAGCTGCTCGCGTGGCTCCGCCGCCGGCCGCTCCTCCTCGCGGCGGAAAAACACAGCCTCGTACACGCCGGATTGCTCGCGGAGTGGGATCTCGATGCCGCGTGCGCGGCGGCGCGGCGCCTCGAAGAAGCGCTCGCCGGCGCGCGCTACGCGAGCGTGCTCGCGGAGTACTTCCGGCGGGACGGCGAGCCGTCGCCGCTCCGCATGATGCTCAGGGTTTTTATCGCGCTTCGCACGGTGGACGCGCGCGGCGCTCCACGCGCGGGCTTCACCGGGCCGCTCGCGTCGCTCCCGCCGAACGAGCACCCTTGGTTCTCGCTTCCCCATCGCCGCGACCCGGATTGGACGGTAATCTTCGGCCATTGGGCCGCGCTCGATCTGTATCGCGCCCCCGGTTATTGGGGGCTCGACACGGGTTGTGCGTGGGGCCGGTCGCTGACCGCGCTCGACGTCGAGCGGGGCGGCGTGATCCAGGAGCCATACGCCGACGGAGCCGGTCGTTGAAACACGCGCCGCGCGAGGAGAGCTGGGAGCGCTACTTGCGCGCCGCGCTGACCGCGTGCCGCCGCGCCGGCGAGATCGAGCGTCGCTATTTTCGCGCGCACGACCTCGAGGTGAGCCACAAGCGCGATTCCTCTCCCGTGACTCCCGCCGATCGCGCCGCGGAGGAGGCGATTCGCGAGACGCTGAGAGCGGCGACGCCGGAGTTCGGGCTCGTCGGAGAGGAATTCGGCGAAGAAGGGGATCGGCGCGATCGCTGGATCATCGACCCGCTCGACGGCACGAAGAACTTCGTCGCGGGCCTCCCCTACTTCGCGGTCCTGATCGCGCTGGAGCTAGATGGCGAAGTGTTCCTCGGGGTCGTTCACGCTCCTCTGCTCGGCCCGGGGCACGGCGCGATCGCGGTCCCCGCCGCGGCGGACGGCGCGCTCGCCGGAGAAACTTGGTGGGGCGTGCGCGGACAGGGCGCGTTCGGCGGCACGGGGACGGTGCGCCCGAATTGCGAGGCGCGGCGCCTGCGCGTGAGCGCGGTGGACGGCATCGAGCGGGCGTTCATCGCGCACGGCGGCTTGAAGATCTTCCATTCGCGCGGCTACTGGCCTGCGTTCACGGAGCTGGTCGCGAGAGCGAGCCGCACGCGCGGCT
This sequence comes from Planctomycetota bacterium, assembly GCA_022616235.1. GTDB lineage: Bacteria > Planctomycetota > UBA8108 > UBA1146 > JAKEFC01 > JAKEFC01. The sequence goes on from JAKEFC010000128.1 coordinate 31,641, forward strand.
TCGGCGATTGGTGGGGACACATCCTCGTCGCGGAAGGGATCTGCGATGCGATGGTCGACCCGCGCGTCGCGCTGCACGACATCGCCGCCATCAAGCCGATCGTGGAGGAAGCGGGGGGCGCCGTCTCGGTGCCGGCGCGCTCGCCGTTCGTGCCCGGCTTCCACGACGCGGCGATCACGTCGAACTTGCTCCTCCACGATGCGCTCCGCAGGCACTTCGGCTTCGACGCGCCTTAGAGGCTTACGCCCAGGCGACGGAGTTGAGGAGCGCGAGGTCCCACGCGGCGGCGGCGCGCGGGCGCACGCGGATGCCGTAGCCGTAGGTGCCGGAGCTGGGAATCGTGTAGGTGCCTTCGTATTCGAACGCGCCCCCGGCGGGAGCCGCGCGCGGCGCGAGCGGCACTACCGCCATCCCCTGCAACGCCTCCGGTGCACCTTCCAACGTGCCCACTACGAATTCCACGCGCAGATCCTCCGGCGCGAGTTCCAGGTGCTCGACCTCGGCCTTCACCTCGAGCACGTCTCCCGCCTTGAGCGCCGAAGGATCCACCATGCGCACGCCGAGGATCTTCACCTGCGCGAAGCCGCGCCGCAGGCGCTCGTGCTCGCGCGCGAGTTCCCGCGCGCCGCGCGCGCCGCCGGCGCCGAGCGCGGCGAAGTTGCGCGCCGCCGGCAAGTACGCAACGTCGCGGTAGGCGGCGAGCATCCGCTCCGTGTTGAATTCCGCGGGAATCGTCGCCAGGCTACGCCGCACGCGCTCGAGCCAGCGCCGCGGCAGACCCGCGGCATCCTGCTCGTAGAAGAGCGGCACGACGACCTCCTCCAGGAGATGGAGGAGATGCGCGCTGTCGAATTGGTCTTCGTGCTCCTGATCCGCGGATGACTCCTCTCGCCCGATCGCCCAGCCGTTCTGGCCGTCGTAGCCCTCCAGCCACCAGCCGTCGAGGATCGAGAGGTTGAGCCCTCCGTTCGCGGCGGCCTTCATCCCGGAAGTGCCGCTCGCTTCGAGCGGCCGGATCGGATTGTTGAGCCACACGTCGACGCCCTGGATGAGCTGGCGCGCGAGCGCGAGGTCGTAGTTCTCGATGAAGACGACCTTGCCGATATACGGCTCCGTCCGGCTCAATTCGAAGATCTGCTTCAGGATGTCGCGCCCCGCGCGGTCATCGGGGTGCGCCTTCCCCGCGAACAAGAGCCGCACCGGACGCTCCTCGTCCGCGAAGATGCGCGCCGCGCGCTCCTTGTCCTTGAAGAGGAGCGCCGCGCGCTTGTACGGCGCGAAGCGGCGCGCAAACCCGATGAGGAGCGCCGGGCGCTCCATCTCTTCGCGGATTTGGGCCAAGAGGCGCGGCGAGTCGTGGCGCGCGAGGTAGCTTCGCTCCGTGCGCCCGATTAGCTCGCGCATGAGGCGGCGCTTCGCATCGGCGCGCGCCTTCCAGAGCGCTCCTAGGTCGATCTCCGCGGCGCGGGTCCGAAAGTCCTCGCCGCGCACCGGACGCCCTTCCGCGCCGAGGAGCCGCGCGATCTGCGGCGCGGTCCACGTCGGCAAGTGCACGCCGTTCGTGATGTGAGCGACGGGCACCTCGTTCTCGAGGAGGTGCCGCCAAAACGGCCTGAGGAGCGCGCGCGACACCTCGCCGTGGCGCTGGCTCACGGCATTCGCGAAGAACGCGAGGCTCATGGCGAGGTAGGTCATATTGAAGTGCCCGTTCGCCTCCCCCTCCTC
>JAKEFC010000129.1 GCA_022616235.1 Planctomycetota bacterium
GCCGCGGAAGGGAGCGCCGAAGCCGCGGATGCGATCGCGCGCGAGCTTCGGGAGACGAAGTCCCAGTCGGTGCGCCGCGCCGCGCTCATGACGCTCGGGCGCGGCGCCAAAGAGAGGTCGCTCCCCGAGCTGCGCGCCGCGCTCGGCGATGGCGCCGCACTCGTCCGCGCCGCGGCGGCCGCGGGACTCGGGTACGCGGGGGAAGGCGCGCTTCCCGACCTCGCGCGCGCGCTCGAGGACGCCGACCCGCGCGTGCGCGCCGCGGCCGTGGAAGCGCTCGCCGAGATCGGGGGCCAGGCGGCGTGGGAACAGATCGCCGTGCGCGCGGCGCGCGACCTGGACTGCGGAGTGCGCTGGTCCGTTGCCGATCGACTCGCGGCGAAGAAGCCGCCCGATTGGAAGGAGTCGCTCGCCGCGCTCTTCGCGGACTCCCAAGATCCCGCATCCTGGGACGTGCGCGTGACGATCTTGAACGCCCTGCGTGAGGACGCAGCCGCGGTCTTGCCCCTCGCCGAGCGCGCGCTCGCCGATGGCGCGTTCTCCGTTCGACGCCTCGCCCGCGAGATCGCCGGCGGGGGCGCCGCGCCCGCGGGGGAGCGGTCCCCCGCTCCGCGCCTGCCCTATCCGCTCCTTCGCCGCGAGGAGTTCTACGGCGGCGCCCCGCCGCATCTCTTCTTGGAGACGGACGCGGGGCGCGTCGTCATCGAGCTCTATCTGGACGAGGCGCCGCACCATGTCTCCAGCATCGTCGCCCTGGCCCGCCAAGGATTCTACGACGGGCTCACCTTCCATCGCGTGGTGCCATCCTTCGTGGCGCAGGGGGGCGACCCGCGCGCGGATGGGAACGGCGACGCGGGATACTTCCTTCCCGATGAGATCAACCGCATCCCTTACCTGCGCGGGACCGTCGGGATGCCGAAGTCGACGAAGGACGATGGAGGCTGCCAGATCTTCGTCGCGCACCTGCCGCTCCCGCGGCTCGATGGTCGCTACACTGTATTCGGGCGCGTCGTGCTCGGAATGGATGCCATCGATCGCATGGAAGTGGGGTCCGTGATCCGGCGAGCGTGGGTCGACGAATTCGCTTATCGGCCGGCGGCACAGCTCGCACGGTGACGGCGGCGAGCGGCGCCGTGCGACTGCGATCGGAGCTACGGGCACGCGCCGTAGTCGACGCACGCGGGGTTCCCGGTCGCGTCGAAATCGCAATCCGGAAAAGGAGGAGCGGGGGGATCGCCAAGCTGGAAGAGATACGCCAAGAGGTGGATCGGATCCGCGATGTCCACGGAGTGGCTGTCGTTCGAATCCGCCGCATCGAGACAGTCGAGCACTCCGCCATCGAACAAATAAGAGAGTGTAGCGATCGCATCCGCGAGGCCGAGCGCTCCATCCTCGTTCGCATCGCCGCGCCGGAGCTTCTGCCGCCGCTCGAAGTGCAGGAGTCCATCGACCGGTTCTAGCATTCCGATGAAGTAGCCGCCGACTTCGACCGAATTCGGCGCGGCCGGGGGCGGCAGATCGTCCGCCCATTCGAGTTCGAGATCGATTCCGAACACGTTGAATTGAAACACGAGCGGCACGGTCTCGTAGGTAACGACCACCGCTTCCGTCGCTGTTTCCGCCACGAAACCGGCGCCGGCGCCGGCGCTCGTCACGACCACGTCGACGAACACGCCGTCGGCGAGAAATTCCGCGACGAACAACTCGGGGCCCGCGCCGCCGTTCGCGGCGGCGAGCGGCGCCGCGATCTCGACAGCCACCGCGGTCAGATACGGCTCCGGATGGCGGAGCGCCATCGCAAACGCTTCGATGCCTTGGGGAAAATCCACGTCAGTCGCTTCCTCTAGGATCGAGAGCGGCACGGCGACGCTCGCTTCGCCGTCTTCGTTGTCGTAGTACGCCGTGTGCTCGCCCGCGCTGAATCGAAAGTGGAGCGGGGCCGGCCCGACGACGTCGATCGCGCCGTGGGCGAATTCCGGCGTGAAGCCGTCGCCGTTCGTGTCCACGACGCGGTTGCTGATGAGCGGCAGCGTGTCATCGCAGAACTCGATCGGCACGGTCGCGGGGGCGAGCGCCGCGATGGAATAGGTCGCGGTGTAGAGTTCGTAGTCGACCCCCGGCGCGAGCACGTTGGCGCCGAAGAGGTGGATGATCACGCCGGCGACGAAGCCATCTTCGTAGACCGTCAGCTCGGAGAACGCGGGGGCGCTTCCCCCGTTCGCGACCAGCGTGGTCGCCCCCGCTTCCGCGGCGAGCAGGGTCGAGGCATCGACATCGTGGCAGACCGCCACCGACCATGCGCTCAAGTCAGGGCCGTTGTTGTCGAGGAGGACGGCGATCGCGACGCTCTCCCCGGTATTTCCCGTCACGGGCGGGATCTCGAAAAGGAAATCCGGAGTGCCCGAGTGCGCCGCCTGGCCGGCCGCGCCGGCGGCGAGCAGGAACAGCGCGAGCGCGAGCCGCGATCGGAATCGGTGCATTCTCTCTCTCCTCGTCAAAGGCGCCATTCTACCAGCGCGAAGCTTGGCGCTTAAGGCCGGTGCCTCGGCATCCGATAAAAACTCCGGCACAACGCCGGCCAGGGGCCGGAAGGAAGGGGACTCCACCATGGGGATCCAGAAGGCGATTTCGCTCTTGGCGCTCGGCGCCCTACTTTGCGCGGGAGCCGCGGGATGCGTTACCAGCGAGAAGCGCGTCGTCGGCCAGCGGACGATGTCCGATGAGCCCGGGGAGAGCACCAGCATCGTCCACACGAAGATCAAGGAATACACGAAGCTCGCGAATCAGTTTCCGAACGAAGCGAAGTACCGCGAGCGCCTCGCGGCGCTCCATTGGATCGCGGAAGATCACGAGAGCGCCCTCGAGCACCTCGCCGAGGCGCGCGAGCTGGACCCGGGCGACGCGAAGTACGACCTCATGGAAGCGCGGATCTACTATTCGATCGGGAACTATGGGAGCGCGGAAGAGCGCTACTTGAGCCTGATCGAACGCGTCGGCGATGAATACGATGGCCCGATCTACGAGCTGGCATGGCTCTACATGATCGACGAGAAGGACGCCCTCGCCGAGCGGAATTTCCAGCGCTGTCTCGAGATCAATCCGAAGCTGGCGGGAGCGCACTACGGCCTTGGAGAGATCATGCTCAAGCGCAATCAATCCGCGCAAGCGATCGCGCACTACGAAGACTACCTGCGCCTCGGGAGCGGCGTCCACCACGATGACGTGCTCAAGAAGCTGCGGCGACTGCAGCCAGGTCTCTACAACTACAAGCCCTAGAGCCTCCGAGCCGCATTCGGCGGCGAGGGAATCTGCCTGGCCCCAGATCAAGCGTGATGCGCTTGATCCGAGGCTAGGAGTTTTCCAAGGTTGTTTTCGCAAAGCCCCTTCGCCGACGCGGCCGCGGCTCGACTTCCCCAACTCGGTTCCACTACAATCGCGCTTTCATTCGCCCGCAGCCGCCGGCGCCCCTGTCGACATGCCGGCCTCGGACCTGCCCCATCCGCGTTGGAGCCGGACGCACCGTGATGAACATCCGCGTGAATGGAACGCCGCAGGAGCTTGACGAAGCGGTCACGGTCGCGAAGCTCGTGGAGCGACTCGCGCTCCCGCGCGACGCGATCGCCGTGGAGATCAATCGCTGCATCGTGCCGCGTTCCACCTACGACCGGCGCGTCCTCAGGGAAGGCGACCAGGTCGAGATCGTCACGATCGTCGGAGGAGGTTAGCGGCGTGCATCCCGAACCGCTCCGCATCGGCGACATCGAGCTTCGCTCGCGCCTCATCGTAGGCACGGGCAAGTACTCTTCGCCGGAGCTAATGGCGCGTGCGCTCGCCGCCTCGGGGGCGGATGCGATCACGGTGGCCGTCCGGCGCATCGATCCGGGGCGCGGCGGCGGCCTGCTCGAAGCGATCGACCGCGACCGCTACCGCATCCTGCCGAATACGGCGGGGTGCTTCACGGCCGCGGACGCGGTGCGGGTCGCTATGCTGTCGCGCGAATTGGGGCTCGGAGACTGGGTAAAACTCGAAGTGCTCGGCGACCCCGCGACGCTCCTTCCCGACCCCGTGCAGACGCTCGAAGCGACCTGCGTCCTCGTCAAGGAAGGGTTCACGGTGCTTGCGTACACCTCCGACGATCCGGTGATCGCGCAGCGCCTCGAGGACGCGGGGGCGACCTCCGTGATGCCGGCCGGATCGCCGATCGGCAGCGGGCAAGGCATCCTGAATCCGCAGCACGTGCGCATCATCATCGAGAAGCTGCGCGTGCCCGTGATCGTCGACGCGGGCGTCGGCACCGCGAGCGACGTCGCGATCGCCATGGAATTGGGCGCGGCGGGCGTGCTCCTCAATACGGGGATCGCGTGCGCGCGCGATCCCATTTCGATGGCGCACGCGATGCGGCTCGCCTGCGAGTCCGGTTACTGGGCGGCGCGCGCCGGACGCATCCCGCGCAAGCTCTACGGGAGCGCGTCGAGCCCGAAGGAAGGCGTGATCGGCGAATGAGCGGGAGCCCGCGGTAATGAACGTCACCGCGCCTCCCCTCACCGATGCGACGCTGGCGCTCCTCTACGCGGTCATCTTCGCCCTCCTCCTCGCGATCACCGGCCTTTTGATCCAGCTCCTCCCCTGGCAGCGCCCGCTCGTCGTGAGCGCGTTGCCGCGCTGGCACGCAGGACTCACATTCGCGGCGATCGCCGCTTGGCTGGCGTCGCAGGTCGTCGCGGCTGGCGCCAAGGCGCTCGCGCCGATGCTGTGCTCCCGGCTCGCGAGCGCGTGGCCCGCGACCGCGGCAGCGTGGGGCTTGATCGAGACGTCGCTCGGGGAACTCGCCGGCCTCGGCGTCACCGGTATCGCGGGCATCGTTTGCGTCGCGATCTTCCTCGCGCTCCCCGCCATCTTCGGCGCGCCGTCGCCGATCGCCTACGGCATCGGCACCGCGCCGGCCTGGCGCGGCACGGTGCAGGGCCTGCTCGCGCTGATCGCGATCCTGCCGGGTCTAATCGGATCCGTGTACGCATCGGTGTTGCTGATAGACTACTGGGAGATCGACGCGCCGCAGCAAGAGACGGTGGTCTCCTTCGACAAGTCGCTGCGAGCTGGAGTCGTCGAGGTGGCGCTGGTGCTCGGATTCGCCGCGGTCGTGGTCGCTCCGCTCACCGAGGAGATCCTCTTTCGCGGGATCATCTATCGAGCGCTCGCGATGCACGCCGGGGCGCTCCCCGCGGCGAGTCTATCCGGCCTCCTTTTCGCGCTCGTGCACTTCAACGTCCGCTCGTTCTTGCCGCTGGCGGTGTTGGGGATGGCGCTCGCGCTCGTCTTCCAGCGGACGGGAAGCCTATGGCCGGTTATCGTGTTGCACGGCAGCTTCAATCTCGTGCAGTTGGCGGCGAGCTATTGGGCGGCGGCTTAGGGACGAACGATGGGAGAGGATGGGCGACGTGGCTCCATCGCGAAAGAGGCTCCTCGGGTATCTTGCGGTCGCGATCGCGGCGGCCTACCTCGCGACGTGCGCATTCTTCTACTCCGTGTTCGTGCGGGGACCGGATGCGATCGTCGCCGTCATGAACAACGCGCCGATGGCGGTCTTCATGGTGCTCCCCTTTCGCGCGCTCTGGAACCACGCGCGCGGCGGCGACCTGGAGAAAGGCGACGTCGCGCCGGAATTCACGCTGCCGCGCCAAGACGGCGCGGGCAGCGTGTCGCTCGCGGAGTTCCGCGAGAGAAAGCCCGTGGCCCTCATCTTCGGCAGCTACACGTGAACGCCCTTTCGCCGGAAGGTTCCGGATCTGAACGCGCTGTACGCGGACTTCAAGGATCGCGTCGAGTTCTTTCTCGTGTACATCCGCGAGGCGCATACGACCGACGGCTGGCAGCTCGATTCCAACATCGATGACAACGTCCTCTTCGCGCTCCCGAAGAACTCCGAGGAGCGCACCTGCATCGCGAAGCAATGCGTCGAGGATCTGAAGTTGGAGATTCCGGCCCTGGTGGATGGCGAGGAGAACGCCGTGGATCGCGCCTATTCCGCATGGCCGGACCGTCTCTACTTGATCGATCGCGATGGTCGCGTCGCCTTCAAGAGCGAGCCGGGCCCGTTCGGATTCGACCCCGATGACCTGCGCGCGGCAATCGCGGCTTCGCTGCGGTGAGCGCCCAAGAAAAACGGGAGGAAGCAAAGCTTCCTCCCGACGTGAAAGGGGGGTGCCAATGGTAGTGCACCCGTTGGAACGACCGCCTTCTGCGCGTAGTTCCAGCAGCCCGCTTTCCCGCCTGGGAGCGTGGATTTTCGCCCGCTCCAGCGCCGCGCCTGGCGGCGATTTGGCGCGCCCCGCCGCTCGGCGCCCGTGTCCTGGCTAGCGCGATCGACCTGCTCGGCGCGGCTGTCCAGCGCTGCGATTGCAAAGAAACCTCGCTCGTAAATTAACTCGAATCAATGACTTAGAGCGAATCCAAGAAATGTACTTTACATTTTGTAAGATACAAGCTACTTTCCCCCGCGGTCCGGCAGCCGGAGAGAGTTTTGGGAGCGTCGGACCAGGCCTAGGTTTCCCGTTTGTAACGCGGCGTACCTCTCTCCGGCCATTTTTATCTCTCGCGCGATTATCTCCCCGCAAAGTCTTCACACAGCCTACCACCAGCCCTCAGTGGGATTGACCCAGTCTCAAGGGGGGCTCTCTCCATTTCGGCGTGTCGCCCGCGCGCCTCGTCGCGAAGCGTGCTCCGCGGCGCCAGCCCGCAGATGACTTGCAGTTCCTCCTCGAAGATGAAGGATCGCAATCCACCGTGGGAGAACCGAAAAGCCAACTGCGCTACCAGACCGAAGCGGTCGAGCTACTCGAGCCCGACCAGATGCTGATCGCGTGGCGCGACGGCCACGCGAGTCTGCTTCCATACCGCCTCCTTCGCCTCCAGTGCAGTTGCGCGTCCTGCGTCGATGAGCTGACGGGGAAGCCGCTCCTCGACCCGGCGCGAATCCGCGCCGACATCAAAGTCAGCAATTGGAGCGCGACCGGCCGCTACGGCCTGAACCTCCATTTCTCCGATGGACATCGCACCGGCATCTACACACTCCGCAGGTTGCGCGATCTCTGCCCCTGCCCCGAGTGCCGCTCCCGTGCCGTCCCCGAGTGACGCGCCGTTCGTGCTGCGCGCGGCGCCGCTGGGGATCCTCGCCGGCGCGGCGTTCGTGCTCCTCGCGCTCTTCGTGCGCGCGCTGCTTCTCCTCTTCGTGCCCAGCGTGCCCTACACCGATGCGATCTACTTCGACTTCGAGAGTGCGCGCAGTTTCGCCGCCGGGGATTTCCTGGGCGGCTTTCGACATTGGGTGCCCCCGCTCTACCCGCTCCTCGTCAGCGTGCCCTATCGCCTGCTCGGCGACATGGAGCAGGCAGTCCACGTAGTCGGCGTCCTCCTAGGCGCGCTCACCGTGCTTCCCGCGGCGGGGATCGCGCACGCTTTCGCCGGTCGCGGCGCCGGCTGGATCGCCGCGCTCTTCCTCGCGCTCCACCCGTACCACGCGCGGATCTCGGTCTACGGGTCTTCCCATGCCCCCTACGTTTTGTTCCTGGCGATCGCGCTCTACTTGGCGCTCCGCCTTCTCGCGGAGCCGAGCGTGCGGCGCGCCGCGCAGTTCGCGGCAGCAGCCGCCGCCGCGTACTGGATCCGGCAGGAAGCGACGGCTCTCGTCCTTTTCGCGTGCGCCGCGATCGTGGCGCCATGCGCCGTCCTGCTCCTTCGCGGCCGCCCCGCGCCCGCGCTGCGCTCTCGTGTCGGCACGGCCTGCGTCGCGCTCGTGGTCTTCGGTTTGCTCATCAGCCCGATCGCGTACGGCACCTACGTCGAGACGGGGCGTTGGGTGCTCTCTTCCAAGGGAGGCGTCAGTCTCCTCGGTCATGGCCGCGAATTGAATCGGCTCGCGGAAGATCGAGTCCATACCCTCTGGGAAACGCAGATCGAGACGATGGCGGATTACAAGCCGCTCTCCATGCTCGCGCTCTTCCGCGAGGATCCCGCGGGCACGGCGGCGGCGTGGGCGCTGCAGTTCGGCGCGCTCCTCGCCCACGCTCCGGAGGCGTTCGCATATCTGCTCTTTCCGCTCGCGTGCATCGCGCTCCTCCGGCGCCGCCTCGCCGGCAGGAGATTGCGCACCGAAGGGTATGCGGCCGCGTTCGCGCTCTTCAACATCGCGCTTCTTGCGTGCTTCTACGACTCGAAGCGTCTGCTCGCGTCGATGATTCCGCTCTTCGCCGCATGGAGCGCGATCGGGCTCCTGGAGTCGTGCGAGTGGATCGGCGGCGCGCGCGGAGCGGCGGCGGACGACGGGGACGCGCCCGTCGCGGGTCGCCGCGCGCGCCGCGCGGGCGTGATCTGCGCGCTTCTGCTCGTGCCGTTTCTCGCGCACTTACCTGCGCGCTGGGGGTATTACATCGGCGCGAGCCGCGAGGAGATCGCGGGCGATTGGTTGCGATGGGAGCAGGGGGCCGGACGCCGCATCATGGACCTCGACGGTTGCATTGCGCACTACGCCGCGGGGAAGGCGATCGTGTTTCCGGTCGCCGAGCCGGACGATGTGCTCTTCTACGCGCGCGCGCGCGGCGTGGAGTTCATCACGGGGTCCGCGGCTGGGCTGCAAAAGACGCGGCGTACCGTGTGGGAAGCGCTCGCGGAGGGGCGGCTCCCGGGAGTCGAGAAGCTGCACGCGATCGAGTGGTCGGAAGAGGACGGAAGGCGCCGCGGCCTCGGCGCCGACACCACCGTGATCTATCGCGTGCGTTGACGCGCGGACCTTGAAGATCTCCCGCCGCGCGAAGCGCCAGTGCGCAGCGCGCTCTCCGACATTCCCCCACCGCGCGAAGCGCGGCTTGGAGTGCGGTGGCCCGACACCGCCTTTCCCGGCACGCGCAGGCGTCCCTCGACATCAAGTGCGCGCACCGTTCGCCTCTTCCACGCATGTCACGAAGAAGCGAAGCACTCGGACGAGACACCCGCTCGACGAAAGGCTGCGTCGAGCCGCAGCACTCCATGCGTGA
>JAKEFC010000130.1 GCA_022616235.1 Planctomycetota bacterium
ACGACCTCACCAGGTCGCCTCCGGTCGAAGTCGCAGTTTCTCCTTGCCATCCAGCCACCTCGGCGCTTTCGTGACGAAGTTCATGAATAATCCGGGCTAGCAGAACCGGCAGTGGATGCGCAAAGGTTGCCGCCGGTGTGAGAACGGGGAAGAGAGGGGAGTTATTCGGCCTTCTTCGCGGAATCGTCGCCGTCTTCGGCTTCGGCGTCCGCCTTTTCGCCGCCGCGCGCCGCGGCATCCGCCTCCGCCCGCGCTTTCTCGTCCGTCCACCACTTGCGCCACTTGGTTACGGAACGGCTGCGCTGCGCGGCGCTGGCGGATTCATCGTCCCAGGGGAACTCCCAACTCTTGCCCGAGACGCGCTTGAGCGTCTCCCAGGCGAGCTTGCGAACGAACGGGTCCGTGTCCTCCAGAGCGGTCAGGCACGACTCGACGACCTCGGGCCCGCCATGCTTCTTGAACAGGCGAAACACCGCGATCCGCGTCCGGTCGAAGGGGTGATGGCTGATCGGGATCAGGTAGGGGATCGCGGGCACGCCGATCTCAGTGAGTCTGCGCTCCGCGCGCACGCGATTCGTCGTGCGCTGGCGAGTCAGCTCGTCGACGGCTTCCTTGATCTCCCGCTCGAGTTCGGGATCGATGGCGTCTGCTTCGCCATCCTTCCCCTCTCCGTCGCCGCCACTCCCCTGCCCATCCCTACCCGTGCCGCCCTTGGGCTTGCCATTTTTCGGTCCTTGGCCCGGTACATCGATCCGCTCGTCCCTCTTGATCTCGGCGCGCCCCGGGTCGACGTAGCCCGTGCGATCGTTCTTCTCGATGTTCTCGATCTCCAGCTCGGCAATCTCCGTGCGCCCGACGTTGCCGATCCGCAGGATCACCTTGCCTTCATGCGTCCCGAGCACCGTGCAATCGATGGCGGCGCCATTCTTCAGGAACACGGTGTCGGCGGCAGCCGCCGGCGGAAAGCAAAATAGAATGCAAGTCGCGCCCAAGAGCGCGATGCAAGAAGCGGTGTGCTTTGAATCCATCGTTTTCCTCCCGCCACCTTCCGGTCCGCGCGGTTCCCGCCGGCAACCGCCCGCGAGCGTTACGCAGCGACGCCAGCTTGCCACCGGGTCGGGTGCCAGGCAAGCTTCGCCCATGCAGCCGGCGCCGGCCGCCGATTGAAGTGCCATTACCATCGGCATTTCCGCGCCGCGGCTGGAGGGGTATGAAGCGCGACGCGCGTTTGATTCGCGCCTAGCCGCTCCACGTCCAATCGCCGAGCGGATCGCCGAGCACCGCCCGATAAAGCGCGAAGAGCGAATGGAGCGCGGCGCGCGTGCGGTTCCAGTCGCGATCTCCAGAGAATTGGAAGCGACGCCAAGCCGTGCCTCGCTCCCCCGCGACCGCGAGAAAGGTCGTGCCCACCGGTTTCTCCGAGCTGCCGCCGCCCGGTCCGGAGATCCCCGTCGCGGCGACGGCCCAATCGGCGCCGCCGAGCTCGCGGGCCCGCGCCGCGAGCGCCACCGCAATCTCGGCGCTGACGGCGCCTTTCGCTTCGAGCGCCGCCGCCGGGACGTGCAACAGCCGCTCCTTGAGCGCGTTCGAATAGGCGATCCACCCCCCCGCGAACGCCTGCGACGCACCGGAGACCGACGTGAGGCGCGCTCCGATCATCCCGCCGGTGCAGGATTCCGCGCAGGCGATCCTGAGGCCGCGGCTCGTAGCTTCTCTAACGAGGCGCGTGGCGAGGTCCTCCTCCCCGGTGCCGAGGAAATTCGCGCCGAACTTCTCGCGCGCGACTTCGGCGAGCTGCCTTGCGGCGCCATGGCGGACTTCGACTTCGCCGTCGCTCGCGCGGATGTGGTATTGGGGCAGCTCTGCAGGCTCGAGCAGCGCGGAGATCCAGGAGTCGATCTCCGATTCGGAAACCGCGAAGAATCGCAACACTTCTTCTCGCGGCTCTCGGGCCGCCGCGAATTGGCGCTCCTTCCACTCCGGGAGCAGCGCCTCCTCGAGGATGCCCGCCATCTCCCGGGGAACGCCCGGCAGCGACCACCAACTCGCACCGCCGCGGCGCACGCGAAACGCCGGCGCGCTGCCGTAGCGGTTCCGAATCACCTCCGCGCCGCGAGGAAACTGCGCCTGGTTGCGATTGTTCGCCGTCGGGACCGTCCCGCGCGTACGCAGATAGCGCTCGATCTCCTCCCAGATCTGCGGGTGGAATTCGAGCGGCTCCCCGATCGCTGCCGCGACTTCGGCCCGCGTGCGGTCATCCTCGCTCGGTCCCAGGCCGCCGGTGATCACGATCAGATCGTACTCTGCCCCCAGGGCGCGCAGCTCTCCCGCCAACGCCCCCGCCGCGTCCCCTACCGTGACGTGCCGGCACACCTTCACGCCGACGGCTCTCAGCCGCGCGGAAACGTACGCCGAATTCGCGTCCGCCACGCGCCCCGCGAGGAGTTCGTCTCCCACCGCGACGACGCACGCCCGAGGCCGAGTCTCCATGACGACCTTCGCCGTTAGACGTTGAATCGAAACAAGATCACGTCGCCATCCTGGACGATGTAGTCCTTGCCTTCGAGGCGGAGGTGACCCTTCTCGCGCGCTCCCGCGTGGCCGCCATCCCGAGTGTAATCCGCGTAGGAGATCACCTCCGCGCGAATGAATCCGCGCGAAAGATCCGAATGGATCGCCCCCGCCGCGTCGGCAGCGCGGGTGCCGGCGGGAATCGTCCAGGCGCGCGCCTCCTGCTCACCCGCCGTGAGAAACGAGATCAGGCCGGCGCGCTCGTAGATGGCGGAGATCACTCGCGCCCGCGACGGGCCCTCGATCCGATACTCGCTCTGGAACACGGCGCGCGACTCCGGGTCGAGCGCGTCCAGCTCCAGCTCGAGCGCGAGCGGGATCGCTATGGAATCTGGAATGATTGGCGATCGTTGCTCTCCGCAGTTCTCCACGACCAGGAGCGGCTTTGCGCTCAAGAACTGGAAGCTCCGCAGCAGCTTCTGCTCGTCGGCGGCGAGCCGCAATCCGCGCACGGCTCGTCCGGCCTCCAGCTCCGCGAGCACCTTCTCGATGAGCAGAAGCTCCGCCTCGAGCGCTTTGCGCTCCTCGCCATGCTTGCGCTCGAGTCCCTTTGCGATGCGTTCGCGGCGCCCCGTCGCCACCGCCAAGTCGGCGAAGACCAGCTCGTGGAAGATCTCGTCGTAGTCGGCGCGCGGATCTACCTTGCCACGGAGCGGCGGCAGGAAGCTGCTCTCGAATGCGCGCACGACGAGTATCAACGCGCCCGCCTCGCGCGCCGGCGCGAGCAACTCTGCACTGGAGCGGCGCGCGGCTTCCGTCGACGCGTCCAGCGGCGGAAAATCGAGGAAATCGATGACCGCTGGCGTGATCTTCTTCGCGCGATAGTCGCGTTGCAGCCGATCCAAGCGGGCATCCTCGACCTTGGTCTGTCGCAATTGCGCGCGGCCATGCTGAACGGCGCCGGCATTGTCCGACTCCGCGCCGGTCAACAGCCGAAACAGACTGGTCTTGCCGCTCATCGGCAGGCCGATGATCCCGATTTTCATGGCGTACCACTCCGAGTTGCGGTGTTGCGATCGCGGCGCCGCTCCGCGAGCGTGCTGACCAGGATCCCCACTTCGTAGAGAATCACGGTCGGTATCCCGAGCAGCAATTGGCTGACGACGTCGGGAGGAGTCAACACGGCGGCGAAGATGAGCGAGCCGATGATCGCCGCTTTCCGGTACTGGCGAAAGGTCGCGGCCGAGACCATCCCCGCGCGCGCCAGGAACAGCATCACGAGCGGAAGTTGAAAGAGCAAACCGAGGCCCATCAGGAGCACGACGAGCAACGACAGATAGCCTTGGAGCGTAAACGACGCTTCCAGCAGCTCCGGAGAACCGTACGAGCCGAGGAATCCGAGGCCGATCGGGACGAGGACGTAGTAGCCGAATAGCGCGCCCGCGACGAGGAGCAGCATGCTCACGGGCAGGAACGGATACACGGCGCGGCGCTCGTGGCGATAGAGGCCCGACGCCACGAAGCCCCACAACTCGAAAACGATCCACGGCATGGCGGCGAGGAGCCCGAGTATGATGCACACCTTCATGTGAGCCATCACGGATTCCGGGTACCCGAGCAACTTGAGCTTGGTCGCCGGCAGGTCGCCGGCCGCGAAGCGGCGCACTCTAGCGCGCGCCGCGGTCAAGTCCGCGGCGAACGCGCGGAACGGCTCCCAATCGGGATCCCCCGCCCGGGCGGAGTGCAGCTTCCAGCTTTCGGAGCGCGAGCGCAGCGCGGCTGCGTTCGCGCCCGCTTCGCGAATAGCCCCTCCGGCTTGACCGGACTGCCTGGATGCTTCCGCAGCGAGCGCCGCTCCCAGCGACTCGATCCCCGCGCACAGTTCGCTCCACAAGTCGGCTCCCACCGTGCCTCGCTCGAGCGCGCGCAAGCGCGCGTCGACCAAGTCCAAGGTTCGAAGCTCATCGCCGCTCGAGGCGACGGCGGAGCGCGCGGCGCGCATCGACTCCCACTCGGCGGTCGCCTTCGCCCGCTCCTCCGACTGCCGCCACGCGAGCGCCGCCGTTTCCGAGGGGAGAGTCGCTGCGACCCTCGCCAAGCGCGCGCAATCGTCGCGGATCAGAGCCGCTTCCGCCCGCGCGGAGATGACGCGGCTCGCTCGCAAGTGCGGCCCCGCGACCCACTCCAAGATCTCGTCTTGGTAGTAAAAGGCAACGGCCGCACCGAGCGTGATCAGGAGAACGCAACGAAAGAGCCGCCGGCGCAGCTCCTCCAAGTGCTCCCCGAATGACATTACGGTTCCGGCGCGATCGTCGGACTCTTGGCGCTTGCGGCTCATCCCGTGGGCTCCGCGCTCCCGTCCCCCGCTAGCCCGAATTATTCATGATCCTTTTACTGCAAGCGCCGATGTGGCTGCCTTGCTGCGTCGAAACCGCGACTTCGATCCTCAACGAACTCACCAGGTCGCCTCCGGTCGAAGTCGCGGTTTCTCCTTGCCATCCAGCCACCTCGGCGCACTCGTGACGAAGTTCATGAACAATCCGGGCCAGCGGCCCCGGAAGCGGCGCGGAACCCGCACGGGCTGGATCTTGGTCGCGAAGCCAAGCGTACAGGAGAGGGAGCGGTCCTGCCCAGAGACGGCGGCGAATTTGAAAGCCGCCAGGCGCCGGAGCGGGCGGAGGCAACGCAGGTCCGCAAGTGTCGATGCCAGGGGATGGCGCGCACGCCGTGCTGGTCAGCGTTGAGGCGCCCCACTCCATGACCGCGCACCTCGCGGCGGGGGAACGACAAAAAGTCGTAGGCCCAGAACAGGCGCCGCTTGCGCTCGTTCTGGGCCTACGCGGCAATGCGCACTCTTTCCTGAGGGGCGCGGCGCAGGGAGTCAGGCTATTCGATGAGTCCGGACAACTCCTGCTCCGTGATTATCTTTACGCGCAACTCGCGCGCGGTTGAGAATTCGGGCGACGCTTCGTAGCCCTCGATCGCGATCAGGTAGTCCGTGTCGATCGTGACGTTCTTGTCGAGCTTGCCGCCGTACTTCACGATCCCCTTGCTCAGCTCTTCTTTCGACCACCTGCCGAGCTTGGTCTTCTCTCCCGCGATCACGAACTTCGGTTGATGCTCGCGGCTGAAGAACGGGCTCGTTACGAAGTCTTCCTTCGCGATCGGATTGAGGCGGTTGAACGTGTTCAGCACCGCTACCTTGGCGATCGCGTCCTGCACCGTCAGAACCTGAACGCGCCCTTTCGCGAGGCGCATCCCGCCCTTCACGTTCTGGAAGACCTCGAAGATCAATCCCGGCGTCAACTGGTCGTTCTTGCCGATGTCGATCCACGCGTAGCTCAGGTCGTTGTCGACTTCCACGATCTTGCCATCCGGCGGGACGTTTTGGGTCGACGCGGCTTGGATCCGCTCGCTCTCGAGGTCTGCGATCCGCTCCATCGCGTTCTTGAGCCGGTTGTCGGTGAGCCAGTTCTGGCGCTTCAGGTCGTTGATCTGCACCTTCAGCTCATCGACGATCGCTTCGTTCTCGGTGCGCATGCGCTGGGACTCTTCGCTGGCTTCACGCTCGATCCGCTCGGCGCGCTTCTGCGCCTCGTTGATCTGCGCGCGCAGCGCCTCCGCTTCTTCTTCGGCCTTCTTGCGGGACTCGTCCTTGGTGCCCTCTAGGCTCTTGTAGTCTTCTTCCCGGGCGCGCTTCTCTTTGAGCGCCGCCTCCGCCTGCCCCTTGTAATTCCTGATCGCCACGTACTGATCCTCGTAGAGGTCCTGAATGTTGGTGTATTTCTGCGCCGAATCTCCGGTCGCCTCCGACAGCATCGTCGCGCCCGCGGTGATCTTGTCATTGAAGCTGCCAACGTCCGGAGTCTTGCCTGGATCACCGGTCAAGAGCACGCGCAGACCCTGCGTCTCGTCATACAGGCGCGCATAGTTCGCCTTCTCGGTGGCCGCCAAGCGCATCTCCTTGTCGCGCTTGGCAGTCATGTCCTCCAAGTCGGAATTGAGCCTAACGACCCACCAAACGAGCCCCAGGCACACCACCAAGGCAACGATCAAGTAGGAAATGTGCACTCCAGCGCGTCCGGCCATTTCTCAACCTCTCTCCGCGTGCATGACGCTTCGTTTCTCGGCAAGGTCGCGCGGCGCTTTGGACGCTGCGGGGACCAGCCGCCACTAATTGCTATTCGACACGATCCGGTGCGCCACCGGTTCGTCGACGGCGCATCGCCTTTCGCACCCGCACGTTGCTCAGCTACCGGCTCCGCCATTCCCGCGCCGCAATCGCAAGCGCTGATGGCGAACTGCGGAGCGTGCGGTCGCCGCGAGGTTCGCTGGTCGAGGCTCGAAAGGGTCTCGTTAGGGTTACCGCCGGCCGCACGCCGCCGAGCACCAATACTTCATACTCGCGATCGGTCATCCGACGGTCACGCAACGTGGATCGTGCCGCCGTTCGGCGGTCGAATTCGGCTGCATGTTCCCTGAAGAGGCCGCAATTATAGGGAGGAACGCCATACTGTCAACTCCGGCAGTTGTCGTACGTTACAAGCCGTGATATCGTCGCTCCATATCTCGCCGCACCTGCATTCACCCTCGAGAGTTCAGCCGTCACCGAGTCGTCGTGCCGATGGGAGGCACCATCAACCCAACCGTCTATTTGATCGATGGACACTACCAGATCTACCGCAACTTCTTCGGGATGCGGACGTTGACGGCAACCGATGGGAGCCAAGTTCAAGCCGCCTTTGGCATCGCGGACCTCTTGCAGCGACTCCAGCGCGAATACCACCCGGCCTATTGGGCGATCGCGATGGACGCCGCCGGCCCCACTTTTCGCCACGAGATCTTTCCAAACTACAAGGCCACGCGGCTCGAAATGCCGGGGGAATTGGCGCAGCAGCTCCCTGCCATCGAACGGATCCTCCAAGGGTTCCGAATCCCGATACTGCGAGTTCCAGGCTTCGAGGCCGACGACGTGCTCGCGACCTTGGCCCGCCGCTTCGCCGAGGAAGGGTGCGAGGTCCGGCTGCTGTCGCGCGACAAGGACCTGGAACAGGTTCTCTCTTCGCGCGTTCGCTTCTTGGATGCTACGACCGGTGAGACCTATGGCCCGGCGGAATTGGCTGCGAAGAAGGGGATCGCTCCCGAGCGCGTGATCGAGTACCAGGCGTTGATCGGCGACGCGAGCGACAACATCCCCGGCGTGCCGGGGATCGGCCCGAAGACCGCCGTCAAGGTGCTCGCTTGCACCTCCGATGTGGAAAGCCTCCTCGGCGGCGGTCCCGCGCCCGAAGGCGTCGCGGCGAGCGTGCTCGCGAAGATCCGCACCCATGGCGAAGAGTTGCGGATCTCGCGCCGCCTCGCGACGTTGAAGACGGATCTCGCGCTCGACCTCTCGACCGAAGAATTGCGCGCGCTGCCGCCGGACGCGAGTACGCTTCGCGAGGTCTACCGCAGCCTCGGCTTTCGCCGCTTGCTCGCTGAGTTGCCGGCCGACACGGCCGGCGCCCCCGCGGCCGCGCCCGCCCCGCGCTCCTCTCCGGTACAAGCATCCCTCCTCGCCGCAGGCGATGGCGCCGCCGTTTCCCCTCCCGCCAGAGCGCACTACGAGCTGGTAACCTCGAAGGAGGACCTCGAACGGGTGCTCGCCGCTTGCCGAGCGGCGGGACGCTTCGCGTTCGACACGGAGACGACCGGACTGGACCCGATCCTCGCGCGTGCCGTCGGCTTTTCCGTGGCGGCGATTCCCGGCAGCGCGGCTTACGTACCGCTCCACACCCCCGCGGGCCCCCTATTCCTCTCGCGCGCCGAGATCGTCTCCTCGCTCCGGCGCCTGCTCGAGGACCCGGCGATCGTCAAGGTGGGCCACAATCTCAAGTACGACTCTCAGGTGATGCGGAACGATGGCGTCACGCTCCAAGGACCAGTTTTCGACACGATGATCGGCGCGTACCTGCTCAACTCCGCGCGCAACGCGTACGGTTTGGACTCCTTGGTCGGCGAGCTGCTCGGTCACGCCATGATCCCCATCACCTCGCTCCTCGGCGCCGGTGCGGCGGAGCGCACCATGGACCAACTGCTGCCAGAGGAGATTCGCGATTATGCCGCCGAAGATGCGGATTTCACTCTCCGGCTCATGCAATGTCTGGAGCCCCAGATCTCCGAGCGGGAACTCGACCGAGTGTGCGCGCTCGAAATGTCGCTCGTGGAAGTGCTCGTCGAAATGGAGCGCGAGGGGATCACGGTGCATGTCGGCCGGCTCCGCGCCCTCGAAGCCGAAGCTCTGGAGCAAGCGGCGCGCATCGAAGCGGAGATCTACCGGGAGGCGGGACAGTCATTCAACATCAACAGCCCGAAGCAATTGCAGGAGGTCCTCTTCGACAAGCTCGGCTACCCGAAGACGCAACGCACGAAATCGGGTTTCTCCACCAATGCCGAAGTGCTGGAGCAACTCGCCGTCCAAGACCCGCAGCGCCGCCTGCCAGGGCTGATCCTCGAGCACCGGCAGTTGACGAAGCTCCTCGGCACCTACATTCAGGCGCTGCCACGCCTCGTGAATTCCGTTACGGGCCGATTGCACACGGACTTTCGCCAGACCGTCGCCGCGACCGGGCGCCTTGCGTCGACCGAGCCGAATCTGCAAAATATACCGATCAAGTCCGAGTTGGGACGGCGCATTCGTCAGGCATTCGTCCCGAATCATCCCGGGCACCTATTCGTTTCGGCGGACTACTCGCAGATCGAGATCCGCCTCCTCGCGCACCTCTCCAGGGACGAGTCACTCCAGCGTACTCTGTGGGAAGGACAGGATATTCACCGGCAGGTTGCAGCGACTCTGAATCACAAGGCGCCGGCGGACGTAACGCGGGAAGAGCGCCAGGCAGCGAAGGCGGTGAACTTCGGAGTCATCTACGGGATGGGATCGTTCGGGCTCGCGCGGGAGCTCGGCATCACTACCGCGGAGGCGAAGAGCTACATCGAGGCGTTCTTCGCCAGCTATCCGAGGGTGCGCGAATTCACCGAGCGCATGATCGCGGACGCGCGCGATTCCGGATACGCCAGGACGATGTTCGGCCGCCGGCGCCCAATTCCCGAACTCCGATCGCGGGTGCCCCATCAGCGCGCGCAAGGGGAGAGGTTTGCGGTGAATACCGTGCTGCAGGGAAGCGCGGCCGACCTGATCAAGCAGGCGATGGTGGACATCCACCGCCGCGTTTGCCCCAGATTCCCTGGAGTTCACATGCTGCTGCAGATCCACGACGAGTTGCTCTTCAGCATGCCCGGGGAATTGGTCGCCGGCGCCGGACGGGAGATTCGGGAGGCCATGGAGAAGGTAGTCGGTCTGGATGTTCCGCTCGAGGTTCACGTTGCGCAAGGAGAGAACTGGTACGATGCCAGCAAATAGGGCAGGCGCGGAGCTAACGCCATGGATCGTCGGAGTCACGGGCGCGATCGGAGCCGGCAAGAGCTTCGTCGCCAAGATTTTCGGCAATCTCGGCGCGACGATCATCGACGCGGACAGTTTCGCGCACGAGGTTTGCAACGATTCCGAGGTCCTTGCCGTTTTGCAAGGCGAGTTCGGCGACGCGATCGTGGACGATCGAGGCTATTTGAACCGCGCCGCGCTAGCCGACATCGTGTTTTCCGACGCCGGCCGCCTCGCCAGGCTCCAGGCAATCGTTCATCCGCGGGTTCGCGAGCTGATCGATAAAGAGCTTGAATACATCGTTCGGAAGGGTTCAGATGCAAGGAGCCCACTTCCGGGGAAACGCCCTCTGGTCATCCTCGACATACCGCTCCTCGAGCGCTCTCCTTACCTTGACCGCACGTCGACGGTTCTCTTCATCGATGCGCCCCTCGAGGAAAGGATCGCGCGCGCACAGCGGGCGCGAGGCTGGAGCAGGGCCGAGATCGAACGCCGTGAAGCATTTCAGCCCGATCTCGAATCGAAAAAGCGCGGCGCGGATCGGGTCATCGAGAATCGGAACCGGCCCGACGCGACCAAGGCCATGGAGGAAACTTGCCAGCAGCTCATCGAAGAGTGGTGCCAGCAACTCGAGGTCGATCCATCGCTAGCCGAGGCGCAACGCGGCGAGTCTCGGCTGCCGGAAGAAGCGCTCGTCGCACCGCAGACCGCCTTACCCGCGGCACGCGCCGCACGGTCGTCCGCAAATCCCAGGGCGCCGCAACCAATCGAAGCAGCGGCGAATCCGATGGCCGCACGGCCTATGCCTCCCGCGCCCGACGACGCGGATGACGAAAGCGAAGGGAGAAACCCCGCCATGTCCACACGTGCGAAGGGCGGCTCGCGGCAACCTGCATCGCGGCGCAAGCCGAAGGGCGGCAACGGCGCGGCCGGGAACGAAGATCAAGGCACCCCCGGCGACGGCAACATTCGGCGAAATCGCCCGCGACCTCCGGTAGAGCACCGCGGCGGCGGCGATGCGCCGCGCGGCGACGAAGGATCCGCGGGGCAAAGCCTCGACATGGCAGACATCAACATCGCCGAGATGCAGAAGCGCACGACGGCGGAACTGCACGAGAGGGCGAAGGAAGAAGGTGTCACCGAGTACACGGGCCTGAAGAAGCAAGAGCTGATCTTCAAGATCTTGAAGGTCCGCGCCGACAAGGAAGGGGTCATGTACGGCGAGGGAGTCCTCGAAGTCCTTCCCGACGGCTTCGGCTTCCTCCGCTCCCCGCGCTATTCCTATTTTCCCTGTCCCGACGACATTTACATCTCGCCGTCGCAGATCCGCCGCTTCGGACTGACTACCGGCAGCGTGGTCCAGGGGCAGGTGCGCCCCCCCAAGGACAACGAGCGATACTTCGCGATGTTGCGCGTCGATGCCGTCAACTACGAAGACCCGGAAAAAGTGCACGAGGTCGTGTCCTTCGACGATCTCACGCCGTTGTATCCCGACGGTCGCCTCACGATGGAGTGCGCGGACGGCGGCCTCGAGATGCGCATCCTCGATCTCGTGAGCCCCATCGGCAAAGGCCAGCGCGGCTTGATCGTCGCACCGCCGCGCACCGGCAAGACCATCCTCTTGCAGCTCATCGCGAACAGCGTCGCCAAGAACAACCCCGAGGTGGACCTCATCGTGCTCCTGATCGATGAGCGCCCGGAGGAAGTCACCGACATGGAGCGCAACGTGCGCGGCGAAGTGATTTCGTCGACGTTCGATGAACCCGCTTCCAGACACGTGCAAGTCGCTGAGATGGTGATCGAGAAGGCGCGGCGCCTCGTCGAATACGGCCGCGACGTGGTGATCCTGCTCGATTCGATCACGCGCCTAGGCAGGGCCTACAATACCGAGGTACCGCACTCCGGACGGATCCTGTCCGGCGGCGTCGACGCGAGCGCATTGCAGAAACCGAAACGCTTCTTCGGGGCGGCGCGCAACATCGAGGAAGGCGGCAGCCTCACCATCATCGCCACGGCGCTCATCGACACCGGGTCGCGCATGGACGAGGTGATCTTCGAGGAGTTCAAGGGCACCGGCAACATGGAGCTTCACCTCGACCGCCGCCTCGCGGACAAGCGCGTGTGGCCGGCGATCGACATCACCCGCTCCGGTACGCGCAAGGAGGAACTGCTGCTCGCCCCCGAGGAGCAAAAGCGCGTTTGGATCCTGCGCAAGGTGTTGAACGACTTGAACCCCGTCGAGGCGATGGAATTGCTGAAGATGCGGCTCAGTAAGACGAAGAGCAACGCGGAGTTCTTCATGACCATGGGCACGGACATCGACTGACAGCGTGGGTTGCGGAGCTGCCGAAGCCGCGCCCGCAGCCGCGCAGGGAACGATAGCGGGCTACCCGCTCTTCTTCCGGAACGGGTGCACGACCAGCGGCAAATAGCTGGGATCGCGTCCCTTCTCGTCGAGCACCCGCAGAGTGATTCGGATCGCGCTCGGCGTGCGCGCGGCCTTGTAGCGCAGCTCCGCCTGGTCGGCATCCCAGGTCGAGGAATTGATGTGGTCGATGAATTCGACCTCCCCGCCGACGTGGCGAAACACCGTATATTCGCCATCGGGGAACTCGCCCTGGCCGCGGTCCTTCCAAATGAAGATCTGGTCGCCGTACCCGAGGTCGGAAAATGACACGCCGCTGCCGGTAGCTCCGGCGACGAAGCGGACCGGGAAGTTGGCTTCCGGGTTTTTGATCTCGCGCTTCGCCTGTCGTGCAATGCCGCGTGCCGCCGTGTTGCGGAATCCCCCGTAGATGAACTCCTTCACGACTCCGAAGTCCTTGATGTCCCGCGGCGGCTGCTCCGACTGCACGAGCCGGTTTTCGGCCTCGAGCCGCGGCGTGAAATAGCCGCCCGGCTTGGAGTCGTAGCGGTTGTCGTAAAAATATTCGACGCGGAAGTCCGTCACGTTGTGACACACCTCCGCTTCCATGAACCTGACGACGCGCTTCACGGCGAAGAAATCCTTCTTCTTGCCGCCGGTTTCGTCCGTCTCCTCGGTATCCAGCCAGCGCATCGTTTTCACGAGCGTCAATCCGCGATGGTCATCGATCTGGCCTCGCGCGCGGGTGTCCTTGCCCTTCGCGTTCGGATCCCGCAAGAAATACTCGACATTGGCGGTGCGCAGCTTCCCCGCCGCGGTCGTCGTCGCCTTGAAATAGATGAGAAAGCTGTCGTGCTCCGTCGCGTATTGCTCCGTCTTCGCCGTGTATTGCTCCTCGACGATCATCGGCGCTTCGTCGAAATATCCCTTG
>JAKEFC010000010.1 GCA_022616235.1 Planctomycetota bacterium
CCGCCGTGGACCCCGTCGAGTTGATGTTGCGGTCGATAGGCCGCGTGCCCGATCCCGCGCCGCCGGTTTCCGCCATCGCACCGCAGCCGAGCGCGAGCCCGGCATCCGGCGCCGCGCAGCCGGAGCCGCTGGCGCCACAGGTGCCGCAAGAGTCGCAAGCGCCACAAACGCCGCGTCCGGCTGCCGGAGCAAGCGGCCGCGGCCGAGCGCGGAGGCGCGAGCACGACATGCTGCTCGGGGTCCGCCAGAGGTTGGAGAGCGCCGGCGCCGCGGAGCGCGCGCGCCGGCGCGCCCGCGCGCGGTGGAAAGCGCTCGCGCGGGAGCGGCGGGCGCTCATCCGGCGCGGCGCACGCCTCGAGCGCGAACGCGATGAAGCGCAAGAGTCGGCGCGCCATGCCTCGCCGCAGAAGCACGCCTCGGCCGCTTCGGCGCTGGCCGCCGCCGGCGCGAGCTGGCTCGCCGGTCTCGACACCGCCCCGCCCGACACGGCGGCCCATCGCGCGGAGTGGGAGGAGCTGCTGCGCGCCTTTCACACCCGCGGGGCGATCGATGCGAAGAGGGTCGACCGCCTCGCCGCGGCGCTCGCGGAAGCGGCTCCGCTCATCGGCGCGCGTATCGGGCTATTCCTCGAGTCGGATGCGACCGGCTTCGCCGGTGAGCGCTGGAACGCCACGTTGCTCGTGCTCTCCGTCCTCGTGCGGGAGGCGCGAGAGAGTGCGCGCATTCACGCCGCGCTCGGCACCGTCTTCATCGCTGCGCTCATCGAGTACGCGCCCGGCGCGCGCCCGGCGCACGGCGAGTGCCGCGAAGGACTCGAGCAGCAGGTCGCGAAGCTGCTCGGAAGCGTCATCGCGCCGCGCCCCACGGTC
Organism: Planctomycetota bacterium; assembly: GCA_022616235.1. Lineage (GTDB taxonomy): Bacteria > Planctomycetota > UBA8108 > UBA1146 > JAKEFC01 > JAKEFC01. The sequence goes on from JAKEFC010000010.1 coordinate 870, forward strand.
GGCGGCGCGGGCAGGAACGGCGAGTCGCACGCAGAATCGCACGCAGAATCGCAAGTTCGCGCGGACATCGCGCTCTGGCGCGCGGCCGTGCGGGTTGCGGCGGCGGGGAATCTCTGCGCGGGCGGTTGGCGCATCGCTCTCGGCGCGGTCCTCTCCGGGCTGGAGGACGGAGCGCCGGAGCGCGCAGGCATCCGCCGCTTGCTGGAGACGCACTCGCTCTACCTGCCGGGGTGCTGGGTGGAGCTGACGACCGGCGGCATCGGACCCGTGCTCGGGGCGTTGCCCGCGCGCCCGGAGCTGCCGCTCGTGCTCGTCCTCTTCCGCAGGCACGGCGAACGCTGCACGCCGACGGCGCCGAAGCTCTTTCCCGCGGAAGGGGACGCGGGATCCTCCGTGCTCCGCGTGCTTCGCTCGCCGCGCCTCTTCGAGCAAGCGCCGGCAGCGTCCTCGACGGTTGCTTCGCCCGCGTGCACGAATCTCGCATCGAATCGATCTCAAGAAGAAAACGTCGCCGCGTGCCCGACTGCTGGCCGCGTGCAGGAACGCATTCAAGACACAGTGGAAGGATTTACGACATGACGGCTACCGCAACCAAGAAGGTCTTGCGCGTCGGCCTTGATCTGGGCACGAACACTTCCGTGTTCCAGGTCTCGAAGGACGGCAGGACGGTCAAATACGACAAGGACATCCACTTGTCGCTCGTCGGCTATCCGAAGCCGGGGATGATTCCGGGGATACTCCCGACAGATGCTCCGTGCATCTTCGCGGACGAAGCGATCGAGCATCGCTTGCACCTCGATCTCAAGTGGCCGCTCGCGGAAGGCTACGTCGACGACTTCGACGTAAGCCGCGCGTTCGCGGGTTACCTCCGCACGCAGATCGACTCCAAGAACGAGCACGACCTCTGGGGAGTCGTCGGGGCGCCGGCGAATTCCACGCCCGACAAGCAGAAGACGATTCGCAGCGTCTTCGCCGGCGTCTTCGACCGCATGCTGGTCGTTCCCGAGCCGTTCCTCGCCGCCATGGGACTGCGCGACGAAGACCGCCTGAAGACCGACAACAATTACGTCGACCCGACCAAGCACTCGCTGATCATCGACATCGGCGCCGGCACGACCGACATCTGCCTCGTGCAGGGCTACTACCCGACTGCCCAGGACCAACAGAGCTTCCCCATCGCGGGCGACGCGATCGACCAAGCGCTCGCCGCCGGGATCAAGAAGCGCTACCCGGACATCTCCTTGAGCCGCGTGACCATCACGAAGCTCAAGGAAAACAACTCTTTCGTCGGCAACAAGAAGAAGTCGGCGAAAGTGAAGGTCTACGTCGATGGAAAGCCGCGCTCCATCGAATTCGGCGAGCTGATCCGGGAAGCCTGCGAGATCCTCGTCGACCCGGTGCTCGACTCCGTACGCGCGATGTTCACGCGCTGCGACTCTGAGGGCGTGGTCAACATAATGCAGAACATCATCGTCGCGGGCGGCGGCTCCCAGATCGGCGGCTTCGCGGAGTTGATCGAGCAGAAGCTGCGCGACGAAGGCTACGAAGATGCCAAGGTCTCGACGCCGGCGGACTACAAGCGATTGGTTGCGCTCGGCGCGCTCAAGATCGCGAACAACGTGCGCGACGATCAGTGGCAGGTGCCTCTGTAGGAGCAGGTGTGGGCCTCGTGCCGGGGCGTTGCCTCCGGCACGAGGCTCGCCGCGCCGTGCGCCAGGCGCAGAACTAGCGGCTGCGCGTCACCGTGACCGCCACGGATGCGGCGTGGCGGAGCGCGCCCGGCTTCGCGATGCGGACCGTCACCTGGGCGACGTCGAACTCGGCGAGGAGCAGGCGGGCCACGTCCTCGGTCAGCTTCTCGAGGAGCGCGCAGGAGGAATTCTCCACGAAGGCGATGACGCGCTTCGTGACCTGCTTGTAATCGACGGCGTCCGCGATCCGATCGGTGGCGGCGGGGCGCGCGATGTCCGTGACGAGCGTCATGTCGATGACGACCTCTTGGCGCTGGAGGCGTTCTTCGTCGTAGATGCCGATTCGCGTCCGCACGGCGAGCCCCGCCACATCGATGCGGTCGGCCGCCGCGAGTGTCGTTGATTTTCGTCGCGGCGATCGATTCATTCTCCGACTCTCCCAAGACTTTCCAAGAGACTCTCCCGAGGACGATCTACAGGAGATGGCGCCCGCCATCCACCGGCAATATCGCGCCCGTCACGTAGTCGGCATCGCGCGCGAAGAACAGGCACGCCCGTACGATGTCGTCGGTGCTCCCCACGCGCGCGAGGGGGAGGTCCCGCACGTAGTCGCCGCTCCCTTTCCCCGCGCCGCCCGCGGGGGGCAAGATCGCTCCCGGACTGATGCCGTTTACCGTGATGCGGGGCGCTAGTGCGCGCGCTAGCGCGAGAGTGAGCGCATGGAGCGCGCCCTTCGCGGCGCTGTAGGCGAGGTAGCGCGGGTCGGGCAGCTCGGCGCGCCAGTCGAGGATGTTGATGATGCGCCCTTCCGAATCCGCAGGGAGATGCCGCGCGACCTCGCGGGAGAGGATGTACGGCGCCGTCGCATGGAGCGCCAGCTCCTCCTCCCAGCGCGCGCGGTCCGTGGCATCCAAGCCCGCTGGCTCGAAGCGCGAGGCGTTGTTCACGAGCAACTGGATCGCGCCGAGCGAGGAAGACGCTTCGACGAAGACGGTCTCGGCGCCGCCGGGCATCGCCAAGTCGGCGCCGATCGCTACGGCCTTGCCCCCGCTCGCCTGGATCTCCTCGGCAAGCTCCTCGGCATCGCCGCGCGAGTCGCGATAGTGGACTGCGATGCCCACCCCCTCCGCCGCGAACGCGAGCGCGAGCGCGCGCCCGATGCGGCGTCCGGCGCCCGTGATCAACGCGTTGGTGCCCGCAAGTTTCATCGCGCTCCTGCCGTCGAATCACCGTTGTGTCACGGACGGCGATTGTACACCAGGCACCAACGCGGAAAACCCGCGGGCAGAGGCGTGTCTTTCGCGCGCGGCGAGCGTATCATTTGCCGTATCTCCGGGTGCTCCGGCGGCTCTGAGCGCCGGACTCTCGGCGCTCGGCGCACGCTTCGGGGGAACAATGACGAGACGCGATCAAGATTCGGCTGCGTTCTTTCAGCCTCCCGTGCTCATCGAGGTCCGCGAGGGAGAGCGCTCGTGGACCTTCAACTACGACGGCGCTTCCCTCCTCAACATCGGCCGCGCGGATGATTGCGAAATCGTCCTCACGACCTCGAAGTCATCGCGGAAGCACGCGCAGATCTTCGGCGAAGGGGGGCGCCTGACGCTCCTCGACTCGGGCTCCGCGAACGGCACGCGCGTCAACGGCTCGCTTGCCGACCGCATCGCGCTGAAGCCGGGAGATGAAGTGCAGATCGGTGAGGCGACTCTGCGCTTCGTCTCGAATCCGGCGGCGCCGGCGGTGCTCGCTGTGCCGAGCATGTCGGGCGCGGCCCCCGCGAGTGCCGCGGCTCCCGCTGCGGCGCCGGCGGCTGTCGCTGCTGCGATGCCGCCCGCGATGCCGCCCGCGATGCCGCCGGCGATGCAGTCTTACGTCACGCGCACTGCCCCCGCGCCGGGCGGCGGCTCCCGCATCCTGCTGAACGCGGTCCTGCCCGTCGTCCTCCTCGGCGCGGTGTGCGTGCTCATCGTCCTCAACTACATGCCGGGAGCGGCGCCGGCGACGAGCGGCGGCGATCTCGGCGTCGCCGCCTCGCCGGAAGGCGATCTCGCGAGCGCCGCGGGCACGCAAGATCTCGGCGCTTTCGGCGCGCGAAGCTCTTTCGATACCACGGCTTCTTCGTCTTCTACTGCTGACTCGAAACCGCTCTTCGGCGAGCCCCTGCAAGCGCGCACCGACCTCGTCACCGCGGTGCAGAACGCGCACCGCGGCGAATTCGGATGGGACGCGCTCGAGATCTTCGAAAGCCTCGAGAAACTCTACCCCGGGACGAATACCGCGGACGAGGCGCAGCGGATCCGGCAGGTCCTGGAAGGCGTGCGCCGCGGGGTCGTCGAGAAGGACCGCGCCGCGGTCGAGAGCGCGCTCGAGGAGATGGTCGGCGAAAAGCGCTTCGGCGACGCGATCGTCGCGAGCCGGTTCGCCGGCCGCTGCGCGGCGACCGATCCGGACCGCGAACACTGGGAGACGCGTCGCGCGGACTTGCAGTCCGCGGCGCACGAAGAGTTCCTGAGGATCGAGAAGGAGCTTGGAGACTTGCTCGCGGCCGGACGCGGCGCGGATGCGCTGCGCGGCCTCGTAGAGGCGCGGCAGCAATTCGCTGGGCTCGAATTCTTCGAGGAGCTGATGCCTCGCTACGTGGAGAGCGGACTCCGTCCGGCCGCCGCCGAAGCGGAGAGTTTCGTTCAGGCGCAAGAGGCTGCCGCGCTCTTGGAGCGCGCGAACACCGCTTTCGAGGA
>JAKEFC010000131.1 GCA_022616235.1 Planctomycetota bacterium
ACTGCAAGGCCAGGCGACGGCGTTGGAGCGCCGCGGTTTGCCGGGGAATGCCGTCGTCGCGCTCTTGGAAGCCGCCGCGGCGGGCGTGGAACGCGGCGCGATCGACGCGGAAGTGGCGCGCTTGCGGGACGCGATCCTGGAGCTGCCGCTCGTTCGCCGCGTCGACGCCGCGGATGGCGCCGCGGCAGACGCGGGCCGCCGCTTCGACGGCGTGACGGTTCTCGTCGGCAGCGCGTCCTTTCGCGCGGAGCGCGGCTCGCGCGGAGCGCGGCGCGAGGGGATCATGGTGCAAGCGAACTCGGAATGGCGCGACAATCCCGCGTTCGCCGCGGAAGAGCGCCGGTTGCGGGACGCGCGCGAGCGTGCGCAGCGCCTGCATCGCGAGTGGTGCTCGGCGGATGACCTGTCGCGCGCGCAAATCGAGAAACTCTACCGCACGGCCGAGACGGAGCGCACGCGCTGCGAAGCGCGACTCCGCGCGCTGCCGCCGCGGGAGCGCTGGAGCGCGTGGCGGCAGGAAGCGCTCCCCGTACACACGGTCGAGTTGAGCGCGCGTCTCGAAATCCCTCTCGTGATCGTCTTCGCGGATGGAACCCGCGAGGAGGAAAAGATCGCGACCGATCTCAGGCTCGAGGACCGCGTCGCGCCCGCCGATGCCGCGCGCGGGCTCCCGGCGGATCCGGAGGAATTCCCGCCGGACGACGTGCTGAGAACGCGCCTCGAGAGGGACTGCGCGGAGCGGCTCGATGCGCTGATCGAGCGGCTCCAGAGCGACGAGGCGCGGCGCTTGGTGCCGCGCGCCGAACGCTGTCTCGCGGCCGGACAGATCTCGGAAGGGCTCGAACTCGCGGTGCGCGCGTTGCTCGAGGAAGGGGATCCGTTCAGCTTCGGATTCCAGGCCGCGCTCCGGCTCGTCGCGCAATGGAACCCGCGCGGCGCCGACGCCCTCTCCCGCTGGTTCGCCCCTCCCCCCGCCGAACACTAACCCCGTCGCTCTATTCCCCGACCGCGCTGCGAGCGGCTTATCGATCTTTTTCTCGCGGGGGTTCGCGGTACGATGGCGGCAATGGCAACGAAAGAGCGCTACTACTTCCAACACATTGGCGACCTCCGCGAACGGCTGCTCGAACACCTCTCCACGGAGGATTTGCGGGGACTGCACCAGATCCAGCCCTGGCGGCACTTCCTGATCGCAGGCCGCCACCTCGCGCTATTTCTCCTCTGCGCGTGGACTCTCTACGTTGTCACGAATCCGTGGATCTGGGTACCCGTCGCCGCGCTCCAGGGGATCAACATCCTCGGGTTCATCATCCTCCTACACGAGCAGGTGCACACGCTGATCTTCAAGCGCAAGCACCCGCTACTCCAACGCCTGCTCGGGCTCGCGTACGCGCTGCCGAGCGCGATCTCGGCGTCGCAATTCGATATCTGGCACAACGACCATCACCGGGAGCTGGGCTCGACGGTGACCGATCCCAAGCGCGCGCATCTGTCACCGAAGCGGAACGCGCGCTGGTACAAGCTGCTCTACTGCACCCCCGCGTTGTTCGTGATCTACGCGATCGCCGCGAAGAAGGAAGCGGCCACCTACCCCCCCGAGCTACGGCGCCGCATCCGCAACGAGCGCCTCGCGAACATCGCGATCCACCTCTCGTTCGCCGCCGCGCTCGGCTTTCACGACGCGGGCGCGCTCCTTCGCGTCTACCTCGTGCCGTTCTTGGCGTTCTTCCCTCCCGCATTCATGCTGAATCGCCTCGGACAGCACTACGACATCAATCCGAAGGACAACGCCGCCTGGAGCACGCTCGTGACGGGGAATCCGCTGACGCGCTTCTTGTTCCTCCACTCGAACCACCACATCGAGCACCATTACTATCCAGCGGTGCCGTTCTATCGCCTGCCGGAATTGAACCGGCGCTTGCGGCCGTTCTTCCGCGCGAGCAACATTCCGAATCGTACTTATCCGGAGTTGATCTACGGCTGGTTCGTGAAGAATCGCACGCCGCACACCGATTGGGATCTCGCCTAGTCGTCGCCGAGCAAGTCCAGCCCTGCGATCCCCACCACGAAGTCGATGATCTGATACGGATTCACTCCCGCATCGAAGGAGAGCGCGAGCGCCGTGCCGGAAGTGCCGATCCAAAAGTGATCCGCGAGCGGCACGTCTGCAAGCGGCGGCTCCTCCGGCGCGCGCATGAAGCGCGCGTTCGGGATCAGCTCGTGGAGCCAAAATAGCGAGACGGAGCGCTGCTCCGTGTGGTGGTTTCCCATCAGGATGAGCGGGGCGATCGCGCCGCGCAGATACGGATGCGTGTCTCCGTAGCCGGCCGCGGTCTCGCCGTAGCCGTAGGCGGGCCAACCGGCGAGCAGGCTCGGAAACGCCGCCGTGCGCAAGGTCCCGTGCGGCCGGTTCGCGCGCGGATCCCAGCCGAGCCCCCAGCGCGGTGCGAGGTTCACGTCGAGCAGCCCCGCGGCAGGCTGCACGAACGATGTCACTTCCGCTTCGAGGTAGAGCCCCAAGCCTGCCGCCGCCTGCACGCGCACGCAATCCGCGAGGTCCTCGGCTCGCCCGCGCGCATAGCCGGAGAGCGGTGCGCAACCGGCCAAGAGCCCGCCGCAGGCGAACCAGCACACGGCGACAAGACGCCACGCCGTGCCGTCCATTCTCATTTCGTGGCGAACGATGCTTTACCGGACCTTTCGCCCCTTGCGGCCCAATCTCGCTGCAGTCGGTCCCAGAAGAGCCGATAAATATTCGTGGAAATCGAAAGTGTAGTAACGCGCGGCTCGGAACGCGAGCTTCTCGAAGGCAACCCCCGCCCGCGCGCCGCAGCGACACGCGGCATCACCTTGATCGTTCCCGCGCTGAACGAAGAGGACGCGATCGCGGAGACGGTCCACGGCGCGCGCCGCATCCTCGAAGCGCGCGGCCACGACGTGGAGATCCTCGTCGTCGACGATGGCTCCGCGGACCGCACCGCCGAGATCGCCGCCGAGAGCGGCGCCGCCGTGCTTCGCCACGTCTACCGGCGCGGCTACGGGAGCGCCCTCCGCACCGGGATACTCCACGCTCGCAACGAGACGATCGCGATTTGCGACGCCGACGGCACGTATCCTCTCGATGCGCTCCCGCGCCTGCTCGACGAATACGAGCGGGGATACGACCTCGTGATCGGCGCTCGCACGGGCCGCTACTTCCGCGGCGGGTGGATCAAGATGCCGGCGCGCAAGCTCTTTCACCGCATGTGCGAGTCGGCGACCGGCACGCGCCTCACCGACGTGAACAGCGGCCTCCGCATCTTCCGGCGCAGCACGATCCTGCCGTACCTCGCGATGATGTGCGCGGGGTTCTCCTTCACGACCTCGCAGACCCTGTGCTTCCTGTCGTTGAACCGCGTCGTCGGCTGGGTGCCGGTCGACTACCACAACCGCATCGGCAAGTCGAAGGTGCGGCACTTCGTCGATTCGCTGCGCACTGCGCAGTACATCGTGCAGATGTACACGATCTTCAATCCCGTGAAGCTCTTCACGCTGCTCGCGTTCCTGCCGTTTCTCGGAGGGATCGCGCTCCTCGCGGGCCAGGTCCTCGCGAGCGCCGCCGGCGGCGGCGCGCCTTGGTCGTCGATCTGGCTCCCCGTCACGTTTTGCTTCGGGGTCTCCGCGCTCCTGTTCGCGGGCGGCCTCGCCGTGTATGGGATCGTGCGGCAATCGCTCCCACACTCGGATGCGGCAGCACCGCCCGCCGCCCCGCGCAAGCGCGCGGCTCGATAGGAGCGCCCGTGTGCGGTATTGCCGGCTACTTCGCGCCGCCCGGACGCGACGCCTGGCGCGCGGCATTCCCCTCGCTCCTCGAGTCGCTTCGCCCGCGCGGCCCCGATGACGGCGCGCACATCTTCCGCGAGAGTCCGTGCGGCGTCGTCGCGCTCGGCCACCGGCGCCTCAGCATCCGCGATCTCTCCGCCGCCGGCCGCCAGCCGATGGCGAACGAAACCGAGCGCATCTTCCTCGTCTGCAACGGCGAGATCTACAACGCGGAGGCGCTCCGCGCCCAACTCGAGCGCGCCGGCCATCGCGTTCGCTCGCAGAGCGACAGCGAGGTGATCCTGCACGGCTTCGAGGAGTGGGGGATCGCGGTGCTCGAGCGCCTGAACGGCATGTTCGCGTTCGGGCTCTGGGACGACTCCGCGCAATCGCTCTACCTCGCGCGCGATCCGCTCGGGATCAAGCCGCTCCTCTACATCGAGGCGCTAGGCGGCATCGTGTTCTCCTCGGAGCAGCGCGGGCTCCTCGACTGGCCCGGACTCGACCCGGCGATCGATCTCGCCGCGCTGCACGAGTATCTCTCCTTCGGCTACACCCACACGCCGCGCACGCTCGTCCGCGAGATCCGCAAGCTTCCCCCCGGCTGCTATCTAAAACACGATGCGCGCCGCGGCAGCTCGACGATCGCCGAGTACTGGTCGCTCGAAGCCGCGTTTCGCCGCGGCGCCGCCGACCACGCAGCCTCCGCCCCCGGCAACGCGCCCGCGAGCGAACTCTGGGAGCGCTTGCGCCGCTCCGTCTCGATGCAGTGCGTCTCCGACGTGCCGCTCGGCTCCTTTCTGAGCGGCGGCATCGATTCCTCCGCGATCGCCGCCTGCTTCGCGGCGGAGAGCCCCGCGGGGGCGACCTTCTGCTGCGATTTCGCGGAGGAGACGTTCTCGGAGGGGCGCGCCGCCGCGCGCGTTGCCGCGTCGGTCGGGCTCAGCCACCATCACTATCTGCTCTCGCCGCCGGCTGCCGCGGCCATGCCCGCGCTGATTCGAGCCGCCGACGAGCCCTTCGCGGACACCTCCTTCGTCGCGTATCACGGCCTCGCCCGTTACGCGCGCGAGCACGTCACCGTCGCGCTCTCGGGCGATGGCGCGGACGAACTGCTCGCGGGCTACATCACGTACGCCGCCGACGGCTATCACGCGCTCCTCGGGTGCCTGCCGTACGGACTGCGCGCCTGGCTCGCGGGCGCCGTGGCGCCGCGCGTCGTGGCGCGCTCGGCCAAGGTCGGCGCGGCGTTCAAGCTGCGGCAATTCTTGAGCGCCGCGGCGGAGCCGCGCGCGCGCGCGCACGCGTACTGGCGCGCGCTCTGGTGGCAGCGCGACCTTGCGAGCGTGCTCACGCGCGATGCGCGCCGCCGCCTCGCCGAGTGCGCCTCGGATCCCTTCGCGGAGATCGAGCGCCGCTTCGTTCGCGTCGGCGACTTGCCGTTCCTCGAGCAAGCGCTCTTCGTCGATCTCTCGACGTGGATGCTCGATGACATCCTGCACAAGGTCGATCGCGCGAGCATGGCGCACGGACTCGAGGTGCGGGTCCCGTATCTCGATCACACTCTCGTCGAATGGTGCGCGGCGCTCCCCTCCGCCTGGAAGCGGAGCCGCGGGCGCGGGAAGCGCGTGCTTCGCGAGGCCGTGCGCCGCCACGCGCCGCACCTCGCTTACGAGCGCAAGAAGCTCGGTTTCAACGCCCCGGTCGGGAGCTGGCTGAACGGTTCGCTGCGCGCCTGGAGCGACGAGCGGCTCGCGAACGCGCGCGAGATCTGCGGAGATTGGCTCGACGTGGACGCGGTGGAGGAGCGCTTCCTCGCGCCGCACCGCGCCGGCGCCGCGGACTACTCCTTCAAGCTGTGGAGCCTCCTCTGGCTCGTCGGCTGGATGGAGGAGACCGGCGTGCGCTTGTCGGCGGCGGCGGCGGCGGCCGCGGCGCGCGCGCCGCTCGTCGCCTGCGGGGAGACGCAATGACGGCGGCAGACAGCGGCAGTGAAAGCGGCAGCGGCGTGTTTCACGACGAGATCGTGCTCGTGACCGGCGCCACTGGATTGGCCGGGGTGCCGCTCGTTCGCTACCTGCTCGAGCGCGGCTATCGCGTGCGCGCGTTCGTGCGGAACCCCGCGAAGGCGGCGCGGCTCCTGGGCGAGCACCCGCGCCTGGAGATCGCCGCGGGGGACATGACGGACCGCGCTTCGATTGCGCGCGCGGTTGCCGGCGCCGGTTGGATCGCGCATCTCGCGGCGCTCAAGTGCGACGAGGCCGCGAGCGCGCGCGTGAACGCCGGGGGCGCGCTCGCGCTCGCCGAAGAGGCGAAGCGCGCCGGCGTGCGATTCATCATCCACGTGAGCACTCAGTCCGTGCGCCTCACGCGGAAGGGGATCTATGCGCGCACGAAGTTGGCGGCGGAGCAGGCGATCTTCGCGTCCGGCGTCCCGGCGACGACGCTCCGGCCGAGCATCGTCTACGCCGACACCAAGAGCGGCATCCTCGGCACGCTCGCGGCCGCCGCGGCTCGTTTGCCGATCGTGCCCGTGATCGGCGCGGGGCGCGCCGGCTTCCACCCGCTCCGCGCGAGCGATCTCGCCGTGATGATCGAGTGCGCCGCGCGCGCGGAAGAGACGCGCGGCAAGGTCTACGACGCAGGCGGGCCCGACCGCGTCTCCATGGACTCAATGCTCGACTTCGTGCTCGCGCGGCTCGGGAAGAAGCGCCGGCGCGTGCACGTGCCGGGGTGGCTCGCGCTCGCGATCGCGCAGGCGCTGCGCGTTTTGCCGCGGCCGCCTCTCACGCGGAGTAACGTCTACGGCGCGCTCGAAGACGTTGCGATGGACGTCGAGGTTGCGTATCGCGAACTCGGCTTCACGCCGCTCGGATTTCCAGCCGGGCTCGCGGGAGGCACGGCGGACGCGCAGCCTGCTGCATCGCCTGACGCACCGCCTGCTGCCGCGGCCGCCGCCGCGGCCGCGCGCACGGGCGCGGAGTGCGAAGCGGAGCTGCTCCTCGGCTACGTGTTCGCCACGAAGCCGAAGGAGTGGCGGCCGGGGACGGATCTCGTGCTCCTCTACGAGCGCGCGCTTCGCGCCCACGGCGTTCCCCCAGAGCACCGCCTCGATCCGCGCCTCTACAGGCGGCGCGCGCTCCTCGGCGCGCTCGATGCGCTCACGCGCCTCTTTTGGCCGCGCTGCACGCTGCAGAAGAAGCTGATCATCGCGGCGGCGCTCGTCGAGTGTCAGCCGGCGTCCGCCGAGTGGCTCTTGCCGCGCGAGCGCTCGGTGCGCGGCGCGGTCGCCGCGCTCGCACGCACCGCGTGGCGCGCCGCGCGCAAGCTCGCGGCGGGATTGCCGCTCCTCCTCTTCCCCGGATTCGTGAGGCGCAATGCCGGGCTCGCTTGATGCGGATGTCGCCATCATCGGGAGCGGGCCCGCCGGCGTGCACGCCGCGTATCCGCTCGTCGAGGCTGGGGTGCGCGTCGTCGTCATCGATGGCGGTGAGACGGAGCCGGCGCTCCTCGGCGCGGCGCCGGAAGCGGGTTTCGAGGAGATCCGGCGGAGCGATCCCGAGCAGCATCGCTGGTTCCTCGGGGAGGACCTGAGCGGCATCCCGGTCGATTCCCCGGCGCGCGGGCTGAGCTGGCTCGTGCGCGGGAATCGTTCGTACGTCACTCGCGGGACGCGCCGCCTGCTCCCGCTTCGAGCGCCGCGCTTGCGCGTCCTCGAGAGCCTCGCGCGCGGCGGGCTCGGCGCGGCGTGGGGGGGCGTGTGCGCGTATTTCACCGATCGCGAGATCGAGGCCGCGGGGCTGCCGCTTCGCGAGACGAGGCGTAACTACGACATCATCACGCGGCGGATCGGCATCTCCGGGCCGCGCACGTCGCCCGCCGTGCAGGAAGCCCCGCGCCCGGACCATCACACCGAAGCGTTGCTCGCGGCCTTCGCCGAGCGCGCGGCGGGGTTCGAGACGCTCGGCTTCGAGCTGGTGCGGAGCCACCTCGCGCTCTTGACCGCTCCGCTCGGCGGGCGCGCCGCCTGCCGCTACACGGACATGCACCATTACGCGGACCCTGGGGGTTCGGTCTATCGCCCGCAGTACACGCTCGAGGAACTCCGGCGCTGGAAGCACTTCCGCCACGAATCGGGGTGGATCGTGGAGCGCGTGCAGGAGCGCGAGGACTCCGTGGAGGTGCACGCGCGCCGGAATCGCGGGGGCGCGCTCGGCGAAGGGCACGCCTTTCGCGCGCGCCGCGCGATCATCGCCGCGGGCGCGGTCGGCACCGCGCGCATCCTGCTCCGCAGCTTCAGGCTCGCGGGGATCAAGCTCCCGTTTCTCACGAAGCGCCAGCAGCTCATCGCGTGCCTGCACCCGCGCATGCTCGGTCGAAGCGGCGCGGCGGAGCGGATCGGGCTCTGCCAACTGCAGCTCAACGAGCGCGAGGCGGCGGAGACGCGCCGGCTCCGCATCTGCGCCCAGATCTACAGCTATCGGAGCTTCCTCCTCTGCCGATTGTTGAGCGCGCTGCCGGTGGCGGCGCCGGAGGCCCTCGAGATGCTCGCGCTCCTCACTCCGTCGGTCGTGATCGCCGACGTGCGCTTTCCCGCGCTCCGGCATCCGGGAGGATCGCTATGGCTCGCGGACGGAGCGACCGAGAGCGAAGCGACGCTGCGGATCGCGATGGAAGCCGAGCGGCCGGCGCCAGGGGAGTCCGGGGCGGCGATGCGGCTTCGCCGCGCATTGCGCACGCTCGGGCTCCTGCCGCTTCGCAAGATGCGCCCGCCGCTCGGATCGACGACCCACTACGGCGGCACGGTGCCGTTCGCGGAACCCACGCGCCAGGATCCGCTCGCGTCGGCGCCGAACGGCAAGCTCCTGCAAGGACGCCACATCTACGTGGCCGATGCGTCGCTCCTTAGGTGCCTGCCCGCGAGCGCGACGACGCTCACGATCATGGCGAACGCGAATCGCATCGGCGGGCACGTGCTCGAGGAGCTGCGGGGAGCCGGCTCGTCCGTGCCCGCGGAGGACAGCCCGGTTTGCGCGTGACGCTGCCGCGCGAAGCGAGCGCGCCCGCAGTATTGCGGTAGAGCGCCGAGATCGCTATCTTCCCTGCCCCGCGCGGCACAGAGCGGCGCCGGCACGAGGAGCAGCGGGAAGCATCCGGAGAATTCTGGAATCAACCTGAGAGCGTGAGCGATGAGTTCGGCGCAAGCGAACGAGAATAGCGCCTTCGTCCCGGTCTTCTATCACGTCGGGCGGCGGATGGACCTCAGCTCCGACGTCCACCGCGGCCGGCTCGAGCTGGCGGACACCCGCCTGATCATCCACGGCACCCCCGGCGTAGACATTTCCTATCGCGAAATGACCTTCCCGACCGAGAATTTCCGGCTCCATTTCTTGTGCCGCATGCTGCGCGTGATCCACCGCCACGGCGATTTCTTCTTCACCGTCGCGCTCGTGAGCGCTTTCGGGCGGCCGATCGTTAGCAATCACAGCCGCGTCATGGAGCTGCAAGCCCGCATCGACGCCGCGTTCCGCACCGCCTGGCTCCCCGCCGCCGCCCGCGCCTCAGCGAACTTGTAGTAGCCCCGCGAGCCGCCGGCATCACCGCTGTTCCTCGCTACTTTTCTTCTGGCGCCGAAGTCGCCGTGAGCCCCGGACGGCTCGCGATCCAAGGCTTGTGCTTCTCGACGGGGGCGGCGCTCAGCTTGCGCCACTCCGCGTCGTCGAGGCGCTCGGAGAGCG
>JAKEFC010000132.1 GCA_022616235.1 Planctomycetota bacterium
CGGACTTCGCGCGCGGCGAAGAGCGGCGCATCTTCGACGATCCAGCGCACCGGGCGCGCGGCGAGCCCGCTCAGCTCCGCGTTGTCGCGCGCTTGCTTCACGCTCGTCTTCGAAGCATCTACGTGGCAGACGCGCGCGCCGGCGGCGGCGCACGCGAGCGTGCTGCCTCCCGTGTAGGCGAAGAGATTGAGCACCTCCGCGCCGCTCGCTGCGGCCTTCGCTTGCGCGGCGAGCCAGCGCCAGCAATCTTCCTGCTCGGGAAAGATCCCCGTGTTTCCGTGTTCGTTGCGATGCAGGCGCCAGACGAAGCCCGCGTGCTCCATCTCCCACTGCTCCGGCAGGCGGCGCGCATCCCGCCACGTGCCGGTGCCGCTCGCATCGCGAACGAAGGTGGAATCCGCGTCGCGCCAGGGCGCCCCTGCGCGCCGCGGCCACACCGCTTGCGCGCACGGCCGAATCAGCGTGAGAGCGCCGAAGCGTTCGAGCTTCCCCTGCTCGCCGCTGTCGAGGAGCCGATAGCCGGCGGCCGCGGCAACGCTCACGACTCGCCGCTTTCGCACGACGCCAAAGGTGCGGCGGCGGCGGCGGCGCGCGCGAGCCAAGTCTCGGCGCAGCGCATGCCGTCGATCGCGGCGGAGAGGATGCCGCCCGCGAATCCGGCCCCCTCCCCCATCGGGTAGAGGCCGGCGGCGGAGGGGGATTCGAGGGTGACCGGGTCGCGCACGATGCGAAGCGGGCTCGACGAGCGCGACTCGGGAGCGACGACGAGCGCCGCGTCGCTCGCGAATCCCGGGAAGCGACGCTCGAGGATCGCGAAGCCGTCGCGGAGCGCGTCGAGCAGGAACGGCGGGAGAAACGCATCGAACGGCGCCGGCGCCACGGCGAACGGATACGAGCCGGCGGGGAGAGAGTCGGAGACGCGCCCCGCGAGAAAATCCGAAAGGCGCGCGCCGGGGACGGCGAAAGGCGCGCCGGAGGAGGAGGTGGCGGCGCCGCCGGCGGCGGCGCGAGCCGCTTCCCGCTCGACGTTTTCCTGGAAGAGGAGCCCCGCGAGCGGATCGCCGGGGGCGCCGAATCGCGGCGGATCGACGGTGATCACGAAGCCGCTGTTCGCGTACGGGCTCGTGCGCTTGTACTTGCTCGCGCCGTTTACGCAGACGAAACCGGCGCGCTCAGTGGCCGGCAGGATCTCGCCGCCGGGACACATGCAGAAGCTGAACACGTCGCCGGCTTGGCGCTTCGCGACGAGCTGGTACTCCGCGGGGGGCAGGCTCGGATGCCCGGCGTGCTCGCCGTATTGGAGGCGATCGATGAACTCCTGCGGATGCTCGACGCGCACGCCGATCTGGAACGCCTTCGGCTCGATCGCGATGCCGGCCGCGTGCAGCATGCGGTAGGTGTCGCGCGCGGAATGCCCCGTGCCGAGGAATACAGAGTCGCACTCGAGGAGGCCGCCGGGATCGGTGACGATGCCGGTGACGCGCCGGGCGTTCGAGGCGCCCGCGGCGGGGCCGCCCAGACGAAGCTCCGCCATGCGCGTATCGAAGCGAAATTCGACGCCCTGCTCGATCAGGGACTTCCGCATGCGCCGCACGATGCTCGGGAGGAGATTGCTGCCGACGTGCGGCTTCGCATCGTAGGCGATCTCGCGCGGCGCGCCGAACTCGACGAGCGCGGAGAGCACCTCGCTCGTCCGAGAGTCGGAGACGCGCGTGTAGAGCTTGCCGTCCGAGTAGGCGCCCGCGCCCCCCTCCCCGAAGAGGAGATTGCACTCGGGATCGAAGGGGCCGCCGGTGAGGAAGCGGTGCCAGCGGCGCGAGCGCTCGGTGACTTCCGGGCCGCGCTCGATCACGATCGGCGGGCACTCCGCTTGCGCGAGGCGATAGGCCGCGAAGAGCCCGGCGGGGCCCGCGCCGATCACGACGGGGCGCGGGGCGGCGCCCCGCTTGCCGACGAGCGGCACGCGGACCTTGGGGGGATCGAGGTAGGGCTCGACGAGCGGCGCCTTCTTGAGGAGGAGCTTCCGCTCGAGCGGCGCGGTCACGTCGAACGCGAGCGAATAGAGCAGGCGCGGGCGGCGGCCGCCGCGGCTGTCGAGCGATTTGCGGACGATGCTGAGCGAGCGCACGGCGCCGCGCTTCAAGTGCAGCCGGCGCTCGAGCACCGCCTGCAAGCGCGGCGGGTCCGAGTGCTTGAGGCCGAGATTCAGATTGCGGTAGAGCAGCGTCATGAGGCACCTCGGGCACGCTCTTCGCGTGCAGTGAAGTCGCCGAATCGATCGCGCACCGGCGCGCGAGTGTAGCGCATTCCGGCGCGGGAGTGTCCACGGAACGGTCACGAACAGGGCTTCTCTTGCGATCCCCCGGCGAGGGATGGAGCTGCGTCCGGAGTCTTCGGACGCGTCTCGCCGAGATCGACTTCGCCCGCGCCGTCCCCGATGCGTTCGGCCACCGCGATCGCGCGAAGCTCTGCCTCCCTGGACGCGAGGCGCTCCGCGGCGAGGCGCTCGTGCATCGCGGGGCGCAGGCGGATCATCACGATCGTGGCGACGAGGAAGAATACGAGCGCCACCGGAAACGCCGTCCAGTACGGTGCGTAGTTCGTGATCGCGAAGCCGAGGGGGTGGCCGAGCAGCGCGCGTACGCCGACGAGCGCGGCGTGCACGCCGGTGTAGCGCCCCGCTTCGCCCGGGCCGGCGAAGGCGACCGGCCCCATGTTCCAAGAGATCAAGACGCCCGCCATGGCGACGCCGAAGATCGATTCCGCGACGAGGTAGATCGCGGTAGTGGTCGCGAAGCAGAGGACGAGCGAGTGCAGGACGAGCAGCGCGAAGCTGATCGCCGTCAAGGTTGCGGGATTGCTGCGATCCATGACCCGGCCCATGTATGGCGTGAAGAGCACGATCGCGATGCCCCAGAGCGCGTTGGCGCCGAGTTGGACGGTGTTCGACGCATCGAGCACGTGCGTGGCGTAGAGCGGCTTGGCGATCATGATCACCATGAAGGCGGTCCCATAGAAGAAGAAACCGACTTGATAGCGGAAGAACGCGGAGTCGGCGCTGAGGACGCGGACGGCGTAGAGCACGTCGAAGCGGGGCGCGCGCACCGCGGAGGGCGCGCCGGGGCGGAGCGGGATGCGGGTGAAGAGCCAGCAGGCCATCACGCCGGCGGCGGCGGCGGTGGGATACGCGTATTGGAACGCGCGGGGATTCTCGTCGAGCCAGAGTCCGAGCGCGAGCGCGATGAGGGCGGAGGATAGATGTCCGTAGCGCACGGCGCGGCCGTAGAGCGAGCCGCGGGTTTCGTTCGTGTAGTTCACGCGCAGGAGCGAATTCCAACCCGCGGTGATCGGCACGACCATGATCGCCTGCCACATGAGGAGGGCGATGAAGAGCCAGAGGTCGCCGGCAAGGAGCAGGAAGGCGAGGGGGAGGCGGCCGAAGAGCGCGGGATAGAGGATCAACTTGCGGCGGTCGATGGCGTCGAAGGCGCCCGCGAAGAAGAAGGAGACGAGCTGGGCGACGCCGGGAGCCATGGTGATGAGCATGACGTCGAACGGCGTCGCGTGCAGATTGCGAACGGCGATGGCGGGGGCGGCGGCGATGAGGCTGTTCAGCACGCCTTCGAAGAGGAAGGCGCGCCGATGCTGGCGGTAGGTGTCCTTCTCGATCTCGTCCAATTGCCGCCCCGCGCTCCATCCGCGAACGAATCGCGCCCTTGCCCGCGCCAAGCCGTGAAGGAGCGCGGCATCCAAGCGGTTTTGCGAGGGAAATTCCACACCCGGATCTTGTATTTTCGAGGTGGCCGCTATTCACTCCGCGTTCCTGCGCGAGCGGGCGCGCGGGATCGTCGCGCTGCGCGCGTACGCTGCTGCTGCTGCTGCTGCGGGGAACGTATTGGAGGGCTCGATGGAGCGGCTCATCTTCGGCGGCGAGGAGGCGGGACAGGGCGACCTCTATGTTTCGCAGGTGATCGTGCTGCCGGCGCCGCTCGAATTGACGGTGAGCTACGGGAGCGGGACGGGTGCGGGGCCCGCGGCGATACTCGACGCTTCGCGGCAGGTGGAGTTATTCGACGAGGAGCGAGGTGCCCGCTACTGGCCCGTGGGCGCCGTGCACAGCCTGGCGCCCGTCAGGCTCTCGCGGCAACCGGAGCGCTGCGTCGAAGCGATCGCGGCGGCAGCGGCGCCGCACTTCGAGCGGAAAAAATTCGTACTCGCCTTCGGAGGCGAGCACACGATCACGGCAGGCACCGTGAGGGAGGCGGTCCAGGCGTACCCGGAGCTAGGCGTGCTCATCTTCGACGCGCATCTCGACTTGCGCGCCGAGTACGAAGGTTCGCCCTGGAGCCACGCTTGCGTCGCGCGGCGGATCCTCGAGGCGCACGGCGTACAGATCGAATGGTGCGGGATTCGGAGCGTCGCGGAGGAAGAGGCCGAATTCGTGCGGGAGCGCGGGCTGCGGCCTCTGTACACGCACGAGGCGGACGCGACGGGATCGTGGATTCGAGAGATCGCCGGCCGGCTGCCGGAGCACGTGTATCTGTCGATCGACATCGACGGTCTGGATCCGGCGTATGCGCCCGGGACGGGGACGCCGGAGCCGGGAGGCCACTCGTACCGCGAATTGCTCGCGCTCATCCGCGAGGTCGTGGCGACGCGCAAGGTCGTGGGCGCAGACATCGTCGAGGTCGCGCCGATCCCAGGGCAGCACCTGACGGAATTCACCGCCGCCAAAGTCGCCGCCAAGCTCATCGGCGGCGTGATCCGCAAGTGAGAGTATGATGCGCCGGCGAGGAAGGATCGTGGAAGGAGTCCGGGGAATTGAAGTCGCCTAAGTCCAGAACGGAACGCGACAGCATGGGCGCGATCGAAGTGCCCGCCGATCGTTACTGGGGCGCGCAGACGCAACGGTCGCTCGAGAACTTCAAGATCGGCCGCGAACGTTTGCCGCGGGCGCTCATCCGCGCCCTCGGCATCGTCAAGCAGTGCGCCGCCGAGGTGAACGCCGCCCAAGAGAAGCTCGACGCGCGTCGAGCGCAGGCGATTCAGAGCGCCGCGCAGGAGGTGATCGACGGACTCCTCGACGACCACTTTCCGCTCGTCGTCTGGCAGACCGGGAGCGGCACGCAATCGAACATGAACGCGAACGAGGTCATCGCGAACCGCGCCATGGAGATTCTCGGCGGCGGCGCGCGCGGCGCGCGCGCTTCGTCGAATGCGCCGGCCGAGGCTGCGACCGCGATCCACCCGAACGATCACGTGAACTGCTCGCAGTCCACGAACGACGCGTTTCCCACCGCAATTCACGTAGCCGCCGCGAGCGAAGTCGGCGCGCGGCTCCTGCCGGCGCTCCGCCAATTGCGCGCCACACTCGAAAAGCAAGCGCGCCGCTTCGCGAGCATCGTCAAGATCGGCCGCACGCACCTCCAGGACGCGACCCCGCTCACGCTCGGACAGGAATTCTCCGGCTACGCGGATCAACTGCGCCTCGCGGAAGAATCCGTCGCCGCCGCGCTCCCGCACGTCTACGAGCTCGCGATCGGGGGCACCGCCGTCGGCACGGGGCTGAACTCGGCGCCTGGCTACGCGGAGGCGATGGCGGCGGCGATCGCGCGCCGCGCCGGCCTTCCCTTCGTGTCGGCGCCGAACAAGTTCGCGGCGCTTGCCGGGAAGGAAGCGCTCGTGTCGCTCTCCGGCGCGCTCAAGACGACCGCCTGCGCGCTGAACAAGATCGCGAACGACGTGCGCTGGCTCGCGAGCGGCCCGCGCTGCGGGATCGGCGAGATCGCGATCCCCGAGAACGAGCCCGGCTCCTCGATCATGCCCGGCAAGGTGAACCCGACCCAAGCGGAGGCGATGACCATGGTAGTCGCGCGCGTCCTCGGCAACGACGTCACCGTCGGGATGGCGGGCGCCGCGGGTAATTTCGAGCTGAACGTCTACATGCCGGTGATCGCGTACTCGGTGCTGCAATCGATCGAGCTGCTCGCCGATGCCACCTTATCCTTCGACGCCCACTGTGCCGCCGGCATCGAGCCGAACCGAGACCGCATCGCGGACAACTTGCAACGTTCATTGATGCTCGTTACCGCGCTCACGCCGCACATCGGCTACGACAAGGCCGCGGAGATCGCGAAGACCGCCCACAATGAGGGAAAAACGCTGCGTGAGGTCGCGATCTCAAAGGGCTACCTCTCCGGCGCCGACTTCGACCGCCTCGTCGTCCCCGCCGACATGGTGCAGCCGAGGTAGCAGCATCCGCCCGGGCCAGGCAACCTCCCCGCCGACACGGTGAAGCTGAGAGTGTCCTTTCGGTAGGCGTGCGCTGCCGCCCGCGCCAGCGCACGCCTACCGAAAGGACACGGTGTACCCGAGATAATGGTAGGTCTCGATGAGCCCGTTCGCGAGTCGCTCGAGAGGAGTGCGGCGCACCTGATGGAACTCGAGGGGTCCGAGCGTGGAGAGTCTCCCTGCGATCGGCGTCTCATCGATCGCGACCGCCGCGGGCCGGCGCCGCTTCGCGAGCGGGTTGGGCATGGCGTGCCTGGCCGGCGGAAGCGCGATGTGCCCCATTCGGTGGAGGGCGAGCATCAAGCCGCGACAGAC
>JAKEFC010000011.1 GCA_022616235.1 Planctomycetota bacterium
CAGCGGGCGCGCCGTGGACGCAGGCGAGGTATTCCTTCTTTACTACGCGCGCCTTGAATTGAGCCGCGATGTTTCGATGCACCGCATCCGTGCGCGCGACGAGGAGCACGCCGGAAGTCTCGCGATCGAGGCGATGGACGATGCCGGGGCGGGAAGCGCCGCCTTCGCGCGACAAGCGGTCGGTGCGGTTGAGGAGCGCGTTCACGATGCTCCCCCCCTTCGCGACCCCCGGCGCGGAGTGCACGACGAGTCCGGGAGGCTTGTTGAGCACGATGATCGCGTGATCTTCGTAGAGGACCTCGAGCGCGATCTCCTCGGGCAGCGGGAATTCGGACGGAGGAGGCGGGAGCCACACCGTCACGGCGTCGCGGGCGCACAGGCGCACGCTCGCTTTCGCGGGCTTTCCCCGCACGCGGACGCGCCCTTCGTCGATGTATTTCTTGAGAAGCGCTCGCGAAAGTTCTGGGAAGGTCGACGCCAACCAGCGGTCTACGCGCTGCCCGGCGGCGGGAGCATCAGCCTCTAGCTCGTGCTTCGTGCTGTCGGGAAATGCCGGCGCCTCCGCCACGGTACCAACACATCGTTACTGTTACTTTTGCGACTCGGACTCCGCGGGTTTCTCGGATTCCACTGGCGGCGCGGGAGGGCCCACGGGCTCGACTTGCGGCAACTTGAAGGTCGCGTTGTCGCTGCAATAGCTCTCCAAGCTCGAGATCCACGCAGTCAGAATCTCTTCCTTCTCGTGGCGCTGCCTGACATCGCGCGCGACGCGCAGCGCCTCCTCCGCCTCTCCCTGCTCGTACAGCCACTGGCCGTACTCGACGGCAAAGACGGCTTCGCGCGGCTCGCCGCGCAGCTTCGCGAGGATCTCCGGGGCTTCCTTGCGCACCTCTTCTGGTTTCTTCCCGAGCAAGGCATAGATCTCCGCGTTCGTCTTCTCGGTCTGCCAAGCTTGCAACCGCTGCACCCCGAAGAAAACGAGAATGGCGAGGACCACCACCCCGGCTCCCAAGGTCATCGGCATCGCATAGCGCTTGGCGGCTCTGGCGATGGACTCCGCGATCGAAGTGATCTTGGATTCGAGCGGGGGCGGCGCCGGAGGAGGCGGCCCTTGCGGAACTGCATGCTTGTGCGTCGTCATTCGCTCTATTCACTCCGTCCGTGGCGCGCAGGCAATTGCGCCGGGCGCGCCGTCACGCTCCACATCGTGCGCTTCGGAGCGGTCCGTCGCCCCGGTCGCGTTCCTTGCGCTCTAGCGCGCCCCGACACAGGTCACGAGCTTGGTCACGTAGCCGTGGCTCCGCGAATCCGCCGCCCGTTCGATCTTGATCGTGGCCTTCTCCGCGCGCTTCGTGAACGTAATCTCGACCCCATCCTGCTCGATCGTCGTTTCGTGCTTCCAATCGCAGAGCGGCATCTGCTCGAGGTACCAATTCGTCAGCTCCTTCAGAGGTCGATCGCCCCAATAGACCATCTCGCAGACGCGCATGCCGACGGGCGGATCCATGAACTTCTCGTAGGCCCAATTGCGATTGCCATCGAGATGGAATCCGTCCGGCACCGGAATGTCCGCATACTGTCGGTCCTTGACGACTTCCACGTTCGCCTTGGCGGGACTGTCCGCGCAGCCGCTCACCGCAAACATCGCACCAGCAACGAACGCACAGATGATCGCCGCGCTACGCGCGAATTCGCGCTTCTCGTTCTTCCTCATGCGCTTCCCCTCCTTGATTCCCCGATGCGCACGGAATGCCCGTGCTGAATTACGCTGCCGCCCTCCTCGCGGGCGGCAAACAAGAGTCGACATCATTGACTCGCGTCGTGACGGATGGCGGCGCTCTTTCGCGGCGCGTGCTTCTCGCGCATAATGCCATGCAGCGCAACCGTTTAGCGGTTTCGCACCCAAATCGAGCTTGGAAACAACACATTTAAGCCTCCGGTTCCGCCCTTGGAAAGAGGTTTTTTCCAGGTGGCTCTAGCAACATCGCCCGCGGTCGCGGACGCCTTGCGAGCGGTCGTCCGCCATCCGTGGCGATCTCTCCTCATATGCCAGGGGATGCTCTGGGCGGTCGCGCTCGCCGTCGTTCCTGCCGCCATCCTCGAGGGCTCGCGCACCGCCGCCGTGGCCCGCGCCGCCGAACTCGGCACGGATCGGATCGAGATCACCGCGGCCGCGGATGCACGCCCCGCGGAGTGCCCCGATGCAAGCGACCTCGACGCGCTCCGCGCCGTGCTGCCGCCAAACGCATTGATTGCGGCGCTGGAAGCGGAGCCGGCGCGTCTCGCGCCGGCCGGCGATCCGGTGTGGCTTCTGGAAGCGCACGGCGACATTCCGCGCGCGCGCAACCTGCCGCTCGTCGCGGGGGAGTGGCCTCGCGAGATGGCCGCCGCACCCGCGGCACGCGGCGACGCGGGCGATCTCACTGCCGGCGCGACTCCCGTTCCGGTCGTCATCGAAAGCGGCCTCGCACGCCGCCTCGCGGCGGGCGGCGACGCGCTCGGGCTCGAGCTTGCTTTCGCCGCGGCGGCGAACGGCAAGCCCGCGCAGATTCGCGTGCCTACTCCGGCGGAGACTATCGCGGCGCCAGAGCGAACGCTGCGCGTCGATGGCGTGCTCGTCGATGAATCGAAGCAGAGCACGAATGCTTTCGGCATCGAGAAGAAGCACCTCTTCACCGAGCAGGTACACGCTCTGCTCG
>JAKEFC010000133.1 GCA_022616235.1 Planctomycetota bacterium
CCGGGTCATGGGGCTGCATCTTCCGGAGGTGGTCCTGGAAGGGGACCTCGTCGGCGCCGACTTCCAGGTCGCGAGCGAAGGCTTCGACGGCGAGCGGGGCGAGGTCACGCTCACGCTGCTCGACAGCCTCGGACAGCCGGTTAGCAAGCCGGGCACCAAAGGAGTCGAGCTGAAGGGGGGCGGCGCAGAACAGAGCGAGCGGATCGAATTCACCCCGCGCCAATCGGGAGAATTCATCGCGCGCCTGGAGATCGCGCCCTTCGAAGGAGAGCTGTTCGAGGAGAACAATCGCCAGGAAAAGTCGATCCGCGTCTTGTCGCAGAAGATCAAGGTCCTCTACGTCGAGGGGCCTCCTCGCTACGAGTACCGCTACCTGAAGAACGCCTTGATCCTCGATCCCACGATGCAGTCGCAATGCCTGCTCCTCAGCGCCGATCCGACCTTCTCCCAAGAGGCGAGCCAGGGTGTGCCGCCACTCACCGCCTTCCCGTCCACGCGCGAGGAGCTGTTCGAGTACCACCTCGTGATCGTCGGAGATGTGCCGCCGGACAGCCCGGCGCTCCCGGACCAGTGGCAAGAGTGGCTCGTCGAATTCGTGGATGAGATCGGCGGCGGCGTCGTGTTCATCGCCGGGCAGCAGATGCCGGACCGCTACAAGGGACAGCCGCTCGAACGGCTCTTCCCCGTCGAATTGGAAGATGTAATGCGCTCGCCGCTCGAGAACGCCGCCGTTCGCGAGCCGTTCTATCCCCGCCGCACGCCGGAGGGGAAGGAACACCCGGTGATGCACTTCACGGGGATCCCGGAGAAGGATGCTCTCCTCTGGCGCGAGGTCACGGCGCGCGAGCACCGCGGCCTGCCCGGCTTCTTCTGGTACGCCCGCACGCGGCAGCTCAAGCGCGGCGGCGTCGCGCTCGCGGTGCACGGCGACCCTTCCGAGGACCACATCAAATTCGGTCCGCGGCCGCTCTTCGCCTATCAGTATTTCGGGCGCGGGCGCACCTTCATGTCGCTCGTGGACGGCACGTGGCGCTGGCGCAAGAACGTCGGCAATCTCTATTTCTACAAGTTCTGGGGGCAGGTAATCCGCTTCACGAGCCTGGGGAGGCTGCTCGGCAAGACGCATCGCTTCGCGATCAGCACGGATCTCCGCGAGTACAGCCTCGGCAACCAGGTGCGCGTGCTCGCGCGCGCCCTCGGACCGGAGTTCAAGCCGAGCGGCGATGCGGAGCTTTCGGTGTATCTCGCGCGAACCGAAGGCGAGTCGCGCGAGCCCGCCGTGCTCACCGCGGTACAAGTGCCCGCGCAGCCGGCGTTCTACGAAGTGACGATCGAGGCATCGCAGCTCGGCGAGCACCGCCTTTGGCTGGAGGAGCGCGGCGAGGAAGTTGCGAACACCTCCTTCCGCGTGCTCGTACCGCAACTCGAATACGAGGAGCCGCGCATGGACGAGGCGCTCCTCGAGCAAATTGCGGCGCTATCCGGAGGCTCTTATCATAGGTTGCCGGATGCCGCGAAGATCCCCGGCGCGATTCCCGTATTGGAGACGTTGATCCCGATCTCCTCGGAGCAGCGCCCGCTCTGGGATACGAGGACGTTCCTGCTCTTGTTCGCGGGCGTCATCACGTTGGAGTGGGTGCTCAGAAAGGTGTTTCGGCTGCTGTGAGCGGCGCACGGGCGCAAGAGAAGAGAATCGGACCAACGGTGCTTACTGCGCGTGCCGCGCGTACTTCTCGTAGCGTGCACCGATTGCTGTACCGCTTGGTGCTCGCGCTCCCGGTCGCGTACGCCGCCGTCGTGAGCCCGCCGCGCGCCGGCGCAGAGATGGACAAGGCCTTGATCTCCCTGCTCGACGCCGACGTCGAACTCCGCTTCGGAGTCGCCGCGGCGCGCTTGCAAGCGGGCAAGATCGCGGAGGGAGTGCGGCTCCTCCAGCAGCTCCAAGAGGAGATCTGGGGGAGGAGTCTGCTCGTGCGGTCGGGCCTCGAAGGGGACGGCTACAAGGTCTACGCGAATGCCGCCTCACGCATCCGCGCGCTGCTCCGCGACAATGCGGCAGTCGCCGGCGAGATCTATCGCCGCGAGTTCGATGCCACCGCGCACGCGCTCCACGAGCGCGCCCTCGCCGAGAACGATGCCTCGGAATTGGCCCGCTGCCATGCTCTCTATCCGCTCGCGTCGGTCTCCGATCTTGCCGCCGTCGCGGCAGCCGAGTTGTTCGTGGAGGCGGGCGAGTCGGCGCGCGCGGCGCACGTGCTTGGCGACCTCGACTTCGGGGCCGCCGGCGAAGCAGTTCGCGCCCGCCTCGCGATTGCGTGGCTACAGATCGCCATCGACCGCGGCGACGAATCGCTCTTCGATGCCTGGTCGGCGCGGCTCGCGCTGCTACGGGAAGCGCCGCCGCCAGAGCGTCCGCCCCACGCGCGGCGCGGCGTCCGGAAGGATGGAACCCCCGCGCGGCCGTTCCAAGCCGGGAGGCTCGCATGGGCTTCGACCGGCGCTCTCAAGAGGGAGATCGGGACGAACCCCTACGCTGCGGAGCCGCTCTTCCACGGCGAATGGGTCGCGGTCTCGATGCGCCGCAAGAAGGGCGAGCAGAGGGTTTATCGCTTCAGCCTCGCGACGGGCAGATTGTTGCAGGACGAGATCATCACGCGCGGCTTCCCGGCTCCGGAAGACAATGAGGACTACGAAGGCGCCGGCGTCGGCGCCAGCCTGGAGCGGCTCTACGCCGCTACCAACGGCAAGGTCTTGGTCGCGAACTACGTCTCGTGGGTGAGCGAACCCGATCAGTTCTCCATGTACCAGATCAAGGCCGCGATACCGCGCAGGTCGCTGAAGGCGTTGCGCGTGAAGGATGGCGGCGAAGCGCAAGCGCTTTGGGACACCGCGACCGCGGGCGATGCCTGGCTGCGGGAGTTGAGCTTCAATTCGCAGCCGATCATCATCGGGAACCGCGTCTACGCGCTCGCTTGGCTGAAGTCCGGCTACGTCGATGCCTATCTCGTCGCTCTCGATGCCGACTCCGGCGCCGTAGTCTGGCGCACGCACCTGGCGGCGAATCAGATCGAGCTGACGATGTTCGGCGAGATCGAGCGCGAGCCGCTCCTCGGCGACCTGCACTACGAGGATGGCTGGCTCTACGCATGCACGAACATCGGCGCCATCGCCTGTGTCGCTGCGCACTCGGGAGAGGTCGACTGGCTCACCGAATACGACGCGATCAGGATCCGGCGCATCCACCGCCGCATGGAGCCGCAGGAACAGCGGCCGCCGTGGGATCGCAATCCGCTGCTCGCGTGCGGCGACCGCTTGATCGCCACCCCGCTCGATTCGCGCGCGTTGCTCATCATCGAGAAGCGGACCGGCAAGGTCTTGGAGAGGGTAATGACCGACGCGGTGAATGCGCAGGGATCCGGTCCCTATGCGCATCCGCTGCTCGCCGGAGTTCATGACAAGGACGCGGTCCTCTACGGCGCCCGCGGCTGCCTTCTCGTCCCCGCCTCCGGCGCCGGAGAACCGGCCCGCGCGAACGAGATCGATTTCGACGGCGCCGTCGGCACCGGCTCCGGCACGATCCTGGCGCGGCCGGCCCTCGTACGCGGCGGAATCCTCTATCCCGCGGCAAAGGGCGTGTATTTCCGTTCGTTCGATGCGACGATCCCCGATCAGCGCGTATTCGCCTACGAGCTGCCGAAGAGCAGCCCGCCCTCGACCGCGAAGTCTTCCCTGCGCGAGGCCGCCGGCGCGCTCTACGTGGCGGAATTGGGCGAGCGGAGCTTCATCCTGGTCGTATCCACTTCGCACGTCGCGTGCTACGAGGAGGCTCCTCCGGAGCCGCCGCTCCCGGAAGAGAGGAAGCCGAAATGACGCAGATTCGTGGCACCTATCGGAGAGTGGCGCTGGTGGCGGCATTCTCGCTCCTCTCCGCCGCGCCCGGACGCGCCCAGCAGGCGGGCGACGCCATCACGAAGCTCGAGGATCGGGCGCAACACGCCGTGAAGCGCGGCCTCGAATTCCTGAAGAGCACGCAGAACGAAGACGGCTCGTGGACCGAGAAGGTCGGCCGCAAGGTACACATGGAATACCGCGGCGAAAGGGCGAAGCACGTCGGCGTGACCGCGCTCGCTTGCATGGCGTTCCTCGCGAACGGCAGTCTGCCGGAGAGCGGCGAATACGCCGAGCAGATCGAGAAGGGCCTCGACTTCGTGCTCGATTGCGTGCAGGTGAACGGCTTCGTTTCGGCGAACGAGACGCGCATGTACAGCCACGCCTTCGCGACGCTGTTCCTGGCCGAAGTCTACGGCATGACCCGCATGGAGCGGGTGCGCGACAAGTTGAAGCGCGCGATCGACTTGATCGTGCAGGCGCAGAACTCCGAGGGCGGCTGGCGCTATCTGCCAGGCTCGGAGGAAGCCGACATGTCGATCACGGTGTGCCAAGTGATGGCGCTGCGCGCGGCGCGCAACGCCGGGATCCACGTCCCGAAGCACACGATCGACGAGGCGATCAAATACGTGAAGAGTTCCTATGACCACCGTACGGGGGGATTCCACTATCAACTGCCGACCGGCCCCGATGGCCGGCGCCAGCCGGTGCGTGTCACGTTTCCCCTCACGGCGGCCGGCGTGACCGCACTCTACGGGGCGGGAGAATATGGCGGAAAATACATCGAGGATGGCCTGGAATACATGCGCCAGACGATGCCGGGGAGGTCGGATGCTTCGGGGAATTTCGACTACTACTACGGCATGTACTACGCCACGCAGGCGGCGTTTCAGCGCGGCGGGGGCTATTGGAACCTCTGGCAAGCGGAGCTGTGGGACGACCTGCTCTACCTCCAGAACAAGGCCGGCGGCTATTGGGAGGATCTCGTGGGCAAGAACTACGCGACGGCGATGGCGTGCATCATCCTCCAGATCCCTTACCAGTACCTGCCGATCTTCGAAAGGTAGAACGTGGCGACGGCGATCTCCCCCGAGCCCGTTCACGCGCTCGAGATGCTGCGCGGGCTGCGCGCGAAGCACGCGCGGCTGCGCAACGCGGCGGCGGTAAGCCGTCTCATCCTCCTGGCGGTCGTGTTCGTGTGGGTGAGCTTCTTCCTCGACTGGATGCTCGATCTCCCGCAGTTCGTCCGCCTCTTGCAGCTCGCCGCCGGCGCCGTGCTGTGCTTCCGTGCACTCCGCATTTTCATTGCGGCTTTCCGGCGCTCCCTCTCCGACGACTACCTCGCCGCGCGCGTCGAGCGCGCGACTCCCGGCCTCGAGGAGGCGCTGCTCACCGCGGTGCAACTGAGCGCCCCCGGCCATCCGCGCGCGGCGCTCTACGCGCCGCAACTGCTCGCGCGGACGGTGGCGCTCGCCGAGGCGCGGGTCGCGGAGGTCGATGCCGGCAGACTGATCCAGCGCCGAACGACGATGCTCTCGCTCCTCGCGCTCGCCATCGCCGGGGGCGCCCTGCTCCAAGCCGCATCGATGCGCCCCGATCTCGCGCGCGTGTACGTGCGCCGGAACGTGCTCCTCTCGAGCGAGCAGTGGCCGCGCGAGTACCTCTTCGAGCTGGTCGAGCCGGATCCGTCGAAGCGCGACATCGTGCTCGCGATCGGCGACCCGCTCTCCATCGTCGCGACGCGCAAGCGCGGCGGCGAGACGCGCGTCGACCTGCGCGCGGAATTCGCCGACGGCGAGCGGGAGACGTTCCCGCTCGAGAAAAAGGGTCCGGACACCTACCGCAAGCTGTTTCGAAACGTCACGCAGGGGATGCGCTTCCGCGTCATGGGCGGCGACTACGAGTCCCAGGAGTACCGCGTCACCGTGCGGCAGCGGCCTCGCATCGAGGAGGTGCTCCTCGCGTTCGACTACCCCGACTACACCGCCCTCCCCGACGTCGTCGAGCCGCGCGCGGACCTCGGCGGCCACGTGAAGGTGCCGGTCGGCACGATCGTGAAGTACACCGCGCGCACCTCGGTTCCCGTGCAGAGGGCGCAGTTCCGGCTGGAGTGGCGAGAGGGGGGCGAGGATCGCAGAGAAGATGCGGCGCTCGCCGCCGAAGACGGCACGCTTCTCGCCGGCTCCTTCAAGGCGGATCGCAACGGCTTCTATAGCTTCCGCTTGGAGTCGATGGATGGGTTCGAGAACTCGAATCCCGTGCGCTACAGGATCGCGCTGATCGCCGATCAGCCGCCTGCCGTCCAATTCGTCGTGCCCGGCAAGAACACGGAAGTAGGGATTCGCGCGCGGCTGCCGCTGCAATTCGATGCGGCAGATGACTATGGGCTCAAGACGACGTTCATCGTGTTTCGCACGGTGGACACGGAAGGGGATGCGCTCAAGGAGGTCAGGATGCCGCTCGCGGAGCTGCCAGCGGGGACGAAGGAGATCCGCATCGAGCACCTCCTCGACATCTCCACGTGGAACGCGCAATGGACGGAGTTGGAAGTACGGGAAGGCGCGCGCCTCGACTATCTTGCGGAGGCGGTCGATCACATCGGCCAAGTCGGTACGTCGCGGACCTACGTGCTCACCATCGTGAAGGAGTCCGATCTCCTGCGGCTGAACGAGGGCGACCTCGCCGGGACGCGCGAGCAGTTGGAAGAGGTCCTGAGCCAGGTGCGCCAGAATCGGCGCGAGCTCGACAAGCTCGTCGATGGAGCCCGCGCCACCGGCGGCAAGGTCGAGGCGGAGCGCGTGCCCGACATTCGGTTCACGCGCCTGAAGCAGGACAAGGCGAACTCGCAGATCGACGAGAGCCTCGAACGGGTCCAGGAAGTGCTCGACCGCATCGCCACCAATCGCCTCGAATCGAGCGTACAGGACCTGCCCTGGATCACGGCGCTCAGGGATGCGCTCGCTCGGCTGGCGAAGGAAGATGCCCCCGCGGTCCTCGCGGCGTTCGATGAACTGAATCGCTTGGCCGCCGATGGCGCCGCCGCGGTCCGCGACATCGAACAGGTCATCGGCCGCGAGCAGCAGGTGGAGCGCACGGTGAGCGAGTTGGTGCAGGAGCTGGCGAAGTGGGGCGATCTCCGAACGGTGATCCGCAAGATGGAAGAGCTGATTCGCTTGGAAGAAGACCTGGAGCAGAAGGTCAACGAGCGCTTCAAGAGCGACGCGGAGGGGCCCGCGGAGAATCGCTAGGAGCCCTTCCCAATGACATCGCCGAAGCCAGGCGAGGTTTGGGGTAAGTTCCAAGGCTCCGGCGGGAGCGGCCGCGGCTCCCGCATCCTTTGGCTCCGGCGCGCAGATGGTTTTCCCCGCCCCGGTTCCGCCGTAGACTAAAGACGATGGTACCCGCAATGAACCGCGAAGCCGCCGAGGTGTCCATGTCTTGCTCGCTGAAACCCCGATCCGCACGCCCTCTCGCGGCATGCGCCGCGCCGCTCGCCGCGGTCATCCTCTTGACCCTCGTCCTGCCCGCGCCGCTGGTCGCCCAAACGGTCGGCGCCCTCTCCAAGCAGCAGAAGGACGTCCGCGAATTCCTCAGCGAAGTGAAGCGCGAGATGGAAGTGCTTTCCGCGCGTCTCGCCGAGAGCGAGCCGGAGGACTCGGACCGCCTCACGCGCGCACGGGCGCGGATCATCGAGCGGCTGCTCGAATCGGAGATGGCGGAAGCGGAGAAAGCGCTGGGGGAAGAGAATTACGGTCGAGCGCGCGCCAAGATCGGCGACGTATTGCGGTCGATGAAGGAGATCGTCGCGATCCTCGAAAATCGCGCGATCACGCCCGAGGAGCTTGCCAAGAAGCTCGAAGAGCTGCGTAAGCGCGCCGACGCCGTGAAGGCCTTGGCGAGCGAAGAGCGGCGCTTGCGAGATCGCACGAAGAGCGTCGAAGAGGCCGCCAAGGACATCGAATCGATCGGCGCGGCGGAGCGGGAGGTGAACCGCCTCCGTACCGAGCAGGAGCAGCTCGCGGCGCGCGATCCCGCCGAAGAGTCGAAGTCCACCGGCGATGCGGAGGAGTTCGAGAGCCTTCGCGCGGAAGCGGCGGAGCAGCAGCGTCACCTCGAGGAGCAAGCGGCCCGGGACCGCGTCGCCGCGCAGTTGGAGCAGGCGCTGAGCAAAGTGGGAGAGCTGGCGCGGCGGGCGCGCGACGCGGCGGGGAACGCGGCAAAGCGCGTCCAGGAGCTTGGCGGCGATGCCGCTCGGACAGCGCGCGATGCGGAGTTGCGCGACATCGCGCGCGCAGACGGCGTGCGCGCCCAGGATGAAGGAGCGCTTGCCGAGACCCTCGGGGATCTCCGGCGCCAGGCGGAGGCGAGCAAGCTTGGCGATGCCGCGACGCACGGGGCGATCGATTCCGCGAAGCAGGCCCTCGAGGAAGCCTCTGCGGCGGCGGAGAAGTCCGCGGAGGCTCACAGCGGCGAGCCCGCGGGAGCGGCACGCTCTCAGGCGGCGGAAGCGGAGGCGCTCGCGCGCGCGGAGCGGGGCCTAGCGAAAGCGCTGGCTCGAGCGGGCGCGGCGCGACTCCCTCCGGAAGCGAAGGCCCTCGCGGAGTTGGCGAAGGAACTCGCTCGCCGTTTCGGCCAGTGGGCGGCGAATCGCGCCAACACCCCCGATGAGGCGAGCGAAGCGCGCGCGGGAGAGGTGCAGGAAGCTCTCGATGCGGCGCACGCGGCGCAGGCAAAAGCCGCGGCAGCAGCCCAAGCGGCGGCAGCCGCTGCGCGGGAGCGTGGCGGCGCCGAGGCGGGAAGCGAGAAGCCCGGGAGCGAGCAAGCGGGGAGCGAGCAAGCGGGGAGCG
>JAKEFC010000134.1 GCA_022616235.1 Planctomycetota bacterium
ATGCAAGCGACCTCGACGCGCTCCGCGCCGTGCTGCCGCCAAACGCATTGATTGCGGCGCTGGAAGCGGAGCCGGCGCGTCTCGCGCCGGCTGGCGATCCGGTGTGGCTGCTCGAATCACACGGCGACATTCCGCGCACGCGAAACCTGCCGCTCGTCGCTGGGGAGTGGCCCCGCGAGATGGCCGCCGCCGCGGCGCGCGGCGAGGCGGACGATCTCGCGGCGGGCGCGACGCCCATTCCGGTCGTCATCGAAAGCGGCCTCGCTCGCCGCCTCGCTGCGGGCGGCGACGCGCTCGGGCTCGAGCTTGCCTTCGCCGCGGCGGCGAACGGCAAACCCGCGCAGATTCGCGTGCCTACTCCGGCGGAGACTATCGCGGCGCCAGAGCGGAGGCTGGGCGTCGCCGGCGTGCTCGTCGATGAATCGAAGCAGAGCACGAATGCTTTCGGCATCGAGAAGAAGCACCTCTTCACCGAGCAGGTACACGCTCTGCTCGGCGAGATGGGGATCAACATGCAGCGTCCGCCGTGGCTCTCGAGCGGCAACGGGATCTTCCTCCCCGCAGGCTTCCTCGCCGCTTCGCGCGTGCACTCGATCTTCCTACGCTGCGATCCGCTCGCGGTGGCGGGAGTCTCCGCGCGGGCGCAGGAGACGCTCGTCGCGCGCGGGCGCCGCCCGCTCGTCGCTTCCAACGGCGTGTGGTCCGTGCTCACGCGCCCCGAATTGGAGGGGTACCTCCTCTTGCACGACCTCTTCTTCTGGCTCTACGTCGCGATCGGCCTCATCGTGATGACGAACCTCCTCCTCCTCACCGGTTGGCGGCGCCGCCGCGAGATCGCGCTTAGGCGCACCGAGGGCGCGACGCGCGGCGACATCCTCCGGCAGTTCCTCTGGGAAGGACTCCTCCTCGCCCTGCTCGGGCTCGCGCTCGGCGTGATCGCCGGCATGGCCCTCGCCGCACTCCGCGTCGGGATCGACCCGAGCGCGGCGCTCACGGTTTCGTTTCCTTGGCGCGCCACTGGCGACTCCGCCGCGATCCTCCTCGGCGGCGCGCTCCTCGCGGCCGCGTACCCCGCGTGGCGCGCGAGCGCGCACGACCCGATGCTACTCTTCCGCGGCGGGGGTCGCGCGTGACGCGGGAAAGCTCAGCGCCCGCAGGCGCCGGCGCCGCGGCCGGCGCGCGCCGCCCGCGCGGCGTGCTCCTTCGCGATGCGGCGGCGAGCTTGCGGCGGCGCCCGCTCCGCACGACCCTCGTCTTCCTCACGTTCGCGCTCGGCTTCACTTCCGCGCTCGTTACGGTCGGGACGGTGGATGGCGGCAGCGCGCGGATTCGCGGCGATCTCGAGAACCTCGGACCGGACATGATCGCCGCGCTGAATCCCGTGCGCTTCGACTTCGCGACGTTGTTCGGCGCAGCCGTGGCGCCGATCGACCGCGCCGTCCTGGCGGAGCTGGCGTCGTCGGAGCTGCCGGGGGTCCGGCAGGTCGTGCCGATCTCGTTCGAGCTGGTGATCGCGGCGCGCGCGCCGCACACGCGCCCGACGCTCCTCATGGCGACGGAGTCTGGATTCGCGGACCTGATGCGGACCGGCGTGCTCGCGGGGCGCTTCTTTCGCGCGGGGGAGACCCACGCGGGCGGTGCGGGCGCCGGCGCTGGAGCCGGCGTCGCGGTGCTCGACGAGGCGCTTGCGCGCGATCTCTCGCCGGATGATCCCGCGGCGATGGTCGGGGAGGAGATCACGATCACGCGCGGCGGCGTCCCGGCGCGCGCTCTCGTCCTCGGCGTCATGCGCGACCCGATCACGCTCAGGCGCCACCTCGACGTCTACGACACGCAGTCCGCCGCGCGCTCGATCGGCGCGCGCCGGCTCGAATTCCGGAACGTCTACGTGCCGATCAGCCCCCGCGACTCGCTGTCCGGCGTGCTCGTGCAGGCCGAGAGCTTGGACGCCGTCGACGCGCTCGCGCCGCGCGTAGAGCGTTTCTTCGAGGAGCGCAAGCTGACCCCGTTTTTGCACGTGCAGAAACTGTGGACGCGGAGCCTCGTGGACATGGTCGCGCGCTTCTCCAGCGTATTGCAGTTCATATGGGTGCTCGACCTCGTCGCCGTCTTGATCCTCGTCGGCACGATCTCGCTCCTCGCGATCGAGGAACGCTTCGGCGAGATCGCGCTCCGGCGCGTAGAAGGCGCGCGCATCAGAGATGTCGCGCTGCCGGTCTTGCTCGACGGCGCGATCCTGGGCGCGCTCGCGCTCCCCGCGGGTTACGCGCTCGCGCGCCTCTTGCTCGCCAAGGTCGTCGAGCCGCTCTTCGGTTGGGAATCCTTGCTCGTGCCGGAGAAGCTCGCCTGGCTCGCGCCGCTCTTCGTCGGCGTCGCGGTGCTCGCGAACGGGCTCCCCGCTTGGCGCGTGGCGCGCCTCGCGCCCGCGGCGGTGCTCGGAGAAAGGGCGCAAATCTGATGAGCGATCACGGGACGGCGCGCGGCGATGGCGCCGCGCGGCAACATGCGCTCGTCGAGATCCGCGGCGGCCGCCGCGAATTCGGCGCGGGGGAGGCGCGCGTCGCCGCGCTCGGCGGTATCGACTTCGAACTCAATGAAGGGGAGTACGTCGCGATCCGCGGCGTCTCCGGCAGCGGCAAGTCCACGCTGCTCCAGATCATCGGCATGCTCGATCGCATGACCGCGGGCAGCTATCGCTATCGCGGATCGGATGCGCGCGCGATCCCGGAGCGCGAGGTCGCGCGGATCCGCAACGAAGAGATCGGATTCGTGTTCCAGGCGTTTCACCTGCTCGCGGATCGCTCGGCGCTCGACAACGTCGCGCTGCCGCTCGCATATCGCCGCGGCGGCGTTGCGCCGCACGATCCGCGCGCCATGCTGGAGCGCGTGGGGCTCGCGGCGCGCCTCCGCCACCGTCCCGGCCAGCTCTCCGGCGGCGAATGCCAGCGCGTCGCGATCGCGCGCGCGCTCGTCAAGCGGCCGCGCATGATCCTGCTCGATGAGCCGACTGGCAACCTCGATTCGCAGACGAGCCGCGACCTCCTCGACCTCATCGACGGCATCCACCGAGAGGAGCGCCCCGCCCTCCTGATCGTGACCCACGACGAGCAAATCGCCCTGCGCGCCGAGCGCGTCCTCACGATGCGGGACGGGCGCTGGACGGATTGACTTGAGAACGAGCACCGCGCGCGCAGGACGGTCGCCGCTCGCACACCGGACGATCCTTCGCGCGCCTTGTCCTCCATCCGGTGGGAGGTAGAATCCGGGTGCTGCGCACTCCAATTCGCACCCGAAGGAGCGGCCATGTCCCGATCGCATCTCCTTTCTTTCCGCACGATCCGCCGCCGTCGAATCGCGTTCCTGCTCGCATTCGTGCTCCTTGTTCTCCGAGCGCAATCCGGCGCGAATCAGGCGGCCTTCGTTCGCGGGGACACGAATGGCGATGGCGATGTCACTCTCGTCGATGTGATTTTCGATCTTCAGTACCAATTTCAGTCCGGGCCGCTGCGCTGCCTCGCGGCGCACGACAGCGATGGGAACGGAGTCGTCAATCTCGTCGATCCGCTAGCGAATCTCACGTACCTGTTCCTGGCGGGTCCCGCCCCACCGCCGCCCTTCCCCGAGTGCGGAATCGACCTTTCCGAGGAGCCCCTCGCCTGCGCCATCCAACCCGCGTCTTGCGCCGCCAACGCCGCCGCTTTCCATGGGCCG
Source organism: Planctomycetota bacterium (assembly GCA_022616235.1). Classification (GTDB taxonomy): domain Bacteria; phylum Planctomycetota; class UBA8108; order UBA1146; family JAKEFC01; genus JAKEFC01. Next base: position 3,712 of record JAKEFC010000134.1, read on the forward strand.
ATCTTCGCGTCGCCGGTGCATCGAACCGGCGAGGAGCCGGTGAGTCTCGCGATCGGCGACTTCGACGGCAATGCGGTCCCGGATTTCGCCGCGGCGTGCGCCGCTTCCGGCGAACTTACACTCTGGCTGCGCGATGGCGAATCCGCCTACGGCACGCGGAGCGATATCGCGATCGCGGACATCTCGCTCGCGGCGGCGGCGGCCGCGGATTTCGACGGCGACGGCATCCCGGATATTGCGGTGGCGCGCGCCGGCAACGATTCCGTTTCGATCCTCGTGAACGACGGCAACGCCGTCTTCGTGGAACTTGCGGCGCCAAGCTTGTGCGGCGATCCGAGCGACATGGCGGCGGCCGACCTCGACCTCGATGGCGATGTCGATCTCGTCGTATCCGTCCCGACTGACGATGTCGTCTGCGTTCTCTTGAACGATGGCGCGGCGGGATTCTCCGCCCCCGTCGAGTTCGCGGGAGGCGAAGGTCCGCACCGGATCGCGCTCGGCAACCTCGACGCGGAACCGGCACCCGAGATTTGCATCGCGAATTCGCCCTCGCCCTCCTTTTCTGTGCTCGCAAACGATGGCGCAGGCACTTTCGGCGCACCGGAGGAACACGATGCGGCGGACGCGCCTCGCGACGTCCTGCTCGCGGATCTCAGCGGCGATGGCGCCCTCGACGTCGCCGCGGCGCTCGCCTCCCTCGGCGTTGCGGTCTGCCTCAACGACGGAGCGGGCAGCCTCGGGCCGGCCGTGCTCCATGCCGCCGCAACCGACTTGGCCGCGATCGCGGCCGGAAACCTCGATTCCGAGCCGGGGATCGATCTCGCGGTCGCGACGACCGACGCGGCCACACTCGCCGTGCTGAAGAACGATGGCGTCGGCGGATTCTCGCAGGCGTCGCTCCATCCCGGCGTCGTCGATGCCACCGCACTCGAGTGCGCGGACATGAATGGCGATGGCGCCTCGGACCTCCTCGTCGCCGGCACCGCGTTCGACGGCGTCGCGGTGATCCTGAATGACGGCGCTGGAGCATTCGACCGCGACTACGTCGTTGGCTATGGACAACACTCGGTCCCCGTGGGGGACCTCGATGCCGACGGGGACGTCGCGACTTGGTGCTGGCGTGTCATTTCAGCAACAACGTCTTTGTGCTGCTCGGAGAAGAGAGCGGCGAGTGGACGGTGGCCGGGGAGTACACGGCAGGGGATTGGCCGTATCAGGCGACTCTCGCGGATCTGGATGGCGACGGCGATCCCGATCTCGCGGTTGCGAGCTACGACAGCAACGAGCTGTCCGTACTGCTCAACACCGGCGGGCGCTTCGGCATCGCGGTGAGCTACCCCGTCGGAGCGGGGCCGCGCCGCGTCGTCGCGGCAGACCTCGACGGCGACTCGGATGCCGACTTGGCGCTCGCGTGCTTCAACGGCTCCGAAGTCTCCGTTCTGTACAACGACGGCAGCGGCGAATTTGGGAGCGCCGAAAGCGTCGCGGCGGGCAGCGGCTGTTCCTCGCTTGCGATCGGCGATATCGATGGGGATGAAGACCTGGACTTCGTCGTGGTCAGCTCGCTGACCGATGAGACCGCGATCGTGCTCAACGCGGGCGGCGGCGCGTTCGAAGCCCCGACCTTCATCGCGACCGGGAGCGGGCCGGTTGGCGTCGGCCTCGCCGATCTCGATGGGGACGGAGACCTGGACGCCGCGGTCGCGAATCTGACGGACGGCGATATCGCCGTCTTGTTGAATGCAGGGAGCGGCGAATTGGTCCTCGACGGTTCGTATCCATTCGCCACCGGACCGCTCGACATCGCCATCGGCGATCTCGATGGGGATGGGTTCCAGGACCTTGCCGCGACGGCTTACGTCGGACACGCCTTCGGAATATTGCGCGGGTGTGGAAACGGCGCATTCCTCGGCGCGGATTACTATGCATCTGGAGAAGCGCCGATCGCCATCACATGCGCGGATCTCGACGGCGATGGCGACCTCGACGTCGCGATGGCGAATCACGACAGCAATGACCTGCGCGTCATGTACAATCGCGTGAGCCCTTGACGCGCCGAGTCTAGAGCGAGCGATCGGAAGAACGAACTTCGCGATGTTGGACAAAGCACAGATCGAGCAGTTTCGCCGCATGACGCCGGCGGAGCGCTGGGCGGTGTGGCTCGAGCTGTCGGAGCTGGGAATGGCGATCTGGGAGGCCAACCTCACTGCCGATGAGATCGAGGCGCGCTGGAAGGTGTGGCGCGAAGAGCACGATCGATCGGATGCGAACATGCTCCGCGCGTTCCGCGAGGCGAAATGAACTTCGCGAGGCGAATCCAGGAAGTCCTGCTCCGCCTCATCGATCTCTTGGAAGGAAGCTCCACGCCATATGCCCTCATGGGCGGACTCGCGGTTCCCGTGTGGGGAATCCCGAGAGCAACCTACGACATCGATATTATGTTGGCAGTTGAAAACCACGCCTTGGACCGCGTGCTCGCCGCCGCCAAGGAATCTGGCTTCGAAGTCGATCAGGCATTCGCGGCAGGTTTCCGGGATGTTCTGCAAGGGATGCGCAAGATACAACTCGAGTGGTGGACGGAAGAGTCGCGCCGAATCGAAGTGGTCGTTTTCCTGGTGACTACCGCCTACCAGGGAGCCGCCTTCGCGCGCCGCCGTCGCGCGAGGATCGATCATCGCGATGTTTGGGTCCTTGCTCCCGCGGACTTGATCCTTCACAAGCTGGTCGCAGGCAGACCCAAGGACCTCGGGGACGTGCAGAACATCCTCGCGATTCAAGGGCTCGTCGATGAGGCCTACCTGCGGGATTGGGCGCGCCGCCTCGGCGTCGACATTGCTCTCGCGGCGGCCATCGAGTCGGTAGACTTGCCTCCTGGAGCCGGCCCACCGCAATCGAACTAGCGCGGCGCGCACTCGCGGCGGTGCCGCTAGAGTGAAAAGGACGAAATAACTACGAAATCAATTCTCGTTCCTTCCGGGAGATGTCTATTCGCGCTCGCGCAGGTGGCGTGCGCCGCCGTCGTGGCCTCAATTTCCGGCTGCGCGCGCGTCGAGCGCGAAGTAATTGTCTACTCGGCGCTCGACCAGGTGTTCTCGAGCGCGCTCCTCGCCGAATTCGAGCGCCAGAGCGGGATCCGCGTGCGCGCGGTCTACGACACCGAGGCGACGAAGACGACGGGGCTCGCGGAGCGGCTCCGGCGCGAACGCGCGCGGCCGCGCTGCGACGTCTTCTGGTCGAACGAGATCCTGCGCACGATCCGCCTCGCGCGCGAAGACGTGTTCGATCCGTATTTGTCCCCCGCGGCGAGCGCGATCCCCGCGCGCTTTCGCGACCCAGCGGGGCTCTGGACCGGTTTCGCCGCCCGCGCCCGCGCGCTCGCGTTCGATGCCGCCGCCACGCCGCAGGGCGACGTGCCGCGCAGCCACGCCGCGCTCGCCGACCCGCGCTGGCGCGGCCAGATCGCCATGGGCAACTTCGACTTCGGGACGACCGGGAGCCATCTCGCGCTCCTCCACGCGGCGTGGGGCGAAGCGGGCCTGCGCGATTTCCTTGCGGCGCTGCGGCGAAACGACGTCCAGATCGCGGGGGGCAACGCGACCTCGCGCGACCGCGTGCTCGACGGGAGCGCGCGCCTCGGCCTCACCGACACCGACGACATCGAAGTCGTGCGGCGCCAGGGCACCATGCTGGGGCGCGCGCTCTTCGAAGATGATGGCGTCGTCCTGATTCCCAACACCGTCGCGCTCGTGCGCGGCGCGCCGCATCCCGCGGAAGCGCGCGCGCTGATCGACTTCCTCCTCTCCGTGCGGACGGAGGCGCAACTCGCGGAGTCGCCATCGGGGCAGATTCCGCTCCGCGACACCGTGCCGGTGCCGGCAGGGGGGCTGCGCCTCGCGGACTTGCGCGTGCTCGAGGTCGACTACGACGCCGCCGCGACAGAGCTGATCCCGGCGCTGGAGGCGGCGCGCGAGATCTTGCGATGAGCGGCCGCGGCGGCCTCTTCGCGCTCGCGCTGCCCGTGCTCGGTTTCTTCGTGCCCGCCGCGTTGTGGATCGCGAAGTCCGCATTCGATGGGGACGCCGCCGGCTCGGCGCCCGCCGCCCCGCAGAGCTTTCTCCCCGGCGATTGGGGCCGCGTCGCGTGGACGACCGCATACATCGCCGGAGGCGGCGCGCTCGGCGCGACGATCCTCGGCGGCGCCGCGGCGCTCATCTTCGAGGCGTTTCCGATCCGCGCGCGCGCGCTCCTGATGCCGCTCCTCCTCCTCCCGTTCCTGATGCCGGCCGCCGCTCTCGCGACGGCGCTCCATGCCGCGCTCGGCGGCGGGAGCCTTCGCTTCCTCGCGGCGGGCGCGACCGGCGCGCTCGTCCTCTCCGCGCTGCAGATGGCGCCGGTCGTCTTCTGGGGTGCGGCGCGCCATCTCGCCGCGCTCCCCGCCGCGGAGCGCGACTCGCTGCGCGCGGCGCTCGCTCCGGCGCGCGCCGCCGTGCGCGTCCTCGCGCCGCGCGTCGTCCCCGCCGCGTCCCGCCTCGGCGCCCTCGCGTTCCTCCTCCTCGTTCCGCGCATGGAGTACGCGGACTACGCGGGCGTCGAGACGATCGGCACGCGCGTGCTCGCGTCCTTCACCGTGCGCGAGAGCGACTGGGAAGGCTGGGTGCTCGTCGCGGCGATCATTTGCATCGTGCTCCCCCTTGTCGCGGTCGCGGCGCGCGGTGCGGCGGGCATCGCTCCCGCCGCGCTCGGCGAGGCGCGCGCCGGGGACCGCGACGCGCGCGCGCCGGCGGCGGAATTCGTGCTGTGGGCGGCGGCGGCGCTCGCGCTCGTCCCGCTCCTCCTCCTCGCGTCGCGGGCGTGGCCGTTCGATGGCTTCGCGGTGCGCGCGTGGAGCATCGACCTCGCGCGCGAGTGCGCGCGCGCGTTCGCGGTCGCCGCGGCGATCGGCGTCCTCGGATTCCTCGTCGCGTGCGCGCGGACGCGCGCCGCCTCGCTCCTCTTCGCGCTCCCGCTCTTCTTGCCGGGCACGCTTCCGGCGCTCGCGATCGCGGGGGGCGTGCAGGAGTGGATCCCGCAAGCGCTCTACGACACGCCGCTCGCATTGTCGGTCGCGCAAGCCGTGCGCTTCGGCGGCGTCGCGCTCCTCTTCGGCTTCATCGCTCACGGAGCGCTGCCCGCCGCCGAGCGCCAAGCGGCCGCGGCGTCGCTTCCGCCCGGGCGCGCGCTCTGGCGCGTCGAATTCCCGCGCGCGCTCCCGATCCTCGCGAGCGGCGTGCTCGTGAGCGCGCTCCTCATCCTCGGCGACGTCGAGAGCGCGCTCCTCCTCGCGCCTCCCGGCTACGGCGTGCCGGCGCTCGAGCTGAACCAGTTCCTGCACTTCCGCTACGATGCGAACGCGGCCCAGCTCGCGCTCCTCCTCACGGGTGCGGCGGCGCTTGCGGCGGTCGCGCTCTGGCGCTTCGGAAGGGGACTCAGATGACGGCGGCGGCCGGGCTCCACGTCGAAGGACTCACGGCGCGGCGCGGCGCATTCGCGCTCGCACCCGTGACGTGCGAGGTCGCGCGCGGGGAGACGCTGTTCGTGACGGGGGCGAACGGCGCGGGGAAGAGCACGCTGCTCGCCGCGCTCGCGGGACTCATCCGCTCCGAGCGTGGGAGTATCGCGTGGGACGGCGCCTTGCTCGCCGGGCCCGCCGTCCATCGCGCGCCGTGGCGGCGCGACGTTGCGCTCCTCTTACAGGACCTTGGCCTGTGGCCGCATCTCACGATCGCGAAGCAGTGTTCGCTCGTCGCGGACTCGCGCGCGGGCGCGGCGGAGCGCATCGCCCAGCTCGCGGAGGCGCTCGGAGTCGCCGCGCTACTCGATCGAAAGCCCGCGCGCCTCTCGGGGGGCGAAGCGCAGCGCTCTGCGCTCCTCCGCACCCTCGCGCCGGCGCGCGGCCTCCTCCTCCTCGATGAGCCCTACAGCGAGCAGCACGCGGATGGGATCGCCCGCATCGACCGCGTCCTCGCGGCCGAGAGCGCCGCCGGCCGCGCCATCATCATCGCCGGCCAACGCGCCCCCGCCGCCGCCGCGCGCACGCTGGAAATCGGCCGTGCCTGAGAGCCAGGCATGCGGCGTTTCCCTCAATCTTCGGTTTTCAGATCGCGCACAACATCTGGCAGCTCGACGACGCACCTTTCTTCCGCGGAGATGAGCGGCTCGGCGGCTCCCGGAAGGAGCACGCGGGCATACACGGTTCCAGACAATTGAGGCTCGTTCTCGAACGAAGAAAAATCGACCAAGTCGGACAGCCGCAACTCGATTTCGTGCACTTCCTTTACGCGCAGTACAAGGCGAGTGCTCGGCGGCGCGTCGCCGCGCGTGGCTTCGGGTTCGATGGCCGAGAGCAGCAAGTCTCGGTCTCGCGTCTGGATCCGGAAATAGAGCGATACGATCTCGCGCGGATCCGAGTAGCGAATCTCGAGAGGATCCTCGCTGCCGTTCGTAACCGTGACGATGAACTTGTCTTGCGGCAGCATTCCTCGCACACCGCTTCCCTCGGGGAAGCGGATGTTCACGATCGGCCGGCCGTAGGTGCGCCGGCGATACTTTTCGAGCACGAACCGCGCCGCGAATCGCTTGCTTGGAGCGACGCTCTCATCGCCGATGACGGCGCGCAGCGTTTCCTCGCCATCCTCCAAGTTGAGCAGAGACTCGAAGAACTCCGCCGGGACATCGATTTGGGGACTCATCGCTATCGCCACCATGCGCTCGCGGAGCTGCCCGGACTTCGCATAGGAATTATTTGGCAGGAAATAAGTGGTTCGCAGCACTTGATAGCGACGCTCCTGCCGGCGATCCGCCAACGCCTCCAGGATGCGCTCCTCCATGCCCTCCGGATCGAACTCGTGGAATCCCTCGATCAACTCGATGACTTCGCATTCCGTTGGATTCCCGCCGGCCCAGTACGCCTCGAGCACCGGCAGCGCCTGCTCCCGCGGCATCGTCTTTAGGACTTGGATCGCGGACTTCCGGATTCTCGAAAGTTCATCGCCCTCGATGGGAGGCCGCGGCTCGAGCAGGATGGCGCGCAACACATCGAGGTTGCGTGTTTCGATAGCGACGTGGTCGAAGCGGGCTCGTTCCATGTCCGCAAGACCTACAGGCAGCAGTGCCTCGTTCGAGATGAAATCGGGAGACTTCAAGAGCTGATAGCGCGCAGCGCGCAGCTCTCCCTTTTCCGGCAACCAGCCGAGCAGGCTTCGATACGTGCCCGCTGGTACATCGAACACACCGTAACTGTTTCCGCACCAGCCATATTC
>JAKEFC010000135.1 GCA_022616235.1 Planctomycetota bacterium
GCAGCGATCGACCTCGCTCCTCTTCCCGATGATGATGCCAGCCTGCGGCCCTCCGAGGAGCTTGTCGCCGCTGAAGGTGACCAAGTCCGCGCCGGCCGCGACTGAGCGCAGGACGTGCGGCTCGCCCGCGAGTCCGTAGGCCTCGAGCGCGATCAAGCAGCCGGACCCGAGGTCGTGCACTACCGGAATCCCGCGCTCGGCGCCCATCGCGACCAGCTCTTCGATCTCCACCTCGCTCGCGAAGCCCTCGATGCGGTAGTTCGAAGTATGAACTTTCAGGATCATCCCGGTGTCGCTGTCGAGCGCTTCCCGGTAGTCGCGCGGGTGCGTGCGGTTCGTGGTCCCGACCTCGACGAGGAGCGCGCCGCCTTCCTTCATGATCTCGGGGATGCGGTAGGAGCCGCCGATCTCGACCAGCTCGCCGCGCGAGATCACGACCTTCTTCCCGCGCGCGAGAGCCGCGAGCACGAGCAGCGTGGCGCCCGCGTTGTTGTTGACGACGGTCGCCGCTTCGGCGCCGGTCAATTCGCGAAGGAGCGCTGCGCAACCTTCGTCGCGCCCGCCGCGCTCGCCGCTTTCGAGGTCGATCTCCACGCGCACGGGGTGCCCCGCCCGCTCCCGGAGAGCGCGCACCGCTTCCGGCGCGAGCGGCGCGCGCCCGAGTCCGGTGTGGAGGACGATCCCCGTCGCGTTGATCACGCGCCGGTAGTACGGGATCGCCTGGCGCGCGAGCGCCTCCGTCACGCGCTCGCGGATCGAGCGGATCTCGACCTCCGCGGAGTCGAGCGCGCCATCGACCGCGCGCTGGCGGAGCTGCGCAAGCTCGGCGCGCACTTGGCGGACGACGAGCGGGCGCGAATGGGATGCGATCAGCGCCCCGAATTCGTCCAGGTCCAATAGCTTGTCGACCTTGGGGATACTTCGAAGCAGCGCGCCGGCGTCCGGCGGGCCCGCCGACTTCGCTTTGCGAACCGCCATCTAGGGTTTTTCCTTGTGCTCGCTGCCGTGCGCGCCGGTCTGGGCGATCGAGGGCTCGACGGCGCCGATCTCGATCAATTCGGCGGTCGCATTCAGATCCATCGGACCGAAAGGAAGCGTGCCCTTCACGAGGATCGGGCGCTTCGATTCGCGGTCGACCCAGATGCGGATCGTGCCGTGGAGGCCGAAGAGGCCGCGGAATTCTTCGCGCACCTTGCCGTCGCCGGTCGGCGTGGGCTCGAGCGCAACTTCGATCGCATTGAAGGTGCCGGCGCCGACGGTGCAGGTTTCTTCGCCCTTGACCAGAAGCTTCACTCGCCAGAGGTCGTGGTCGTTGATCACGGCGATCTCGCGCGGCCGCCCCGGCTCCGCGGCGTCGGGGCTCTCTATCAGCGCGCGCGCCGCGTACACGGCGGAGAGCATGTCGAAGCACGGCTCGTCGCGCAGGATGCGCGAGCGCAGGCGCCACACGAGATGCTGCGTGTCGCCGCAGTGCTTGTCGGTGCAGTGTACTTCGTGGCTGCCCCACGGAATGACGGCGCCGACCCAGCGCGTCTTGCTCACCTCGTGGGTGGCGTCCGAGCATTGCGCGCCGTTGCAATGCTTGAGCCGCCAATACTCGATGCCGCGCTCCGAGAAGATCAGCTTCTTCTCGCGGTACTCGGAGCCCTCTTGCAAGTAGTGATACAGCTCGGGCCGCTTGCCCCCATTTGCGAGCACGGAGCGCAGCGTCATCGCAAGCTCGTACCCGAACTTCTCGCCGCGCGCATTCGCCGTCAACACGACCCTGCCATCGCCGTCCAACGAGGTTTGGAATTCCGCGGTGCCGGCATCCATCGAGATCCCCGCCTTGCTGACGGTCGCTCGATACTTGAGCAGTTCTCCGACCGGCGGCGCGATCGTCGCCACCGCCGGGGTGGGGGTCGCTCCGCTGCTCTCCAGAGCGCCGGATGCCGGGTTCGCCGCCACCGGACCGGGATCCGTGCCGGGATCTGACTTTCCTTCGTGGCCGTTGGCGCCGCTTGGACCCTCGCCCGCCGCGCCCCCGGCGACTGCGCGTGGCGCGCCGGGTGGCGCGCAACAAAGGCAACAGATGATGAGAAGTAAGCGCACGTTGGTCTTCCCGATCGGCTGTCCACCGATCTTTCCCCGAAGCCCAGCAAGAGGGGGTCGGACGATCGCTGCGGCGTTAGCCCCTAATGGGCCCGCAGAGCGAGCTTCCTAGTGGCGCCGCAAGGCATCCGCCTTCGCCAGCCGCATTCGGAAGCGGGCTCCAAGCATTGGCCCTATGTGCCCGAGGGTTGGGCAATGGTAACCCAAAACCCCTCGCACGGAGACAGAACCCCTCATGCCCTGAAAAGGGGGGCCGCCGCCGGCCCTCCCTGCCGCCGCGCGCCCAGATTACGCGGCGGAACCACGGAATCCAGCTTTAGTTGGGACGATCGAGACCTTGCCAGGAGCCCTTCTTGCCGGCGGGGGAAGGGGCTACCTATACTACCGCGCTGATTTCCGGCCCGCCGGGCGGCGGCGTCGCGGGGTTTCGACGTATCGTGGCGCGGGCGGGGGAAGCGGTTCAGCGTGGGGAACCAGCGCCCGGCCAGAACCACCACAGTTGAGGAAGGGGAATCGAGTGAACAAGTCCGAGCTGATCGACATGGTTTCGAAGGAGCTTGGGGAATCGCGCGCAAATGCCGAGCGCGCCGTGAACGCGGTCCTAGACGCTGTGCAAGCCGGAGTGAAGCGGGACACGAGCTGCCAGATCAACGGCTTCGGCACCTTTACGGTGCGATCGCGGAGCGCCCGCACGGGACGGAACCCGAAGACCGGCGAGACGATGACGATCCAGGCCTCGCGCACCGTGGGCTTCCGGCCCGCGAGCAAATTCAAAGAACAAGTCTAGCCCGACAACTCGACCAGCCCGCCTCGTGCCCGGGCCTTCGCCTCGGCACGAGCGCGGCGCGGCTCCTACATTAGGTTCTGCGGGTCGATGTCCACCGTTACGCGCGTAGTGGAGTCGGCAGGTTTTCCATCCGCGATGATCCCCGCCGCATGATGGAGCGGGGCGCGCTCCCTGCCCTTGAGGAGCATGTGTACGCGATAGCGGCCGCGCAGGCGGCCGAGCGGCGCCGGTACCGGCCCGAGGATCTTCAACTCCGGCACGCTCCGCACGGCATCGCGCGCCTGGCGCGCCGACCGCTCCGCGCGCTCCTCCCTCCCATCCTCGCAGAGCACGCGCACGAGGTGGCCGAACGGCGGGTAGCAGAGTAGCTGCCTGGTCGCCGCTTCGCGTTCGAACAAGTATTCCATGTCCTGCCGCCGCGCCGCCTCGATCGCGTAGTGCTCCGGCGTGCGCGTCTGCACGAGCACCCGTCCCGCGCGCGCGCCGCGCCCCGCGCGCCCCGCGACCTGACAGAGAAGCTGCGCGGTGCGCTCCGCGGCGCGGAAGTCGGGCAAGTGGAGCGAGATGTCCGCATCGATCACGCCGACGAGCGTGACCTCCGGAATGTCGTGCCCCTTCGCGACCATCTGCGTGCCGACGAGCACGCGGGTGGCTCCCGCGCGAAACTGCCGCAGGATCTCCTCGAGGCGGTCGCGGCTCGTCGCGGTGTCGCGATCGAGGCGCCCGATGGGCGTATCGGGCAAGAGGCGCGCGAGGACTTCTTCGATGCGCTCCGTGCCCGCGTGGGCGCGGCGGATCGCGTTCGCGCCGCATTCGGGGCACGCCGCCGGAAACGGCGCGGCGTGGCCGCAGTAGTGGCAGAGCACGTGCCCCGCGCGCTTGTGGTAGGTGAGGCTGATGTCGCACTCCGGGCAGCGCAGCACGAAACCGCAGGAATCGCAGTGGATGTGCCGTGCGAACCCGCGTCGATTGAGGAGCAAGATCGCCTGGCCGCCGTCCCGCACCGTTTCGCGCAGGCACTCTGCGAGGCGCGGCGACAGGAGCCCCGGTTGGGGACCGCGGCCGGTTTCTTCGCGGCGGCGGTCGATCACTTCGATCGACGGCAGCGAATGCGCGGTCGCGCGCGCGGGGAGCATGAGCAGCGTGAAAGCGCCGCGCCGCGCGTTCGCGAGGCTCTCCATCGCGGGAGTGGCGCTCCCCAGAATGCACGGGATGCCGAGCTGCATCGCGCGCACCGTCGCGAGGTCGCGGCCGTGGTAGCGCGGCGTCGATTCTTGCTTGTAGCTCGCGTCGTGCGATTCGTCGACGACGATCACGCCGAGGTCGCGGAGCGGCGCGAAGAGCGCGCTCCGCGCGCCGACGGCGACGCGGACCTCGCCCGCGCGCAGGCGCGCGTATTCGCGCGAGCGCTCGCCGGCGGGGAGGAGCGAATGGAGGACCGCCACCGCGCCGAAGCGCTCGCGAAAGCGCGCGACGGTCTGCGGCGTGAGCGCGATCTCGGGCAAGAGCACGAGCGCGCTCCGGCCGCGGGCGAGCGCCGTCTCGATGCACTGGAGATAGACCTCCGTCTTGCCGCTCCCCGTCACGCCGAAGAGGAGAAACGTTTCGTAGCGGGGCGCGGCGATGGCGGCGCGAATCTCGGCGATCGCGCGCTCCTGATCCGCATTGAGCGCGAAGGGGGGAGCGGCGAGCGGCGCGACAATGCTCGCGTGCGCCGCGCGCGGCGGCAGCGGGGGCGCAAGTGTCGGGGGCGCGAGCGTCGGGGGTGGCGGCGCCTGAGGCGCGCGATAGATCTCGACCGCTCCGCGCCGCGCGAGGGTGCGAAGCGGCGCGCGCGTCGCCGCGCACGCGTCGAGGACGTCGGCGAGCGGCGCCGGTGCGCCGCGCTCGCGCAAGTGCCGGAGGATGCGCGCGCCCGCGGCGCTCGCGCGCGGCGGCGAATCGCTCGCCGCCGCCGCGGAGAGCCGCACCCACGGGACGTCCTTGGGCGCGGCCTCGCGAATCGACTTCGGGATCGCGGACTCGATCACTTCGCCGACGGAGGCGAGGTAGTAGTCGGCGGTCCACTGGACGAATCGAAGGAGCGCGCCGTCGAGGAGCGGCTCGTCGTCGAGGACGGCGGCGATATCCTTCGGTTGCGGGTGGCGGCACTCCGCGTCGCGCTCCACGCAGTATCCGATGCGCACGCCGCGGCCGAAGGGGACGCGCACGCGCGCGCCGGGGACCACGCTCGCGGCGAGTGCCTCAGGAACGCGGTAGTCGAAAAGCTCGCGCACCGGAATGGCGAGCGCCACCCGCGCGAAGGGGACGGAGTGGACGATGCACCTCTCGGGGTACCGCTTGGGCACCTCTCGGGACGCGGGGCGCTTTCGCCTTGGCGCTACGATCAGCGGTTACGCAACTTCGCCAGCAGACGCAGGATTTCGACGTAGAGCCAGACCAGCGTGACGAGCAGCCCGAATGCGGCATACCACTCCATGTACTTCGGGGCGCCGCGCTGGCAGCCGTTTTCGATGAAGTCGAAGTCGAGGACGAGGTTCATCGCCGCGAGCGCGACCACGAAGAGGCTGAAGCCGATGCCGATCCAGCCGCTGCCGAAGATGTGGGGCACTTGAATGCCGAAGAAGCCGAGTCCAAGCACGACGAGGTAGAAGAGGAAGATGCCGCCGGTCGCGGCGGTGACGCCGAGCTTGAAGTTCTCGGAAGGGCGAATCAAGCGCGACGTGTACGCGAGTAGCAGCGCGAAGGCGACCCCCAGCGTGAGGCCGACCGCCATCGGCACGATGCCCTGGTAGGCCTTTTCGTAGAAATTCGAGATGGCTCCGAGTACGAAGCCCTCCGCGATCGCATAACACGGTGCGAGGATCGTCGCCCACGTCTTCGCGCGAATGCCGATTATCCCGATCACGAGCGCGGCGATCGCGATTCCTATGAGATAGGGCGCCACGAGGGCGATCCCGTGTTTTTCGATGAGACCCCAGCCCATCGCGCCGCTCCCGGCCACGATCGCCAATAGTAGTGCGGTCTTCGCGACCGTTCCTTGCAGCGTCATCGCCTGCGACTGGGCGGCGACTTCGCCGAGCCCCTCGAAGGTCCTGTCGTTCAACGCGGGATTCGAAGTGCGCATGGCGCGATACTCTCCTTTGCACATTCCAGAGGTCCGGCCAGAGGTCCGGTAATGCGGCGCGGCATTGTAAGCGGCGCCCAGCGCCGCCGCCACACCGTGCCCGCGCGGGCGTTAGCGGCCCCCAAGGTATTGTCCGATGAAGCGTCCGTGTTCGCTCTTGGCATCGAAGCTCTGCCGCAACCGCCGCGGCGGAGCCTCGTGCTCAGCGCACTAACCGCAAGCGGGCGGTGCCGCGCAATCGACTGCGTCGTCGGTCGGGTCCGCGCCGCAGGCATCCGTGCCGGGGGCGGGGGGCGCGGGGCCGGCGTTGAATTGCCACTGGAGCAGGTGCAGGCCATCGAGGAGCGCGTTCACATCGCCGTTGTCGGTCGCGTCCGCGGCGTCCATGCAAAGCGGATCCGCGCCCGCGTTGAACTGCCAGCTCAATACGAAGAGCGCGTCGAGCAGTGCGTTGACGTTGCCGTCGCCGTCCACGTCCCCCCGCAGGAAGCCGCTGCCGATAGGAAGTAACGTGACCGTGCCGTTCGCCAGCGTTGGTGGATAATCGATGGTTCCAACGACGATCAGATTCTCCACATCCGGTTCGCCAAGCGTATTGTCGAAGGCCAGCGTCGTCGTGGCTCCCGCGTCGTTGCCGAGGAGCGCCGCCGGGACGGTCTCGTAATCGAAGCTCATGACCCCCGCGGGCGCGGCGAATGTGAGTTCGACCGAAGTCACGAAGCTAAATAGCGCAGCGACGTAGATTCCGGCCCCATCGACCGGCGCGATGTTGGACGCGAAGAAATCGGGTCCGTCGCCGCCGTTCATCGCTTGCAGTGCCGGGCTGAACGCATAACCGAGCACCGTGAGCATTGCGGCATCGTGCGCCACCGCGACCGAGAGCGCTTGTACGCCGCTCGGGTCGGCGCCTGC
>JAKEFC010000136.1 GCA_022616235.1 Planctomycetota bacterium
CGGGCCGCGACACGGTCGAGATGCTCGCCCAGGCACTGCTCTTCGACTCCGCGGAAAAGCGGGAGCGAATGACGCGCTTCCTCGAACGAAAGAAGAAGACCTAGACGATTGCCGCGGCGGAGCGGCACACGGATGCGACCGCTGCGGCCGCGCGCCGGCGAAGCGGTGCTTATCGGAGCTGCCCTCGCGACCCGTGCGCAATTGTCCCTCGCCGATGGTCCAGGTATACTTCCGGGGATTGTTTCCGCGGCGGACACGCGGCGGACACCGAGTGGCGGCCAGCGCGATTCCGAAACAGGTTTTCCGGGCTAACATGACATCCATACTCGGCATCTCGGCCTACTACCACGATTCCGCCGCCGCCCTCATCGTCGACGGACGCGTGGTCGCCGCCGCCCAGGAAGAGCGTTTCACCCGCAAAAAACACGACTACGAGTTTCCGCTCCATGCGATCGCCTTCTGCCTCCAGCAGGGGGGGCTCGTTCCCGAAAAGCTCGACTACGTCGCCTTCTACGACAAGCCGCTCCTCAAGTTCGAGCGGCTGCTCGAGACCTATCTTTCCTACGCGCCTGCCGGCTTTCGCAGCTTCCTCATGGCGATGCCGCTGTGGCTGAAGAAGAAACTCCATTTGCAGCGGGAGATGCGCGCGGGACTCGATCACGGCTTCAAGAAGCGCTTCCTCTTCACGGAGCACCACGAATCGCACGCGGCGAGCGCGTTCTTTCCCTCGCCGTTCGAGGAAGCGACGATACTGACTCTCGACGGCGTCGGCGAATGGGCGACCGCGAGCGTCGGCCGCGGCAAAGGCAACCGCATCGAGTTGACCCACGAGCTGCGCTTCCCCCACTCGCTCGGCCTCCTCTATTCGGCCTTCACTTACTTCACCGGATTCAAGGTGAACTCCGGGGAATACAAGCTCATGGGGCTCGCGCCATACGGCGAGCCGAAGTACGCCGACCTCATTCGCGAGAAGCTCTTGGACATCAAGGACGACGGTTCGTTCCGTATGGACATGTCCTACTTCAACTATTGCCAAGGGCTCACGATGACCTCGAAGCGATTCGCCGCGCTCTTCGGCAGGCCGCCGCGGCGGCCGGAGGCGCCGCTCTCGCAGAGCGACATGGACATCGCCGCGTCGGTCCAAGCCGTTACCGAAGACATCATGCTGAAGTGCGCCCGCTTCGCGCACCGTCTGAGCGGCTCGAAGAACCTCTGCCTTGCCGGCGGCGTCGCGCTGAACTGCGTCGGCAACGGCCGCATCCTGCGCGAGGGCCCCTTCGAGCAGATTTGGATCCAGCCGGCAGCCGGAGACGCAGGCGGAGCGCTCGGGGCGGCGCTCTTCACGTGGTATCAACTGCTCGGCAACCGGCGCGTGGCGCTACCTGGCGATGGCCAGCGCGGATCGCTGCTCGGGCCCCACTTCACGAACGACGCGGTGCGCGCGTTTCTGGCGGGAACGAAGGCGAAATTCCGGTACATCCCGAGCGAGGACGAGCTTTGCGAATTCGTCGCCGCGCAAATCGCGACCGAAAACGTCGTCGGTTGGATGCAAGGGCCCATGGAATTCGGCCCGCGCGCGCTCGGCGGGCGCAGCATCCTCGGGGATGCACGCAGCCGCACGATGCAGTCCGCGATGAATCTGAAGATCAAGTTCCGGGAGTCTTTTCGTCCGTTCGCGCCCTCCGTGCTCATCGAGCGCGTCGATGAGTTCTTCGAGATGCGCCCGCGCGAGGACAGCCCCTACATGCTGCTCGTCGCGCCCGTCCAGCAGAGCAAGCGCGCCGCGAGCAACGGAGCGGAAGACGGATTGGCGGGAATCGACAAACTGAAGATCTGCCGCTCCGTCGTGCCGGCGGTCACGCACGTCGACTACTCGGCGCGGGTGCAGACCGTCGATGGCGCTCGCCATGGACGCTACTACAAACTCTTGAAGGCGTTCGAGCGCAAGACCGGCTGTCCGGTGCTCATCAACACGAGCTTCAACGTGCGCGGCGAGCCGATCGTCTGCTCTCCGGAGCACGCGTTCCGCTGCTTCCTCGCGACGAACATGGACGTGCTCGTGCTCGAGAACTACGTGCTCCTGAAGTCGGAGCAGCCGCCAGAACTGAAGGTCGAACGCGACGAGTATCTGGCCGAATTCCAGTTGGATTGACAAGGCGACGAGCGGCGGAAAGGCATGCGCGCTAACAGCGCGGGGGATTCCGATGGCGATCCTGCAAGTCAACAAGAACCCATCGCAACGAGAACTACGATGGTTTGGCGTGGTGACCTTCGCGTTCTTCGCGTTGGTAGGCGTCATCATCTGGGTCAACACGCGCTCGGTGGAAGCCCTCCAGTGGATCGTCGGGGTGGCCGCGGGCCTCACCGTCATCTACTATGCGGTGCCGCCGCTACGCCGCAGCTTCTATCTCGCCTGGATGTATTCGATCCATCCCGTGGGCTGGGTGCTCTCCCACGTCATTCTAGGCGTAGTATACTTCGGGCTCTTCACGGCAGTCGGGCTCATCATGCGGCTCGTGGGATACGACCCGATGGCGCGGCGTTTCGACCGCGAAGCGGCGACGTATTGGGTGAAGCGCCCTCCCCCGGCGCCGCACGCGCGGTATTTCCGGCAGTTTTGAGCTAGAAAAGGCAGCGCCAAATGTCACTTCGGAACGGCAACACGGAGGCAGAAGGAATGACTGGAACGATACGCGAGAGCGACGTGCCCGAGCAGCAAGAGCTGGCGCGATTGGCGGAGAGCGAGACCCCCGGAATCGTTCGGGAGTTCTTCGACTTCCTGGCCGACAACAAGAAGTGGTGGCTCTTGCCGATCGTGTTGGTGCTGCTCCTGATCGGAATCTTGATCATCTTGGGGGGCACCGGCCTCGCGCCGTTCATCTACACGCTGTTCTAGGCCACTCGGGCGACAACCTGGTGTCGAGACTCTGCCTCGATTGCATCGAGCCCTGGTTTCGAGGCTCCGCCTCGACACAGAATCCCTGCGGCTCTGCCGCAGCTCACTTGCAGGGGCCGGTACTCGCCGCATTGTCACGCCTTTGGAGGCAGAGCCTCGGGTCCGCACGCTACGAGGCAGAGCGTCGCAACGAGGGGCTGCGTCAAGCCGCAGCGCTCCATGCGTGGCGCTCCGGGCGCTTTCCGACACTCCTCACCGCGCAAAGCGCGGTCGTGGAGTGCGGTGGCTCGACACCGCCTTTCCCCGAGTTCATGCGCAGCGTCGAGCCAATCACCGTTCCTGCCGCAGGTTGAAAGGCTGCGTCGAGCCGCAGCACTCCATGCGTGGCGCTCCGGGCGCTTTCCGACATTCCCCCACCGCGCGGCGCGCTCGCCGCCCCGGCCAAAAAAAACGGGCCCCTCGGTGGAGGGGCCCGCCGTTATGGATTTCTAAAAACCGGGCAACAACCTACTCTCGCGGACGAACCACTACCATCGGCCTGAAGGGCTTAACTTCCGTGTTCGGAATGGGAACGGGTGTGGCCCCTTCAGTATGATCACCCGGAATTTCAAGAGTCGATCCTCAAGTGTCGAACTTCAAGTGTC
>JAKEFC010000012.1 GCA_022616235.1 Planctomycetota bacterium
ATGATTGCGGGGAAAGGCGGTGCCCGGCCACCGCACTCCACGACCGCGCTTCGCGCGGTGGGGAATGTCGGAAAGCGCGCTGCGCACTGACGCTTCGCGCAGTGTGGGACCTTCAGTGGTTCGGCCGAAAGGCTTCGAGGATGTCGGCGTGGGTCTCGAGGCGTGGCGCGCCGATCAGCTCCAGGCAGTGGGGGATGGCAGGAAAGACGGCATAGAGGCAGTCCGCGATCGCGCCCGGACTCCCCGGCAAGTTGATTACGAGCGTACTGCCGCGAGTCCCGGCAAGCTGGCGCGAGAGCATCGCCCCCGGTACGCGGGGGAGGGAAATCGCGCGCATGCGCTCCGCCATTCCTGGGAGCGGCTTCTCCAGAATCGACGCCGTCGCTTCCGGCGTGACGTCGCGCGGCGCCGGTCCCGTGCCGCCGGTCGTGAGCACGAGCGCGCAGCGCTCCACATCGCACAGCTCGCGCAGCGCCGCCTCGATGAGGTCCCGCTCATCGGGCACGAGGCGCGCGATCTCGTCGAATGGCGTACGTACGATTCGCGCGAGGTGAACGCGGATCGCGGGGCCGCTCTTGTCCTCGTACTCGCCTCTCGTCGCGCGGTCGGAGACGGTCACGATGCCGATGCGAAGGCGCGCAGTATTCATGCAGCGAATGGCCTATCTTAGTTTTCGGCGCGCCGGCGGCCGGACGCCGCTTCGGCACGAACCACCGTAGTCTTCCCGCCGTAGTCTTCCCGCCGTAGTTTTTCCGGCGATGGGTCCGCAACGCAACAGCGGCGCTCTGCGTGCCGCGCCCGCTCGACTGCGCAAGCTGCCCTAGTCGGACTAAGTGGATTCGAAATTTGCACTTACGCTCGCACCCTCCCCCTCCGCGAGGAACCTGCCCGCGCCGCGATTCGAGGGGCCTCGGCGCTATAATTGGCACGCTTGGCCGTACGCCTGCCGTTCTTCCGACACGGGCCGTTCTGGGGCAGGCGCTCGCACGGCAAGTGGAGGTGCATGTATGCGAGGCATCGCCATCGCGGTAATCGCGGGGTTCGTCACGACAGTGTTTCTATCGCTGCTCCTTGCGGACCGACGCTCGTTTGCGACGGACGGTGACGGCAGCGGCAAGCGGCCGCTCGACCTGCCGTCGGGCGGGGCCGGCGATGACGGCGGCGAAGAAGACGCGCCGGAAGTGATCCAATTCTGGGGCACCGAGTACGAGGGGGAAGCATTCTTCTGGCTCATGGACCGTTCCGGCAGCATGCTTTGGGACGGGAAGATGGAAATCCTCAAGGCCGAAATGAAGGATGCGATCGCGCAGTTGTCGGCGCGGACCGAGTTCGGAATGGTCTCCTTCGCGGATAATTTCACGCTATTCAAGCACGACCCCGTCAAAGCGACCGTGAGCAATCGCCTTGCGGCGACCTATTGGATCGAAGGAATGGTCGCGCTGGGCTGGACGTGCATGGCTCCCGCCGCGGTAGAGACCATCGAACTCAGCAACAAGTGCCAGAAGCGGCACAAGACGATCATCTTCGTCGGCGACGGCGTTCCCATGTGCGATTACGTCGACACGACGGCGCAAGTGCTGAACGACATCGCCGTCGCGAACTACAAGCACACGAAGATCAGCACCGTCTACATCTCGAGCGATCAATTTGGTATCGACCTCTTTACGGAAATCGCGGAGACCTACGGCGGCACCTTTACGAACGTGCCGCTGTCGGGCGACTAGACGCTCGAACCTTCGCAAGCTCGGTCTTGCAGAGCAAAGCCCGGATCCAACGCTGCTCCTGGATCGGGCGTCGTTTCTCCAGCCTCCGGCCCCGGGGCCCCCCGGCCCAAAAGCGATTCTTGGGCCCGCTCCCTTCCTCCGTTCCGCATGGCTCTGGCGCCCGCGCCTGCGCATTGTGCCTAGGCGGCGGCCGCCTGCCGCCGCCGGCCCCAGGCCGATTCGATGCGGCCCGTTCTCGGGTGCGGGTTCGGACGGGCTGCGGCCGTCCATCTGCTTCGTTGCCGCCCGCAACCTAGGTCTTGGAGAAAGGCAATTCGTCCTCGCATGCGACGCGCCACCGTAATCGCCACGCTCCTAGGCGCCCTCCTGCTCGCCGCGATCACCTGGATCTCGGCTCAGGAGGCGGGAGCGCCCAAGGAGCGGTCCCCCCTCGACCTCCCGCACGGAAGCAAAGGCTCCGGCGAGGAGGCTGCGCCCGGCGATGTGGTTTCCTTCTACGGCGGAGACTTCGAGGGCGACGCGTTCTTCTGGTGCCTCGACCACAGCGGCAGCATGGGCTGGGCGGGCGAGATCGAAATCCTGAAACAAGAGATGCAGCGCTCGATTTCGCAGCTCTCCTCGCGGAGCGAATTCGGGCTGATCGCCATCGCCGATGAAGTCACGCTGTGGCGGGAGAAACCGGAGACGGCGACGGACTCCGCCAAGGAATCCGCCATCGCCTTCGTCACCGAACTCGAGGCCCACTGCGGCGCCTGCTTGACCGACGGCCTGAGCCTTGCCCTCGGGCTGGCCGCGAAATCCAGCGCGAAGAACAAAGCGATCGTGCTCGTCGGCGACGGCGGACCCGCGTGCGGCGACGAAACCGCGGAGTCGGCCTTGAAGGCGATCGCGGAAGCCAACGTGGACCGCGTGCCGATTCACGCCGTCTACTTGTCCGCTTCCGAGGGCGGAGTCGATTTCTATCGCAGGCTCGCCAAGGAGAGCGGCGGAACATTGATGCTCGTGCCGGTGAATCGATAACCGGCGGAGGCCAGGAAACGTTTCTTGGCTGATCTCTAAGCCTTCTTCCTGGGCGGGCCCGGAGCGGGAGGCGCGGCAGCACCAACCCCAGTCGCGCAAGCGATTGTGCGCCGCGAAGCTCGATAAGTGCCGGGTCGCGCCCTGCCATTCGATCGAACCAGTGCTTCCCTCCTCGGAGGCACTGGTTTTTTTGTCGCCGCAACCGTTCCTGAGCCCCGATCGGGCACCGCGTGCATCCGATAACGCGCGCGCCCCTGCCATCTCGATTGCTTCACGCCGATGGTCGCCGATGCCGAAGACTAGGAGCGCTGCAACGGTAACGCACGGAGCCATCGGAGTGACTGCACGACGTGAGCGGCCTCGCACCCATCGAACCATACGTCCATCTGCCGGCGAGCGGCGAGGGGGCGATCCTCGACTGCCGGAGCGAAGGCGATCGGCTCGCCAACGCGAAGAGGGCGGTCGCCGGTCTACCGGGGCTGATCGCCCACCCGCGCGCGCCGGCGACCCTGCTTCGCGGCGTGTGCGATCGCGTTTGGGCGCCGCTCGGCGAGCGCGGCGTTTTCGTTTGCCAGGAGGAATTCGGCGCGGACGGCGCGGTGGAGCGCAGTCGCTGGTCCGTGGTCGCCGGCCTCGATCCGATGCACTCGCCGTTTCGTCCGGTGATCGCCGTGCCGCGCGCCGCGGTCGACGCGACGTTGCGCCACGTGCGCGCCGCCGGGGCCGACGTTGGCGGAATCGCGGTCCTCTACCGGGACGAGGAGCAGAAGCTCGACCCCATCTTCGAGTTGCGCGCGCATTCGCCGCCGATCGTGGTGATCCAACATCCGTCGGGGACGCGCTTTCGGCTGTGGCTCTTGGGTCGCGAAGAGGGAGCAGGCGTGCTCGAATTCCTCGCCGGCACCCGCGGCGCGATCGCGGGCGACGTAGTCCTCTATCGTGCGCTCATCCGACTGCGAGACGAAGTCGCGGTCGCCCGCGAGTGCAATCCGATCGCGCACTTCTACAATCAGCGGGACTTCAGCGTCACGCTTGCGAGCACGGCTCGCATCTACCCCGCGTTCGATGACTTCGATGTGAACGCCTTCGTGGCGGCGCTGCACTCCGCGTACGACGTCACCGAGTTCAGGCTCGGCCGCGGCGGCATCGTGGAATCGGCCTATCGCGAGCTGTGCGACACGATCCGGACCGAGGGGATCACGCAGCGCACGGCCGGCGTGCTGATCCGCGGCGTCGAACTTGGATTCATGGTAAAGGTGCGCGAAGGCCAGTCGCCGCCCTGGATCACCGAGCAGATTCCGGACGAGGCGCTCGACTACGACGTCGAGTGGACGGAGCGCGGCATGCTCTCAAGGCTCTTTCCGCCGGAGGCGGCGTCGCCCCAGTCCTACCTCGCCGACCCGCTCCTCGCTCCGGCGGCGCTCGAGCAGGGCAAAGGGAGCATCGCCACCATCTTGAACCCGCCTGCGAAGAGGCATCTGCCGGACCTCGCGGAGCGCGGCTGGCGCCTCCCGTTCGGCACGCTGATGCTGAAACCTGCCGTGCCGCGCGGCCTTTTGCTCGCGCCTTTCCAGTCGGCGCCGAGCGCGCGACCGACGCGCGCGGCGATCGAAACTTCCAAGCTTCCGGCGCTGCCGCCCGGGCGGCTTGCAGAAGAGGGCGGCGCGGCGAGCTGACCGCTGCCACCACCCGCGAACGCAGCCAGGGGAGTATCGGGCTCAGAGATCAGGGGCGAGGTGCGCCAACAAGCGCGGCGCGCAGCACCGTCGCTTCCGCCTCGAGCGCGAGCACCCGCCACCGCAGCCCGGATTCCTCCGCAAGCCTGGCGCAGTATTCGACCATTTCGAGGCGCGACTCCAGGTCCGCGGGCTGCGCGCGCGCGGCGGCGAGCGCGCTCTCGGCGTGGCGGATTTCTCGTACACGGAGTTCGTCGATTCGACGCGTGTCGGGAAGCGGGCGCGCCTGGCGCTCGTTGCGCTCCGCGCGGTACGCGCGGGCGAGGTTCCGCTCGGTGATGTATGCCGGCTGCGCCGCAGCCTCGCGGGCGTCGAGCCACCACAGCATGCCCGCTCCGATGAAGAAGAGCGCGAGCGCCGCGAGGAAGGCTTTCGTGCGCCGCTCGAATCTGCGCCGGAATGCGGGGTCCAACTCCGCGGCGGCGATGATTCCGATTCTCTTCGGAATCGAATGGTGGCGCCACCCGCGCTTGTCGCTCGATCCTCCTACCAATTCGCCGAGCCGCGCGAGCACGCGTGCGAATGCCTCGCCCGAACCGAGGAGATCCGCGGCGAAGAGATCCGCCTGCGACTCGAGCTGCCGAGACAGCGCCCCGAAATAGAACCATACGAACGCCGCGAAGCAAGCGCCCAGCATGGTCCATGCGATCGCCGCGTCGTCCGGCAACAGCGCCGGCGCTCCTTGGAGCGCGAGGAGCAGCGTGGCGCCGAATACGCCGAAGATCACGAAGTGGCGGAGCTTCGCGTGTGCGAGTTCGTGCGCGAAGACGCCGAGCAGCTCGCGCGCATCGAGCCTCTCGAGCATGGCATCCGTGAAGAAGATGTAGCGAAAGCGGCCCAAGACGCCGGCGATGCAGGCGTTGATCACCCCGCGGTGCAACGTGCGCCAAACGCGGATGTCCCCGCAGCGCACGCCGGAGCGCTCCGCAAGGTCGTTCATCGCATCGCGCAGCGGCCCCTCGGGCAGCCGCACTGACGGCCAGAAGAGCCGCACCGCGAACGGCGAGAGCACGAGACCGGCGCCCAAGAGCAGCGCGAGGCCGAGCGCGCTCGCGTAAGCATTGCTCTCGAGCGCGATCCTGAGATCGGGGAAGAGCCAGCCGAGATCGAATACGAAATTTATGGCGAGGAGGGGAAGGAGCGGCACGAAGAGCAGCCGCATTTCCAGCCGCAGGCACGACCGGAGCGGGATGGGTATGCGCCTTTCGGCATGAACCACCGCCGCGAGAACGATCGTGAAGGCGGCGCAGGAGAGCAGGTAGGGGCTCATCGTGATGAGAGCGGGGAGGAGCGGTATCTGGGGCGCGATCCACGACTTCACGTGGCACCCCCACGCGTAGTTCCCGGCAGCCGTGAAGTAAGGGATCGCGAGCAAGAGCGGGGCGAGGCTCCGCGCATGGGTCGACATCGCCGCGGCGGGCGCAGGCGGGGCGCGGCGCCGGAGCGCGAGGTAGTGCCTCCCCGCCAAGGAGGCGAGCACGATGCCGAGGACGGGCAGCGGCACGACCAGCCAAAGCGAGAGCGCGAGCGAGGGGAGCGGCTCCGCGAGCGGCTGCTCGGCGCCGAACAAGTATCCGACCATTGCCAGAAAGGCGACGAGGAAGGCGACGAAGACGTCGTGCAAGACTCAGCTCCCTAGCCCGGATCATTCATGAACTTCGTCACGAAAGCGCCGAGGTGGCTGGATGGCAAAGCGAAACTGCGACTTCGACCGGAGGCGACCTGGTGAGGTCGTTGAGGATCGAAGGCGCGGATTCGACGCAGCAAGGCAGTCACATCGGCGCTTGCAGTAGAAGGATCATGAATGATTCGGGCAAGGCGAGTAAACGTAATCGAATTACCGCGGGAGCAAAACGTCCATTCGTAGCGTCATTGCGGACAAATCGCCGCCGCGTGCCTCCGGGAGGCAATGCGGCCGATCGTCGCTTGAAGTGCGGAGGAGAAACGAGTCGGTCAGTGCGTGGTCATCTGCGACTTGATCAAGTACTTCGTGATCAAGTCTTGCCCTTCCTTCGGAATGTCGACGAACTGGATTCCGAAGGTGAGGCGGTCGCTGCCTTCGCTGATCGCTTCGATCCACGAGACGCGACAGAGCGCTTTGACCGGGGCTTCCTGCTGCGGCAAGAGCACGTTGACGCCGACCAGGATCTTTCCCATGAGGAGCGCGGGGATCCAATTGAGGCTTGGAACTTTTCCGACGAGCAGGCAGCCGCCGCCGCTCAAGCGGCAGGTGGTTCCTTCGTAGATCTGGTCGGTGCCGAGGTCGATGGTCTTGGACAGAAACTTGTATCGGACCGGAATATCGGTGTTGAGACGGTGAAACTCAACTCGTGAAGAGCCCTGTTCGAGCTGCATGACGGAAGCAACCTCCGGGGACGCCGCCTGCTGATCGCGCGAATCGACATACGCGGCCCACCCTGGGCCGGGGCGGCGTAGGGTGCCGCTCGCCAACGAGCGGCGCCGCCTCGGATCGGATGGGCGTTCTTCGATCGTCCGTTCGAAGCCTCGAAGGAGTATACGATGGGCCGCGGGGATCGGCTGGCAGCCGGGCGGCGCTCCCCGAGCGGCCGCCCGCACGCGCTATCCGCGAGCGAGGGTCGCGAAGTGGGGGACGATCCGGAGCGCGATCTCGGCGATCTCCGCGTACGCCGCCTGGTATGCCGAAAGCGGCTTTCCCATGGGATCCGCGATCTCGGGACCGGCGAGGTGGCGCTCCGGAAACGAGCCGAAGAGGAAGATCTTCGCGCGATGGGCCGGATAAGTTTTTCGGAGCAGCGCGGCGTGCTCCGCCGCCATGCCGAGGATCGCCGCCGATTCCGCGACGAGCGCAGGCGTGAGGGGTCGCGAGCGGTGACCGGCGAGATCCACGCCATGCTCCGCTGCCGCCGCGATGCCGTGAGGTTCCGCGCCGCGGCCGCGCTGGCCGAGGGTGCCCGCGGATGTGACTGCCACGCGGCCCAAGAGCGCGGCGTCCTCCAGGAGGCGCCGAAAGAGCCCCTCCGCGAAGGGACTCCGGCAGAGATTCCCGCTGCAGACGAAGCAGACGACCGCGCGCGCATCTTGGTTACTCACTGGCGCCGCCGATCATTGGCGCGTGGGCGACTTGCTCGCCTCGGCAGGCGGACCCTCCAGCTCCCGTGCTTGAACCGCGCGCAAGTGGGACTCGACGGGAACGACATGCTCGATCTCGCCGGCGTCGTCGATGCCGTGCTCTCGGAATTTTCTCGCGGCGCTCAACACGCGCGACTCGAGTGAGCCGACGGCTTCGTTGTAGGACGCGACCGCCCTTGCGAGGCCTCCACCGATCGCTTGGAGATGTTGCGCCAGCGTGATCAGTCGAGAATACAGATCCTTGCCAAGCTGGCTGATCTCGCGCGCGTTCGCCGCCAGATCTTCCTGTTGCCACCCAAAACGCACGGTCCACAAGAGCGCGATCAGTGTCGATGGAGTCGCCAAGATCACGTGCTCCTTCATACCGTACTCGAGTAGCGTTCGATCGCGCGCGACTGCCGCGATGAACGGACTCTCCGGCATGAACATGACGACGAAGTCCGGAGTATTCTCGAAGTGCTTCTGATAACCCTTCGATGCCAGATTCTTGAGCTGCGTCCTGACTTGCGTTACGTGGTTGTCGAGATGCGCCGCGCGCTTCGCTTCATCGTCGGACTGAATCGAGTCCAGGTAGGCATCGAGGGGCGCCTTGGCGTCGACGACGACCGTTCTCCCCCCCGGCAGGCGAATGACCATGTCCGGCCGGGCGGTCGAGCCCTCCGCCGCGACCGCCGCCTGCGACTCGAAGTCGCAGCGTTCCGACATGCCGGCAAGCTCCACGATGTTGCGGAGAGTCATCTCGCCCCAACGACCGCGTACTTCAGGTCGCCGCAGGGCGTTCACGAGATTGCTTGTCTCTCTTTGAAGCTGCTGGTGGGTCGATGACACGCTACGCAGTTGCTCTTCGATGCCTCCGAACGCTCTCTCGCGTTTCTCTTCCAGGCCGCGGAGGTGCTCCTCGTACGTCGTCAGGGAATCCTTGAGCGGCTTCACCAGTGTGGCGATCTCTTCGCCACGCTTTCCCAAGTGTCCCTGCGCTTCCGCGAGGACAGCATTCAGAGTTTGCCGCGCCAGATCTATGAACGCACGATTATTGCTGCCGAGAGCATCGGCCGCGAGCGACTTGAATGCGTCGCGAAAGCGAGTTTCTGCTTCGGCGAGCACTTGCAGCTTTGCCGCCGCGGCGTCGCGCTCGCCGCGCAGCTCTTCGGCGAGCCGCGCTTTCTCGGCCTCGAGTCGCGAGGATGCCGATGCGTTCGCGGCGCGCTGGAGCGCCCACGCGAGGGCTCCTCCGACGATCCCGCCGATTGCGATCCCCAAGAAGAGCGCGCCGGTATCCAAGAGCGACCCTCGCTTTCCGCGGGACTCTAACCGATGTGATACGCGGACTCCGCAGGTTTCAATGGGCGCGGAAACCAGAGCGGACGGCGGAGCGGGCCGCGCGCGGCGCGGCTCTCGGCAAGCCACGCGCGATAGTGCTCGCGCGCCTGCTTCAGGTTCACGACGACGTCGCCGTAACGATCGCCGTCGCACGCGGGGCCGAGGCGCACGCGCTGGTGCCAGCAGTGCATCCCGCTCGCGGGGTCGGGCTGAACGGGAAACGCGAGATTCTGGTTCACGCCCGACTCTTTCCACCAGATCCTGCCGGAGTCCGGATCCGGCGACGAAAAGCTCTCGTTTCCCTGCACGATCCGCAAGCGGCGCGTGTCGCGATCGAGATTCTCGAAGCGCACGGTCGCGGAGTGCCAGCGCGATCCGGGACCGTTCTCGAGGCGCCAGCGCCCCATGTGATGGGAGCACGCGAGCACGCCGGGGCGAATGCCGTCCGTGACGAGCGCGCGATTCACGAACCAGCCGATCGGCGTTGTGACGCGGACGAGAGCCCCGCTCTCCAAGCCGTGGCGCGCCGCATCGTCGGGGTGGATCAGCACCGGGTTGGCGTGGGAGATCTCGTTCAGCCACTTCGCGTTGCCGGAGCGGGTATGGATCATGGTCGGCAAGCGATAGGTCGCGATTAGCAGGTATTCGCCGCGCGCGGGATCCAGCGTGGCGGGATCGACGTGACTCGGCGCATAGGTGGGGATCGCGTGCTCCGCGAAGCCCCATTCCGCGAGCGTCTCGGAGTGGATCTCCAAGCGCCGGCTCGGAGTGGCGAATCCCTGGCGAATCTTTCCGTCGACTTCGATCCCGAGGACTCGCTCCCCCTCGGAGACGATCCCGGTGGCGGGGTCGGTCCGCGGCGGCTCGGCCCCCTTCGCTTCGACCACTTGCCGGTGCAACTCGTAGACGTCGCGACGGATCTCGAAGGAGCCGATGCGGCGCATATATTCGAGAGGAGTCAGACCTTCGTCGCGCGCCGCCTCCGGCAGCCCGGGCACCGCGTTCTCGAAGATCCACCGATAGTATTCGTCGACCGTCAGCTTCTCCCCCGCGCGATAGGGGGACTCGTAGTACTTGCGGATTCCGAGCGCGCCTTCGGGATCGATGCGCCAGGTGAGGTCGATCCAGAACTCGTCCTCCTCCCACACTTCGCCCGGATTCGTGCCGAGGGTCGAACGCGGCGCTTCCCCGCGGCGCTCGGCGAGCACGCGCCGCACCGGTTGGCGAAAGCTCACCCATACCCCGGCGTGCGTCTCCTGGCTCTGCAAGTCGTGGCGCTCCGTCGAGTGCCCCATCGGCAGCACGTAGTCCGCGAAGTACGCGGTCTCGTTCCACGTCGGCGTGAGGGCCACGTGCAATCCGACGCGCTCGCGGTCCGCGAGGGCCTGGATCCAATGGAAGCCATCCGGATGAGTCCAGACGGGGTTGTAGACGCGCGTGAAGTAGACGGCGAGGCGCGCGCGGTCATCGAGCAGGAAGTGCGGCAGGAGGAAGCACATCTCGTAGGTCGACAAGGGGTACTCGCGCGGCCATTGCAGCTCGTTCCAGCTCCGGCCGGGAGGCGGCGTGAGCCAATAGTGCGGCTTGTACTTGTGCCAGCCGTGCGGGCTCGTGCCGCCGCGCGCGCCGGTGGCGCCGGTGAGCGCGGTGATGAGCGCGAGCGCGCGCGCGACCTGCCACCCCCACTTGTTGCCGCTCGCGGTGCCGCGCCAGATGTGCGCCGCGATGCGCGTGCCCGCGTGGGCGACGTCGGCGGCGAGGCGGCGGATGTCGGCGGCTTCGAGGCCGGTCTCCGCGGCCGCGTACTCCGGCGTGAAGCGCGCGTAGCACTCGGCGAGGCGCGCGAGGAAGCGCGGGTACTCGAGCGGATCTCGAGGATGGCGGTGGCGCAAGAAACCGCGCCAATCCACCCAGTCGCGCACGAAGGCGTGATTCACGTGGTCGCCCTTGATGAGGAGTAGCACGACCGCAAGCAGCAGCGCGCTCTCCGTGCCGGGCTTCGGAGCGAGCCAGAGATCGGCGGAGGCCGCGCTGTTCGACAAGCGCGGATCGACGACGACGAGGCGCGCGCCGCGATTGCGGGCATCGATGATGCGCTGCGCGTGCGGGTTGAAGTAGTGCCCGGACTCGAGGTGCGACGAGAAGAGCAGGATCAGGCGCGCGTTCTCGTAGTCGGGGCTCGGGCGATCGGATCCGTTCGTGAGGAGGTAGCCGAGTCGCGCGGACGCGGAGCAGATGTTCGTGTGGGAGTTGTAGCCGTCGATTCCCCACGCGGCGAGCAGGCGCTCCATGATCCCTTCGTGTCCAGGGCGCCCGACGTGGTACATGACTTCGTTGCCGCGCCCGGAGCGGAGGGCGTCGCGGATGCGGCCGCCTATGTCATCGAGCGCTTCCTCCCAGGAGACGCGCACCCAGTCGCCACTGCCGCGCTCTCCGCGCTGCCGCATCGGGTAGAGAATGCGCTCCGGGTCGTTGACCTGATTCAGCGTCGCGGGGCCCTTCGCGCAGTTCCTGCCGCGCGAGCCCGGGTGGAGCGGATTGCCCTCGATCTTGGCGATGGCGCCCGTTTCGCGATCCACGAAGGCGAGCAAGCCGCAGCCGGCCTCGCAATTGAAGCAAGTGGTCGGCACGAGGGAGTAGTGCCGCGGCTTGCGCTCCGCATCCAATTCTTCCCAATCGTCCCAGCGCTCGAAAGGGGGATAGGCGGAGAGCGTGCCATCCGCGCGGCGCACGGGGGGTGTCACGGCGCCGGCAGGCGGCACGATGCCGATCGCGGCCGCGAAGCGCTCGATGAGCGAAATGCGGCGGCCGGCTTCGTCTTCGCTTCGATCGGTCACGAGCGGGGGCTCCTCTCGGGGGGCGCGTTCGCGCGCGTAGTCATGCGAGCGCGATGCGCTGCGGCGCGTCCACCCACAGGTATTCGTACGAGTAGAGGCCAACCAATGCCCAGATCGCAACAAGCCCCGCCAGCTCGGGGGCGTCCGCGAGCAAGAAGAGCGCAGGAAGCAGGTGGCCGATCGCGACCACGCCGAGCCAGAATACCGCGGAAGTCGCCCCGCTCCTCGCGATGCGCGCCGCGCGCCTGGCGTCGCTCGTGGAGTGGCGGCCGAAGATCTCGAGGAAAACGAGGGCGACGTTCGCCGCGAGCGACCAGAAAAGGATCTGCTCCAGTAGGGAGCGAGTGCCTGTCGTGGCGAACGGCAGGAGTGCGGCGCTCCCCGCCGCGAACGCTTGCACGAGCAGATGGAGCGGCGAGAGCGGCGATTGCCAGAGGTCGCGCCCCTTCGCCTGCGCGAAGAGCCACCCCGAGTACGCCGCGGTCAGCGCCGCAAAAAGCGCGGCGAGCGCGACGAGCGTGCCGCCGGCGGCGCTCGCGCCGGCGGGCCAGAGCAAGATCGCGGCGAGGAGCGCGCCGTAGACCGAGATGACGTAAGCGCCGCGCACGAGCCAGGAGCGCCACTGAGGGCGGAGGAGCACCCAATGGAAGCGCTCCGGCCGGCCGAGATCGGCGACGAGCAAGATCCCCGTCGCTCCGAGCGCGACGAGCGCGATCCACGCGGCCATCTCCACGAGGCGCGCCGCGCCGGCGGAGCCGAGCGAAAGCGAGGCGGAGAACGCCGCGAGGAACGCGCCGGCCGCGATCGACTTCGTGAAGAGATACGCCGACACCTTCCACCCCCAGCTCGCGGCGTGGCGCTGCGGGATGTCGTAGGTGCGGCGCGGCGCCCCGCGCGCGCGCTCCTTGCGGCCGGTCGCGGGGGCATCGTCGACCGCATCGCGCGGGCGGCTCCCCCACATCGTCATCGTGGAGCGCGCGGACTTCGATGGGTCGAGCGCATCCGCGTCGCCGTCGATGTAATAGAGCTTGGGCCGCGTCCCCTTTTCCGGCTTGCGCACGATCGCCGGCTGCGTGGCGACGAGGCGCGCGATCCGCGAAGCGGGATCGTTCAGGTCGCCGGCGACGATCGCTTCGACCGGGCACACGACGACGCACGCGGGCTCGCGCCCGGCGTCGACGCGGTGCGCGCAGTAGTTGCACTTCGTCGCGGTCTTCTCCTCGGGCAGGAGCGCGATCGCGTCGTAGGGACAGGCCTGCATGCAGGCTTTGCAGCCTATGCAGCGCCCGGGGTCGAAGTCGACGATCCCGTCCCTGCGGGTGGCGAGGGAGGCGGTCGGACAGATCTCCACGCAAGGCGCGTCCGCGCAGTGGTTGCAGCGCAGGACGTGAAAGGCGCGGGTCGTGTGCGGGAAGATCCCCTTCTCGATGTATTGCACCCAGGTCTTGTTGACCCCGATGGGATCCGAATGCTCGGCCTTGCACGCGACCGTGCAAGCGTGGCAGCCGATGCAGCGGCGGTTGTCGATGACGAAGCCGAAGTAAGGGCGCGGGGCGCCGTTCTCAGGCGGCGGCGCGGGGGTCGTCGCGGCCATGCGCTCGGCCGGCATCGCCGTTGGAGTCGCCACCGTTGCCCCGCCCTTTTGGTGATGGGAGGAAAGAGATCGCGTTTGGAGCCGCGAGCGGGAGACTATAGCAGAGTCCAGGAGGGGGCGGCGAGCGCGCGGAGAAGCGCCGGGAGCAGGCGGCGGATGCCGCCGGCTCCCCGCGTCGCCGTGCGTGCGGTCGGTGCGCCGCGCGGAATCAGCGCGGGCCGGACTTCGCCTTGCGCAACTCGTCCATCTCCCGTCGGCTCTCTTCGAGGGCGCGCCGGAGTCCGCCGACTTCTTCCTCCAGCTCCTTACGCTCCGCGCGCTCGGCGGCGAGAGCCGCTTCCAGTTCGGTGATCCGTTCTTGATCGCGCTTGCGGACTACGATCACGGAACCGTCCCTGCCCTCCGGATCGAACCCCTTGGTCACGAGGAGCGACTTGCCCTTGTCATCCACGATGTAGGCATTTCCGGACGCAACCTTGTTGCCGTCGATCTCGACCACCTGCGCGCCGGTGCCGTCGCGGCCCGCCAGCTCCTCGACCTTGCCGGCGAGGTCCCGGACCTGCTCTGCGAGTGCCTGCACGAGCGCGCGGAGGTCGGCGTCGCCGCCCAGCGCGGATTCGGCGAGTGCGTGCAGTTCCTCCAGCGGCTTCATTTGCTTCATCAGCTCCAGTGCTTTCACCGCTTCCTCGTACGAGCGATTACGATCTCCGTATTGCAGTGCCTTTTCTTCCGCTGCGATCGATTCCAGTTCCTCGCGCTCCAGGCGGGACTGGAACGCGCGTTCGCGCTCGCGTTCGATCTTCGCGCGCAGGTGATTCGCTCGCATCTTTGCCAGCTCAGCTTCCAGCTCCGCGCGCCGATACGGATCTTCCGTGGCATCGCCCTCGCCGCGGACTCTGTCCCGTTCGTACTCGCTGCGGAGGCGGGCGATCTCCTTCTCCTCGATCTCCAACTGCACGCGCTCCAGCTCTTCCTCCAGCTCCGCGATGCGGAATTCCGCGCTCCGCTTGCGCTCGCCATCGCTCGGAGGGGCGACGCGCGGCGTCTCCAGTTGGGGAGGCTGCGGTGCGGCGGCGGTCGGCGGCTCCGGGGCCCGGCGCTCCTGGGCGAGCCCGACGAGCGGGTAGGAGAGCACGAAGATGCCGATGAAAAGCGCGGCGGCGGCGGCGAGGCAAGCGAACATCTTCGACGGACGGCGGCGCGCGGCGGGGTTCGACGCGAGGATCATACGAATCCTACCTTCCAGGTGTGCGCGGGTTCCGAACAATCCGACGGCAAAGGGCGGCAGAGGTCTAGCGAGGCGCTCCTCCGCGACCCGGCTGAGAAGCGTCGCGTACTCGCGCGGCGGGCAGCGCGCGGCGAGCACGGATTGGTCCGCGAGGATCTCCGCGAGTTCGC
>JAKEFC010000137.1 GCA_022616235.1 Planctomycetota bacterium
GCGCTCGCGCTCGCACGCTCGGCCAGGGCGCGTCGCGCCTCTTCGAGAACGACGATGTTTCGCTGGCGGCGGCGACAATAGCGGTTCGCACGGTTGTGCGAGAGCGAGATCAGCCAGCCCGTGAACGCGCGCGCGTCCCGCAGGAAGGGGAGCGACCGAAACGCGTGGAGGAAGATCTCCTGGGCCAGGTCTTCCGCATCGGCCTGGTCTCTGCACTTGTGCCACGCGATCTTGAAAACGAGCCGCTCGAAGCGCCGCACCAGCTCATGGAACGCTTCCGCGTCGCCGCTCCGCGCGGCGTCGACAACGGCCGCGAGTTCGCACGGCTGCGGCGGGGGGCCGGACGCGGCCGGCGTGGCCGTGGGATCGGGAACCGGCGGCGTCGCCTCGTAGGGGAAGCGCCGCGGTCGCGATGGAGGAGGCGGTGGGTCTTTTGCCATGTCGAGTCTCGCAACGCCGGCGGCCGGCAACTAGAGCATTCCGCGGACAGCCAATCTTGCATCATACCCCTCGCGCGAGCCCTGCGGCGCGTGCGATGCGCGAAGCACGGGAATCATCATCGGGCGGACAGTACCAGTATCTCCGGCGGCCGTCGCCTCGGAAACCGCGGCGAAACCTGGGCCCAATTCGAAGGCGCCGCGGAGCGGGGCGGCTCTCTTCGAAGCCGCCGCCGCCGTCGCCCTAAATGCCTTCCCTGGCGAGCTTTGCAACCGCATCGATGGCGGCCTCGATGGCGCCGTCGCCGATGTCGCGGTGAGTGACGAAGCGGATCCGGCGGTCCATGATGTTGACGGCCCAGACCCCGCGCGCGCGGAGCGCTTCGTCGAGCTGCCGGTAGCGCGCGGGATCGCTCCCACGAACCTCGACGAACACGATATTCGTCTCGACGCGTTTCGGCGTCACCGTCACTCCCGGCAGCGCCGCCAGCCCCTCCGCGAGGGCGCGAGCCCGCCGGTGGTCATCGGCGAGATGGGCGAAGCCGTTCTGGAGCGCGACGAGCCCGCAGGCGGCGAGGATGCCCGCTTGGCGCATGCCGCCGCCGAGCAGCTTTCGCAGACGCAGCGCCT
Organism: Planctomycetota bacterium; assembly: GCA_022616235.1. Classification (GTDB taxonomy): domain Bacteria; phylum Planctomycetota; class UBA8108; order UBA1146; family JAKEFC01; genus JAKEFC01. The sequence goes on from JAKEFC010000137.1 coordinate 1,068, forward strand.
CCTGCATGTCGCGCGCAGTGCCGGCGATCGCGGAGCCGGCGGGACAACCGAGTCCTTTCGAGAAGCACAAGCTGACCGTGTCCGCGCCGCGCGTAAGATCCGCCGCCGGCAGTCCCAGCGCGACCGCAGCATTGAGCAGGCGCGCGCCATCCAGGTGCAGGCGCAGGCCATGGCGCCGGCACATCGCGGAGATCTCCGCGAATCGCGCGGGAGCGATCACCTTGCCGCCTTGCATGTTGTGCGTGTTCTCGAGGCAGACGAGGCTGGTGCGCGGAAAGTGGGGGTCATCGCGGCGTACTGCCGCCTCCACCGCCGCTGGAGTGGGGCAGCCTTCCGGCGCCGCGAGAGGGCGCGGATGCGCGCCCCAGAGGCGCGACACGCCGCCCGCTTCGAAGAGATAGGTGTGCCCATCTTCCAGCAGGATCACCTCGTTCCCCGGGCGCGCGGAGAGGCCGACGCCGATCGCGTTCGCCATCGTCCCCGTCGGCACGAAGAGCGCGGCTTCCGTGCCGAGGAGCTTCGCGGTCTCCGCCTCCAGAGCGAGTACGGTCGGATCGTCGCGGAATACGTCGTCGCCGAGCGGAGCCTCTCGCATCGCGTCGTACATCTCCGCGGTGGGGCGCGTCACCGTGTCGGAGCGGAAGTCGTGCATGGGGACGGTCGATTTCGGCGACGACAAGATGGCTCCTTCCTGCGGCGCAGTTTACACGCACGGCGCCGGGCGGGAAGCGCCGGGGGAGCCTCTGAGGTATGATCGAGACATGGATCTCGACGCCAAGCTCTGCTACTGCTTTCACGTCACGAAGCGCAAGGTCGTCAACTTCGTGCGCCAGCGCCGTCCGAAGCGGGCATCGCAAGTCTCGGAGTGCTTCGGGGCCGGGACCGGCTGCGGCTGGTGCGTCCCGTTCCTGATCAAGATTCACCGAGAGATCGTCGGCAACGAAGCGGTAGAGTCGGATGACATTACGCCCGAGCAGTACGAAGCGATGCGCGCCAACTATCGCGAGGACGTGCGCTGCGGGAAGCGCAGGCGCAACGAATACTCCGAAGCGGAGAGCGCCGCGAGCGGCGCGGGCGCCGGCGCAGGCACGGACGCCGAAGATGAGGATCGCGAGGACGATGCGTATACTCGATATTTCTCGCGCACCCGTCCCGATCCTCGCGACGACGTCGAGCGCCGCGATCCGCCCCCGCCCGCGATGTCCAGCGACTAATAGCCTTCCAAACAACCGCTCCGAAGCCAGGAGCGGCTTTTGGAAGGCTCTTACTTGCGATTCGTCTCGACTCTTCCGCGCCGATCTCCCGCCGATCCAAGGCCGTCGGCGGCACGGCAGCCCCATGCTTCTCGGATGAAATCGCCGGAGGCGAAAGGCGAGTTGGACAGCATCGGGGGTAGGTATCGAGGCAGGCTAGGAGGTGGGACCCCTCGCAGCTCCGGCGCTGTGTACTGAGCAATCGGAGTGCCAGGGGCGTAATGGGAGGCGAGTTGTCGCATCCCTCGATCCTACCGCATATTCTGCGCAGGAGCCTCGCCGCCGGCCTTGGCGCCGTCCGCCCATATTCGGTGCGGGCGCCCGCGCGCGGACGCCCGCACTGGTGTCGAGGCAGATCCTCGACACGGGGCGACTGGCTACGGCGCGAACATACGGCGAAAGTGCGGCATCATGTAGCGCCCCGGACAGTCGGTGTGTCCGAGCCCCGCTTTTTCCCGGAGGGCGGAGTGCGCCGTCACCTTGCCGTGCGGCAAACGGTGAGACTTCAAGAGCTGGTCGACGAGCTTCTTCATCGACGCGAGCTGTTGCGCCGTCGGTCTCGTGCGATCGAAATCGCCGATCAGCGCCACGCCGATGTTGCCTTCGTTCAGGTCGCCGCTTCCCGCGTGCGCGCCCTGATAGGCGAGGGGCCGTCCCTCGAAGATGCGCCCTTGGGCATCGATCAGATAGTGGTATCCGATGTCCGCCCAATGGTTGCCGTTTTGATGGAACGACTGCAACCGCCGCAAGTAGTCGTATACATCGCGAAGCGAGTGGGCGACGAGCGGCTGCTCATCCGCGGTATGATGAATCGTGATCAACTTGATCGGCCCCATCGGTTCGAGCTGCTTGCGGCGCGGGGGGCCGGCACCCCACTCCTTGCGCATCACGATTCGCGCGCCGGAGGGCTTGCTGGCGACCAGTGCCGATTGCTGCGGAGCACTCTTTCCCGCCGGAGGCGCGGCGGGCAACTCCGCGACTGCTGGTCGAGGCGGCGCCGGCGGCAAGATCGCGGCGCGCATCTCCGTGAATTCCGCGCCATCGGCGAAGGGACCCGCCCGCTCCCGCCAATTCGCCGCGAGCGCATCGAATCCTTCGTGCTCGTAGAGGATCGCGACGAGCGCGGCGGCGCGCACGCGCTCCGTGCCATCCAAGAAATGGTAGCCGCGTTCCATGTGCTCGCGCGCAAGCTCGTAGAATCGCTGGCGGAGATACGCTTCCGCGAGTGCCGTTTCGACGGCGCCCGTTGCCCCGCTGCCCGCGAGGAGCGGACTCGCTTCCTTGAGGAGCGCGATGGCCCGCGCGGCGTCCCCAGCAGGTTCGGTGGCGGCCAGCTCGCACTTCCCGAGGCCGAAGAGCGCCTCGCCACGGATGAGGTGCGGTTGTTGCGGGGTGTTGTACGCCGCGAACAGCTCCCGCGCCGAGGCGATGCCGCCGTCCGCGAGCTGGCGCCACGCATCGGCGAGGGGTGCGGAGCGCACGGATCGGCTGCCCCCCGCGTGTTGCGCGCCCGCGCAGCCCGCGAGCGCGCCGCAGGATGCCATCGCACAGATCATGAAAGTCGAAAGCAGGCGCGTGCGCACGGCATGCGCATGAAAACGAGACGTAACTTGGGAGTCTTGGATCATCCCCCTGCGCGTGCTTTCCCCGAATGCGGCGGCCGGCGGATGCGCTGCGCCCGGCTGGCGGCGCGGTCTCCGACCGGAAGGTCGGGAGGATAGCAAGTCTGTGCTGATCCCGCGAGAAACTTCTGGCGAGCGCGCCCGGCTCGCAGCGCTTCGCCCCCAGTGGTGCCCGCGCGTGCTAACCCGGCGCAGGTTTGATGAAGTGTGCGATCACGAGTCCGGCGAGTGCCCAGCCGATGGCGAGGTCGGCGACTCCCACGAGCGCATAGAGAAACGGGAACTTGTGCCAATTCCAATCCGGAACGCGGCAGGCGAGCGCGGCTGTCGCTCCCAGGAGCGACACGACGGCGACCTTGTGAAAGTAAGAAGCTGCCGGGACCTGCGCCAGGATCCAAGCGAAGGCGGCGGCGACCAGGACCGAATTCGCGAACGCCACGAAGAGCATCCGCGGCAGGGAGCCGAATCCTCCGCGGGTCACGACCGCGGTCACGATGGGTCCGCTCTGCATCTTGGCCCACAGGGCTTCCTCGGCGGCCTTCGCCTGCTCCGCGGTCGCGCCGGGCGGAGCCTTCGGGGTCTCCGGCAGCCCGTAGAGCCCCGAGGTGGGAGCGTTCGCGACGATCGCCGCCGCGACTGCGTCCTCATCCGCGAATTCCATGTACTGCCCGCGATGCCACGGGAGCGCCATCCACGAGATCGCGCTCCAGACGAAGAATGCCAATCCGCCGAAAAGCGCGGCGAGGACGATGTTCGCCAGCATGATCCTTACTCCTTCATGGTCGTAGCGTGTACTTGCAGCGCTCCGCGTTTCCGTACGAGAGGCGCGGCGAGCGCTCGCGTCGCCGGAATCATGCGGCTCTGCCCCCGAACTGTCTTGAACGAATTGGACATTGCCCCCGGGCGCCGGAACGATCAGCTCGGCAGTGGGAGCGCTTCGGTCGGGGGCCCTCCGGCGAACTCGCGGAAATCCCGCACGAGGTGCGATTGATCGGCATATCCGGCGCTGGCCGCGATCGCCGCCCAGGTCAGGTCCCGGCCGCGTTCCGCGATCTCCCACGCGCTCCGGAAGCGCATGATGCGCGCCACCGTCTTCGGTCCGAGACCGATCCAGCGGTGAAACACGCGATCGAGTTGGCGGGATGAAATGGCCGCGTCCCGCGCGAGCGACGAGATGGAAACCTTCCCGCTCGTTGCGCCGAGCGCCAAGAGCGCGCGCTCCAGGCGCGCATCGGCTCCCGCGCGCCGGCGTACCGCGCCCGCCACCACGCGCGCGAGCCGGGAGGCGGCGACCGCCCTGCTCGCTTCGCCGGCGGCGGCCGAGACTTCGCGCGCGAGGGAGGACGAGAGCGCGGCGAGAGGCGCCGCTCCGCCGGCGAACTGCGCGAGATCGCTACCGAATACGCGTGCTGCCGCGCGCAGGTCGAGGCGCACGGCGAGCAACGTAGTCCTTCCCCAGTATGCGGTTCCGAGCGGCTGCGAGAGCGCGCCGACCACGAAAGGGCAGTCCGCGCCTAGCGTCACTTGTGCGCCGCCGAATCCGATGCGTATCTCGTCCGCCGCGAGCGGCAAGACGATCTCCACGCAAGCGTCCGGCAGCACGGCGCTCGGCTCGCCGGCAAACGCGGCATCCGCGGAATCGAGCGACCATACGCTGTCGATGAACGCGCGGTGGGCGGGATCGGTGGCGTGTTCGGCGTAGTGCATGATGTTCGTGATCATAGCCTGCTGCCCTTGTCCGAGCGCAGAATTCGCGCCACCGCCATCGCCCGCTGGACGATCCAAAGGTGAGATGTTAGGGTGCGCCGCGGGATGGGCCGCTCCCGGGACGAGCGGCGGGAGGATCGCACGTGATTCGGCGTATCGATGCGGCGCCGCCTTGGGACGCCGAAGGAGAACTGCCCCTTTCCATCCTGGGCGCGCCGGCGGACTGCGCCGGCGCACCGAACGCGGGAGGTGCCGGCGCGCTCTCCGTCGCGCTCGATCGGATCCGGCGCAAGGTCGCGCGCGCCGGCGAGATCTGCGCGGTGCACGTCGAGCCGCCGCGCGCCGCGCGCTTCGACGATGGGGACCTCGCGCTCGACCCCCGCGTCTTGGAGGCCTTGCGTTCGCGCGGGATGTGGCCCCTCTGGAGCCACCAGGGAGAAGCGATCCGGCACGTGCAGGCGGGGCGCCACGTCGTGGTCGCGTCTTCCACCGCGAGCGGCAAGTCGCTCTGCTACAACCTTCCCGTGCTCGACGCGATGCTGGGCCGCGACAATGCCTACGCGCTCTATCTATTCCCGACCAAAGCCCTCTCGCAGGACCAGATGCGCGCGCTCGGCGCGTGGATCGCGCAGCTCGGAATCTCCGCCGAGGCGGGGATCTACGATGGAGACACGGAGCCGGTGCTGCGGCGGCGGCTGCGCCGGAACGGCCGCATCATCATCACGAACCCGGACATGCTTCACGCCTCGATCTTGCCCCATCACGGCGGCTGGGGAGGGCTATTCCGCAACCTCCGATTCGTCGTCGTGGACGAGCTGCACACGCTGCGCGGGATCTTCGGCTCGCACGCCGGCAACGTGCTCCGGCGGCTCCGCCGCCTCGCGCGCCATCACGGATCCGACCCGATCTTCATCGGCGCGTCGGCGACGATCGCCAACCCCGGCGCGCACGCGGAGCGCCTGCTCGGCGTGCCGGTGGAGGTGGTTACGGGCGATGGCGCGCCCCGCGGCGAGAAGACCTATTTCCTTTGGAATCCGCCGCTCGTCGAAGGGCGCGACGGCGAGCTGCATCGCAAGGGCGCTCCGTCGGTCGCGGTGCGGCTGCTGCCGGAGCTGGTGCGCTCCGGCGCGAAAGCGATTTGTTTCGGCCGCACGCGCAACACCGTCGAATTGATCTTGCGCTACGTACGGGAACGCGCGCGGGAGCGCCCCGGCATGGACGACGTGGGCGCGCGGCTCGAAGCCTACCGCGGCGGCTACCTGCCAAACGAACGGCGGGAGATCGAGCGCAAGCTGTTTGGCGGCGAACTGGGCGGGGTCGTCGCGACGAACGCGCTCGAACTCGGGATCGACATCGGCGCGCTCGATAGCTGCATCATCGCGGGCTGGCCCGGCTCGGTCGCTTCGTTCTTACAGCAGGCGGGGCGTGCCGGGCGGCGAAACGGCGCCTCCGCGGTGTTCCTCATCGGCGGCCAAGAGCCGGTCGATCAGTACTTCATGCGCCATCCCGCTGCGCTCTTCGAGCAGAGCCCGGAGCACGCGACCGCGGAGTGGTCGAATCCTTACGTGCTGGTCCGCCACCTCGTGTGCGCTGCCTACGAGCTGCCCCTCGGCGAGGAGGATGCGGCGTGGTTCGGCGCGGACTTGCGCGCGATCCTCGCGGTGATCGGCGAGGAAGGACGGCTGAAGGAGGCGGATGGCCGCTGGTACTTCGTCGAGCGCGGCTACCCCGCGGCGGGAGTGAAGCTGCGCAGCATCTCGGATGAGAATTGGACCATCTACGAGTTGGGAGCCGAGCGCATCGTCGGCGAGTTGGATTACGTCGCGGGTCTGTTCTCTCTTTATGAGGGCGCGGTCTACATCCACCGCACGGATACCTTCCTCGTGGAGCTGATGGACATCGAAAACCGCATCGTGAAGATACGGCGGATGGATACGGGCTACTACACGCAGGCGCTCGTCCAAAAGAGCGTGACGATCACGGAAGAATGGGAGTCGAAAGCGGTCGAACAGGCGCGGCTCGCGCTCGCAGAGGTCGATGTCCTGAGCCGTCTCACGGGCTACAAGAAGGTGCGATTCCACTCTCTCGAGAACGTCGGCTACGGTCCCGTCGCGGTCCCGCCCCTCGAGCTGGACACCGTGGCGCTGGCGCTCGACCTCGAACCGAGCGCGATCGCGGAATGCGCACCCTTCGGCGCCGACTTCTTGAGCGCCGGGCTCCACGGTCTGGCGCGACTCTTTCGCGAGATGCTCTCCATCCGCGCGATGTGCGATCCCGCCGACATCGATACGTTCATCGACGGCAAGAGGATCTACCTCTACGACATGTATCCGGGAGGGATCGGCTACTCGGAGGTCGGCTACGAGCAGTATGCGGCGGTGTTGGAAGCGACCCTCGAAGCGCTCGTGCAGTGTCCATGCCGAGCCGGCTGCCCATCCTGCGTGCTCCCCGGTAGCACGCGCGTCGAGACCTACATGGAGCCGAGCATCCTCGAATTTCCGTACCCCAAGGAAGCCGCCCGATTTCTCCTCCACATGCTGCTCGGGCGCGAACGCTACGTGCCAGTGCTCGCGGGAATTCCCGCGACGTTGCCGGCTTCGCCGCAGGCGCCGCCGCCGGAATTGGATCCGCGCACGGAGCGCAAGGTGCGAAAGGCGATCCGTCGCCTCGAAGACGAATCGTAGCGGCGATGAAGAGCCTGCGCCGGCGGCTGCGGGAGGCGCGAGAAGCGGCGAGCGGCGCGGGAGCGGCTTCGCCGCCGCCGCTCTTCGCTACTCGATTGGGCGAAGCACCCGCCGCGGGTTTGGCGCTCACACTCGCCATCGACCGGGCGCTCACGGATGAGGAGTGCGGCGTCGCCGCGCGAACGCATGGCGAAGAGCGTTTGCTCTGCTTCGACCTGGAGGCGACGGGGCTGGGCGGGGCGGATGCGGTGTTTCTCGCCGGCTTCCTCACATCGGAGGGGGAGCGCTGGCGTCTGATCCAGCTCGTCGCGGCGAACGTAGTGGAGGAGCGGGCTCTCTTGATCGAGACCGCCCGATGGTTCGCCGTGCACGATCGGATCCTGACCTACAACGGCAGTTCCTTCGATCTCCCGCTCCTCCGGCGCCGCCGCCGCTATCACGCGCTCGCAGAGCCGGAGCCGGCGCCGCGCCACACCGATCTCCTGCACGCCGTGCGCCGCCGCTTCAAGAAACGCCTGCAAGACTACCGGCTGGGAACCGTCGAGCGCGAGGTCATCGGCATGGCGCGGGATGGGGGCGACGTCGGCGGCGCCGAAGTTCCGCTGCGCTTCCTCGAATTCCTGGCGACCCGCGACACGCGCCACCTCGAGCCGGTGCTCGCGCACAACCGAACGGACGTGATCTCGCTCGCTCGGCTGCACGCCGCGCTGGCCGCCCCCGAGGCGGCGAGCGCCCCCGCGGAGTGACGCGGCGCGATGCGAGCGGCGCGGCGCATGGCACGCGAAAGCCCTAGAGCCTTCTCATGGAAGGCTCTTTGTGTCATGGCCTTGCACGGCCAGGTAAGATCGGCGCGGAGGAGCATGTGAAGCGACTCAAGATTGCACCCGGCCAATACCTCATAGCGAGTCCATCGCTCCTGGACGAAAATTTTCGGCGCACCGTGATCCTCATTTGCGAACATGGTGCGGACGGCTCGCTCGGCCTGGTCGTGAATCGCGCCACGCCTCTCACCCTGGAGAGGCTCGATCCTCGCTTCGCGCTCGGCGAGCGAGCGGCGGGCGCACCCGGCACGATCTACCTCGGCGGACCCGTGGAGAAGAACAGACTCATGGTGCTGAAGAGTCCGCAGGTCGGATTTCCTGGGCAGGTCGTGCGCGAGGTCGCGGCGGGCCTCGGTCTCGTCGCGAACATCGATGACACGCTGAGCCATTTGCATTCCGGCCCGCAGGAACTCGAAGGCTATCGATTCTTCCTCGGTTATGCGGGGTGGGGGAAGGGTCAGCTCCAGAAAGAGCTGCGAGAAGGGTCGTGGATCATCCGCGACCCCGACACGCGCCTCGCGTTTCACCGAGATCCTGGCAGACTTTGGCAAGAGCTGCTGCGCGACCGCGGAGGCAGGTACTCCCTCTACGCCGAGATGCCGCACGACCCAGACCTGAATTGAGGCATCGTTTCGGGAGGAGTCGGCCTACGGCAGAGCATCCCACTCCGAAGCTCGAGCGGCTCTGGCTTGCCGCCTACCTGCTTCCGGGCTCCACGGATCCGCGCGCGAGCTGCCTGGAGGAGCTGTCGCTCTACACGGGGAAGACGCACGAAGAGGTCGAGCGACTCTGCAAGTCCGCGCTCGAGGACGAGCGTCGCGCTTGGTACGCCGCGGATCGTCGAACGCAAGCGGGGCTCCGGGAGTTCTACGATCGGTGCGAGGCATATCTCTTCGAGCTGATGTCCTGGCACGCGCTCCAAGACGGAACCGCGCCCGCGTGGAACGCCCGACTCATCGACGTCGCCCGGCGCTTTCGAGCGAAGAGCTACCTCGATTTCGGCGGCGGCATCGGAACGAACGGGATCCTGCTCGCGCGCGAGGGGCTGGAGGTGACCGTCGCGGACGTCTCGAGCGTGCTGCAGGCGTTTGCGCGCTGGCGCTTCGCGAAGCGAGGCCTCGCGGGGAGTTTCCTCGATCTCAATGCGGAGAAAATTCCCCGGGAGAGCTATGACTTGATCTCCGCGATCGACGTGCTCGAGCACGTGCCTGACCCCATCTCGACCTTGCGCGAGCTTCGCGACGCGCTTGCCCCCGGGGGCATCCTCGTCTTCGACGTGATCGCGTCGAAGCCCGACGCGAATCGTCCCTTTCACTTGCTGCGCAGCAAGTTTCCGATACGTGCCCGCACTCGCGCGCTGGGTTTCGCCCGCGTCGAGAGTTTTCAGAAGTACATCGTGTATCGCAAGGTGACGCGCGGATCGCTCGCGCGCGGCATGGTTGGCGCGTGGGATCGCGCGCGCTGGCGCTGCTACTACCTGGCTCAAGGAAAGTGGCCCTCCGGCGCGCGCGGTGAATGAGCGGCTGTGGCCGCTGTCGCGGCCGCACGCGGCGCCCGCGCCCCCGGTCGTGCCCCTGTCGGGAATTGTTGAACAACAATTGTCGCTGGGACGCAGATTGTCAGTAAACGTCCTATGAACCCCACCTCGACATGACGGCTGTGGTTGCGGCATCTTTTGGTGCATGAGACGAACGCGCCACAGCCCGCAGCACATGAGGGAACTACTCGACCGCCGTACGCGCCAGCACCTCACTTGGCGTGAGCTATCGGCCTGGAGC
>JAKEFC010000138.1 GCA_022616235.1 Planctomycetota bacterium
GAATGTGGCACGGCGTTGGCTCCTGCCGCGGCGAGGAGGAGGGGTAGTGCTCGACGCGCGTGCCGTATTGATCGCGATCTTGCTTGCGGCGGTCGGCTGCGCGACCGGAAACGGAGAGCGCGCGGCCGATCCGGGCAAACCAGAGCGCGGTGCGGCGCCGCGCGCGACGGCGGCAAGCGCGCCGCGAAGCAAAGTCAACGGCGGGCGACGGCGCGAGGCGGCGCCGCGCCGTCTCGGCGAGGAGCGCGCCCCCGCGGACGACCTGTCCCGGAAGCAGGTCGCGCTCAGCCTCGACGCGGCGCCGCTCGAAGATGCGCTCGCCGCGATCGCGCGCGAGCTGAGATTGAATCTCGTCGTCAACGACGGAGTCCTCGAGGGGATGACGGTGACGATGGAGGTCGCGAATCTGCCGCTCGACGAGCTGCTCGCGCACCTCGAGCACGCATTCTCGGTGCGCATGGAGCGAAAGGGCGCGCTCTTGCGTGTGACCGCAGCGGCCGGGCCGCGCCTCGCTCTCTTGATCTATCCGCTCCCGCGCGGCCTCGACGCCGCGGAGCAGGCCGCCGACTTCGACTCCCTGCGCCAGCTCTCCTTCGTGTCGCGAAGCCAGCGCGAGGAAGGCGGAGAGGAGGTCTATCAGCCCGCGGCGGCGCCGCCGAAGTCGCACTTGCAGCTCTTCCTCGAGAAGATCGAGACGATCGTGTCGTGGCCGCCGGGATCCGCTTGGTTCCTCGACCAGCGCCGGAACCTGCTCTTCGTGCGGAGCAGCTCGGCGGCGCTCGACGAAATCGAGGCGTGCCTCGATCTCCTCTGCGCGGATCCGGTGCTCGTCGAGATCGAGACGCGCTTCGTGGAGATCGCCGAGGGCGCGGCGCGCGCGTTGGGCGCGGAGCTGGGCCTGCTCGAGGACTTCACGCTGAACACGAACCAGGCGCGCGAGACCCTGACGGCGATCGGCGCGGACTCGAGTACCACCTTCGGCGTACCGCCGCTCGTGGCGGGCGATGCCGCGGGGCTCAATTTCTCCGTGCTCGGCATCATGAGCGAGCCACGCTTTCGCGTGCTCCTCCGCGCGCTCGAGTCGCGCGAGGACACGGAGCTGCTTTCCGCTCCAGCGGTCGCCGCGGTGAACAACTCGCGCGCGACGATCGCGATCACGCGCAATCTGCCCTTCGTGGAGGACTACCGGCCGGTGTTCGACACCAAGGTCGTGACTCAGGACGGGCTCACCTCGCGCGACGCGAACGTCGCGCTCGTTGCGATCATCAACGACCGGAACTTCACCGGGATCGTGCTCAACGTGACGCCGTCGGTGGGCGCGGACACGAGCCAAGTGCAACTTCGCATTCAGCCGGTGGTGCGAGAGCAGGTTGACTCGATCGTGATCTCGAATGGCGCGCTCGTGGAAGGCGTCGCTACCCCGGCGATCGCGCGCCCGATCATCGAAACTCGATTCATCGACACGCAGCTCGCGCTGCCCGCCGGCGCCACGGCGGTGCTCGGCGGACTGAAGACGAAGGTCGCGCGCACGGTCGTGCGGCAGGTGCCCCTCCTCGGCAGCATCCCGCTCCTCGGCCGCCTCTTCCGGCGCGATGAAGAGGAGCAACAGGTCCGGGACCTCGTGATCTTCGTCACCGCCCGCGTGGTGGAGTGACTGGCGTCGCCGTGCGCGGCCTTCGCCTCGATGTTACGCTCGATGAGAGACTTATTCGATGAGGAGCGATCGATGAAACGCGCGGAAGCCGTGGAGCTTGGAGTAATAGTGATCGCCGGCGCGACCTGTGCCCTTGCGCTTCGAGGCCGCGCGTTCGAGATGGCGCTAGGGGGCTGGATCGCCTACGGCGCCATCTTGCTGCTCGCCCAGGGGCTCGTGCGTGATCTCCTGGGAGTCGCGACGAGGAGGCTCGCCGGACGGCGAGCGGGGGGCGACCGCATCCGTATGAAGTGCCTCTGCGCGGAATCGAGCGTCGGGCTCCTCTTCGGACTCGTCGGCTTGACTCTCTTCTTCGTTGGCCTCGGTGGATCGGTGCGACTCGGCGCGGGACAAGCCATCGGCATCGGCGTCGCGATCCTCTTCGTCGGTTTCGTGATCAAGAACTACGTGATCACGGTGCGGCGAGTTGCCGACCATTCGCTCATCGACGTGTGAACGGGAGCGGTCCCGCACCAGAACGAGTCATTGCTAGGGTAGTCCTGCCACGAATCGCTGCACCGTTCGGCGGATCGCTTGCGCGCCGATGGAGCGAACCATCCTTCGCGCGGCCACTCGATCTCGGCGACCGCCGATCTCCCTAATTCCTATGGACGCGCAGCGGGATGCTATGGAATCATCGCAAAGACCGCCATTCGTCGAGCACGGGAACATGTAGAGAAGGTACGCCGATGAGCAGCCGCGCGGGAAGTGCTTTCCCACTCTGCCCCATGCAACAGGGGATGCTCTACCATCACCTCTCTCAGGGGCATCGCGGCGTCGACATCGAGCAGATCGTCTGCACGCTGGAGGAGAAGCTCGATACCGCCGCGTTTCAGGCGGCGTGGCGTGCGATCGTCGCTCGCCACGGCAATTTCCGCGTCGCGTTCCGCTGGAGCGGTCTCGATGAGCCCGTGCAGGAGGTATTCGACGAGGTCGAGCTTCCCTGGGAGGAACTTGACTGGAGCGATGCCGATGCCGGCGATCGGGAGCGTCGCCTCGAAGCCTACATCGCGGACGCTCGCCGCGGCGGCTTCGACCTCACGCGCGCGCCGGTGGCGCGCGTGGCGCTGATCCGCTTCGGTGCGGCGTCCTTCCGCTGCGTGTGGACCTTCCATCACATCATCATGGATGGCCGCTCATTCCCGCTCGTTCTCGAGGATCTCTTTCGCCACTACGATGCGATCCGCCGGAGTGAAGCGCTCCCCGGCGATTTGCCCAAGCGCTACGCCGAATACATCGACTGGTGGCGCGGGCGCGAGTTTCGAGGCGCCGAGTCCTTCTGGCGCCAGCTCCTGCGCGGCTTCAAGCACGCGACGCCGCTCCCCGCGGCGCGCGACGCGGCGCAGGAAGGCGCGGCACAGGCGCGCGGCTCCTCGGAACTGCGATTGCCGCGCGCGCTGAGCGAGCGCCTCCACGCCTTCGCGAAGGAGCAGGGCCTCACTCTGAATACGCTGGTGCAAGGCGCGTGGGCGCTGCTCCTCGCGCGCTACAGCGGCGAGGATGACGTCATCTTCGGCGCCACGCGCGCGTGCCGCAATTCCACAATTCCGGGCGCGGATCGCATGGTCGGCGTGTTCATCAACACTCTTCCCGTCCGCGTGCGCATTCCGCCCGAGGCAGAGGTCCGCGCCTGGCTCCGCGACTTGCGCGACCAGCAGATCGCGGTGCGCCCGCACGAGAATACGCCGCTCGTGCAGGTGATGGGTTGGGCGGAAGTGCCGCACGGGACGCCGCTCTTCGAGACTCTCTTCGTCTACGACCACGCGGAGCTGGGGACCGCCATGCGCGCGCCGGGCGGCGCCTGGTCGGCGCGCGACTTCGTGTTGCGCGAGCACACGGGCTTTCCGCTCACGCTCTACGGCTACGGCGAGCGCGAGCTTTTGCTCCGTATCGCGTTCGATACGCCGCGCTTCTCCGAGGACGCCGTGCAACGCTTGCTCCAGCACCTCGCCGCGGCGCTCGGCGCGTTCGTGGAGGATCCCGCGCGCCGCCTCCGCAGCGTGTCGCTCCTCACGGGCGATGAATCGCGGCAGGTCCTCGAGCAGTGGAACGCGACGGCCGCCGACTATCCGCGCGGCGAGTGCGTCCACGAGGGATTCGAGGCGCAAGCCGCGCGCACGCCGGCGGCGGTCGCGCTCACTTGCCGCGATCAGTCGCTTTCGTACGAGGAATTGAACCGGCGCGCGAACCGGTTGGCGCATCACCTGCGGTCGATCGGAGTCGGCCCGGAGGTCGTCGCCGGCATCCAGCTCGAGCGCTCCCTCGACATGGTGGTCGCGGTGCTCGCCGTGCTGAAAGCGGGGGGCGCGTACCTCCCGCTCGACCCGCTTTATCCGCGCGAGCGCCTCGCCTTCATGCTCGAAGACTCGGGCGCGCGTGTTCTCATCACGCAAGAATCACTCCGCGGGAGCCTGGATGAATACCGCGGCACCATCGTCTACGTCGACGACTCCCAGACGCGGTCGATCCTCGACGCGTGCCCCGCGCAGAATCCGGCGCCGAGCGCGCGCCCCCAAAGCCTCGCCTATCTGATCTATACCTCCGGCTCCACAGGACGGCCGAAGGGTGTCATGGTGGAACACAGAAACGTCGTGAATTTTCTTTGGGCCATGGATGCGCGAATCGGCGAAGGCGAGCGCGCAGCCCCGCGCGACGAAGCGGGCGTCTGGCTCTCGGTGACGTCGCTCTCCTTCGACATCTCCGTACTCGAGATCTTCTGGACCCTCGCGCGCGGATTCCACGTGGTCCTGTACGCGGAGGGGGTCGATCGCCGCGCGACGCGCGCGCCCGTGACGCGCCATCCCGAGCGCACGATCGAGTTCAGCCTCTTCTATTTCGCGAGCGCGGAGGATCAGGATGCGGGCGCCGAAAAGTATCGCCTGCTCGTCGAGGGAGCGAAATTCGCGGACCGCCACGGCTTCCATGCGGTGTGGACGCCCGAGCGCCACTTCCACGCCTTCGGCGGGCTCTATCCGAATCCATCGGTGACCGCCGGCATCGTCGCGGCGTTGACCGAACGCGTGCGGATCCGCGCCGGCAGCGTCGTGGCGCCGCTCCACCATCCGCTCCGCATCGCGGAGGAATGGGCGCTCGTGGACAACGTGTCCCGCGGCCGCGTCGGGATCTCCTTCGCTTCCGGATGGCAGCCGAACGACTTCGTGCTCGCGCCCGAACGCTACGAGAATCGGCGCACGGAACTCTACTCCCAGATCGAGCAGGTGCAGCGCCTCTGGCGCGGCGAAGCGATGACCCTAAAAAACGCGAAGGGGGACGACGTCGCGGTCCGCACTCTGCCGCGCCCGATTCAGAAGGAGCTGCCGACGTGGATCACGACGGCGGGCAACGTCGATACCTATCGCAAGGCGGGAGAGATCGGCGCCAACGTCCTCACGCACCTCCTCGGGCAAACGGTCGAGGATCTCGCGGAGAAGATCCGCGCGTACCGCGACAGCTTCGCCGCCGCGGGCCACGGCGCCGGTGGGAGTGCGGGCGTGGTGACGCTCATGCTGCACACCTATGTCGGCTCGAACGACGAGGAAGTGCGCGAAGCGGTCCGCGAGCCGATGAAGCGCTATCTTGCCACCTCTCTCAGCCTGATTCAGGACTTCGTGTCAAGCTGGACGGCATTTCGCCGCTCGCGCGGCGAGCAGGTGCCGGAGAACAAGATCGACCTCTCGGGGTTGAACGCGGAGGACCGCGACGCGCTGCTCGAGTATTCCTTCTCGCGCTACTACGAGACGAGCGGACTCTTCGGCACGCCGGAGCGTTGCATCGAGATGGTCGACCGCCTCAAGGAGATCGGCGTCGATGAGATCGCGTGCTTGATCGACTTCGGCGTGGAATCCGAGCAGGTCCTCGCTTCGCTGCGGCACCTGGACGAGCTGCGCGCGAACGCGAACGCGCGCCGGCCCGCCGAGGACGAAGAGAAGTACGGCGTCGCGCCCTCGCTCGGGCGGCACGCGGTCACGCATCTGCAGTGCACGCCGTCCATGGCGACGATGCTGCTTCGCGACAAGGCGGCGAGCGCCGCGCTCGCCCCGCTACGCAAGATCTTCATCGGCGGCGAAGCGTTTCCGCCCGCGCTCGCGCGCGAGCTGCGCGCCGTGACCCATGCCGCGCTCTACAACATGTATGGTCCGACAGAGACGACGGTGTGGTCCGCGGTGGGGCTGGTCGCTGTGGACGACGGGACCGTGCCGATCCCGCGGCCGATCGCGAACACGAAGTTCTATCTTCTCGACGCTGCGGGGTCGCCGGTGCCGATCGGCGTCGCCGGCGAACTGTACATCGGCGGTGATGGCGTCGCGCGCGGCTACCACCAGCGCCCGGAGTTGACCGCCGAGCGCTTCCTGCCCAACCCATTCGATGCGGGCACTTCGGGGCGCATCTACCGCACCGGCGACCTCATGCGCTACCGCTCCGACGGCACGCTCGATTTCCTCGGGCGCGTCGATCACCAGGTGAAGATCCGCGGACATCGGATCGAGCTGGGGGAGATCGAGAGCCGCATGCGCGAGATCGCCGGCATCGACGAGGCGGTCGTGGTCGCGCGCGAAGACGCTCCCGGAGATCAGAGGCTGGTCGGTTACTACTGCCTGCGTGCGGGAGCGTTCGCCGATGAGGAGTCGGTGCTCGCGGAACTGCGTGCGCACCTGCCGGAGATCATGGTCCCGTGGCGCGCGATCGCGCTCGAAGCGATGCCGCGGACGCCGAACGGGAAGATCGATCGGCGCGCGCTGCCGGCACCGAGCGCGCTCGAGTCTCCCGCGGCGCGCGCCGCGCCCGAGCCGCCCGCGAGCGAAATCGAGCGCACGCTCGCCGGGATCTGGCAAGAAGTGCTAGGCCTGGCGGAGGTTGGAGTCCGGGACAATTTCTTCGATCTCGGCGGGCATTCGCTGCTCACGATCCGGGTCCAGGGCCGCATCGAGGAGCGGCTCGGGCGACGGCTACCGATCACGGACTTGTTCCGTTTTCCGACCGTGCGTTCACTGGCGCAGCATCTCGCCGCGCCCGCGGCGGAAGATCGCGAAACGCTCCGCGCCAGCGAGGGCCGCGCGGAGGCGCGCCGCCAAGCACTCGCCGCCCGCTCGCGCCTCCGCCCATCCCGCAAGGGACCGTAACGTCGCCCCTAGTGCTAACCCCAGGTGTCGAGGCTCCGGCGTGCTCCGCCATAGTCGCGGCTGTGGCGTTACCCCCCTGGTGTCGAAATTCCGGCATGCTTCGCGATCGGCGCGGCTCTGGCGTTAGCCCCTGGTGTCGAGGCTCCGCCTCGACACCGAGCCCCCGCGGCTCCGCCGCATCTCAGTTACACGGGCTGGCACGCACCGCATCGTCACGCCATCGGCGGCAGAGCCGCGGGCTCGCCCGCGTCGAGGCAGAGCCTCGACACGAGGGCTAGATGAGGTGTGAGGCGCGTGATGGGGCAGACTCGCGCTCTGTCACTGCAATCGAACTGGTGTCGATATTCCGGCCTGCTCCGCGATCGGCGCGGCTGTGGCGTTACCCCCCCGGGTGTCGAAATTCCGGCCTGCTCCGCGATTGGCGCGGCTCAGGCGTTGGCCCCTGGTGTCGAGGCTCCGCCTCATGGGTATGAGCTTAAGCATAGGTGGCTTTAACCTCGAGAAGATCCGTGAGATCGCTTTTCCGTTTCGGATTCGTCCTCAGCGCTACTCTTCGGAGGAACTCCAGGATTCCTTCGACGACCTTTGGCAGCCCTCGTTGGTTGCCGACCAAGCACCTTGCGAGGTCGCCGAACAATAGCCAGCCGTGGGCAGCTCCCAGGAATTGGGACGGAAACTTGCGCACCGATGCTACCGCCGCATGCAGTAGGTAGCGCCTCACGATCGAAGCCATCGCCGCCGCCCACACCAAGCCTTCGACGATGTGCGGTTTGCCGGTTTGAAACTTCTTCAGCCCCGTGTAGGACTTGCACTCCTTGAAGTACAACTCGACCTGCCAGCGCAGGCGATACAACTGCGCTACGTTCTTTCCTCGGAAGCGCGAGCGCGACAGCGACGTGTAGAGCACCGTATGCCGCCTCTTTTCAGAGTTGTACGCGAACACCATTCGGAACTGGTACTTTCGCTGAGCTTCGTCCCTTACTTCGGCGAGGACGTCGAAGCTACGTGCTGGCCGTTTGATGTCCTGCAGCTTGCGCCCCTCCCATGAATTCGGGAGGCCGTGATAAACCTTCAGAATGGTCCCTCGTGGCTTCGTTCTGCCACGGACGATGAAATCCGCGCCATTTTCCATGAATTCCTTGAATTTTGCATACCAAAGGAATCCAGCGTCGAGAAGGACAAGCTGGCCCTCGAAGTTCTTCGCGTCGGGAAGCGAGTGATGCTCACTCATGCAGTAGGGCGTGAGCGCCAGCGAGATCGGTTGGCTGCGGAGAATGCTGTACGTACAGTGAAGGGCTATTGCGGCAGGGGTTTGGTCACGGAACTTGCCTGGATACACGCGAGCGAGTTCGTCGCAGACGCCGTAGGAAGTTCCATCATGCACCGCGATGTCTTTGAACTGGCGGAGCCACTTCCTCCGGACCCGTAGGATCTTCGGGGTGAGATTGGCGAGGAGTCTCTCGCAGCACTGCTTCATGAATTCCGAAAACGCGTAGTTGGGGAGCCTGTCGTAAAACGCCTTATTCGAGATGCTGACTCCCGACGTCTCTTCGTAGAGCAGCGAGAACTGCGTGAGCGAGTTCACGGCGTCGGAGCCTAGCCC
>JAKEFC010000139.1 GCA_022616235.1 Planctomycetota bacterium
CGTCCGGCTCCAAATCCTCGGACTGAGCCCACTGTAGCAGATTCCAGGGCAGCACGACGGTGTCGGCCACGAGGCTCAACGGGAGGTCCAGAGTCAGCAAGACGCGCTCCAAGGCAGACGGCGTCGCACCGCAGCATCCCAACTGATCCGTGACTGCCAGAAAATCGAGGGTCGTACCTCGATAGGCGGCGGGAAATTCACTTTCATCCAACATGCAGTTCGAGATCACGGTGCCGCAGCCGCTCGCGGAGATGACGCACGCCAGCACAATCGCAAGTTGCAGAGTACTGGGCGCGATCCAACGTGGCTTCGGAGACCACTCGATCACAATAGCCTTCCACTTGCCTCGCCGGCGAATGCAGGCGGCATTTTGAAGCCTGCGCTAGGGCGAAAGAAGCACACAGAAGTCGTCACGCGCAGGGCGGCGGCGTGAGGCATTCGAGGCTGTCGCCGACCTCGTCGGGGCCGCAGGTCAAGGGCCCGGGACTGGGCGGTGCCGGTCCCGCATTGAACTGCCAGTTGAGCAAGTAGAGCGAGTCCAGGATTGCGTGCAATTCGCCGTTGTCGTCTACATCGCCCGCATCGACGCACGGCGGCGGCGCGCCCGATTTGAATCCCCAGTGCAAAAGATAGAGGGCATCGATGAGGGCATTTACGAATCCATCGCCGTTCGCGTCGCCGCGAATTATCGGCGGCTCGATTGGCGTCAACGCTACCGTCCCGCTCACGAACTCCGGCGTAATGGGGTCGAAGGAATCGTCGAAAGCGAGGAAGTTTCCGAGATCAATCCCAACCGGAATCTCCGTCCATGTAACATCGGTGGATACACCCACCGTGTCCGCGATCAAGCTAGCCGCTACTGTTTCGTAGGAGATGGCAGCGACTCCGATCGGATCCTCGCACGTCGGCTGCATCGCCTCGATGTACGAGAAAGCGATAAGCAGCGATAAGCCGTCACCGCCATTGGCGGCGAGATCCAGATCTATGTATGTGGGTCCCGCGCCGAAATTGAGAGCATCGACCCATGGCGCGAAATCTACGCCGGTGGCCTCCAGAATGTCGCCGTCGTGCGCTAGATTGTAACTGACTGCAAAGACGGAGGAAGGTTCCAATCCGGCGGGAACATCCTCGTCGATCGTAGCGAGCAGCGCGAAGGATGCAGCGCCATCGATCGGATCGTAGAACGCCTCCTGGCTATCCAGCGCAAACGTGAAGTCCTGCGCGAGTGCAGGCATCCAGGAACCAAGGAAGAGTACCAAGCCGAACGGCATGAGTGATTTAGCCCGAAGTGTCATCGATTGCGGCCTCCTTCGGACCTTTCGCCTCTTGCTGCGAAGAGCGACTCGGAAGAAGTAGTGCATCGCCGCGCGCACAGGGACGCCTGACCGTGCATGTTAGCACCGCGCCGGCTTGGAGTCCCTCGATTCAGGGGGCGGATCTCCAAGCGACAACCGGCGACATCCCGCCCGGCGACGTCCCTGCGGACATTCATGCAGGGGCTGCAGCTCTTCCTGCGCAGAGCATAGACTATCAAGTGACGCGGAGACCGAAGCGACGGAAGTGCGGCGATTCCCGTGAAGAAACACGAAATCGCCGCGCGACGACCGAGCTGGCAGCAACGGTTGGACCTACGGTCAGTTGCAACGTCGTGTAACGACTGCGCCAATTGCACAAAGGAGCGACGGATGTGGCAGTGCCCGATGTGCGGCGTGAAGCTAGTGGCGAGGAATTTGAGCCACTCGTGCGGCGACTACTCCGTGGCGAAGTTTCTCGAAGGGAAGAGCGCCGCGGCGCGTAAGCTGTTCCGCGCGTTCGAGCGTGCGATCGCAGAGTGCGGGCCCTATGACGTGGCGCCTGCGAAAACGCGCGTGGCGTTCCTCGCGCAGGTGCGGTTTGCGAGCGTGAACCGGGTTGCCGGCGACGCGCTCGACGTCCACTTCGTCCTCCCGAGAAGGCTCGAGGGCACGCGCTTTCGGAAGATCGAGAAGCTTGCCCGCCTGTACGTGCATCACCTTCGTGTCACGAAGATCGATGGGGAGCTAAAACGCTGGATCCGCGCTTCGTACCATGAATATGGCCAGCGCGAATGGCTGAAGCGCTGATCAACGCGCGGGCACCTGGAGCCGCCTGGGTGGCTGTCGGGGGTCAACGCCGAAGCTGGCGGCCCGTGGCGGTCCTAGCCGGATCCGCAGCGTACCCACTCGTGGCTTTCCGGATCTCAACGGCGCTATGTGCGGCGGCGGCACTCGCCTCTAGATCCGCGGCCGGCCACGCATCGTCTGACGTTTCTCTTCATGCTGGCGCTGGAGGTGCAGTGCGGGAATGCCGGCGTACGCAGTATTTCCCGCTCCCTCCTGCCGGTCTTGGTCGGGGAGGGGTCCCTTTGTAGTTGCAGCATCAAGACGCGTAACATCCGCAAGGAAACGCCGAGGCGAGATCTGCGTCATCGATGAACAGAGAACGCGACGGCGTGCGATCCTCGCGAGGGCGGTGCGGCGTGGAGAGGAGGCACCTTGCTGCGGCACGCCTTTGCCATCAAGCAGCGAGCGCGATCGCGTCGAGTCATTCCCCGGAAGGCTTTGGCCGCAAATTCAAGGCATTGCACGTTCGAGTTGGAGGCGATCCATGACGCAAGGAATTTTGGTCGGTCTCTTGACGGGTGTCATCTTGGCCGCGATGCCCATTGCAATGGTGGGCGGAGGGAGTGCGCCGCCAAGCAAGACGAAGTACATGGAGAATTTCGGAGGAGAGATCCCGAATGGATACGGAGCGCTGAAGGGCGTGGCGGGGACGAAGGAGCAATTGATTCTGGTGTTCGAAGATGCGTCTAATAAGGGAATCTACATCATGGAATTGAACGGCTCGACGTTTAGCACCCAAGTGCGCAAGTTGACCCGCTCCACGCAGTGAAGCGGCGCGAACCACGAAGAGTCCGGAGACGATGGCAGACGCAGCGACGCCATTGCACGTTGTTACCGGCGCATTCGGGTACTCGGGGCGCTACATCGCGGCGAAATTGTACCAGGCGGGGCATCGGGTCCGAACCCTGACCAATTCGCCGAACCGTGCGCACTCGTTCGAGGATCGCATCGAAGTCAGCCCGTACAGCTTCGAGGATCCGGAGCGCCTCAAGGAGTCCCTCGAAGGCGCCGCGGTCCTCTACAACACCTACTGGGTGCGGTTCAATCACAGGGACTTTCGCTTCGCGCAGGCGATCGACAACACACGCGTACTATTCGCCGCCGCGCGCGCCGCAAAGGTCGCGCGGGTGGTCCACGCCAGCATCACGAATCCGTCCGAAGATTCTCCCCTCGAGTACTTCCGCGGAAAGGCGATCCTCGAGCGCGAGCTGCGTGATTCCGGGCTCTCCTACGCGATCCTCCGGCCGGCCGTGCTTTTCGGGGGCGAGGACATCCTCATCAACAACATCGCGTGGGCGATTCGCTACTTGCCGGTCTTCGGTATCTTTGGAGATGGGCGTTACGGCGTGCAGCCTATCCACGTGGAGGATTTCGCCGAAATTGCGGTCGCACAGGGGGCGGCGCGCGCGAACGCCACCATCGATGCGATCGGCCCGGAGACCTTTACATACCGCGAATTGGTCGCCGAAATCGCCCGCGCGATCGGCGTCCGGCGCCGGGTGATTTCGGTGCCATGCTGGTTTGGATACGCTGCCGGTTGGATCCTTGGAAAAACACTCAACGACGTCATCATCACGCGCGACGAGATCGAAGGCCTGATGCAGGGGCTCCTTGCGACCGCATCGCCACCCGCCGGCAAGACCAAGCTCACGGAGTGGGCAAGGGAGAACGCCGCGACCCTAGGCAGGCGCTACGCGAGCGAACTGGGAAGGCGTCGCGACCGCCGCAAGGCCTACGCGTGAACCGCTGCCAGGCCGCGCACCGCGCACGAGCGGCGACATTCTTGGAAATCCGGAAGAAAACGCGCGCCAGCGTGTCCCTTGATGCCGGGAGTGGGGAAGTGGAGAGCCGGCGGAAAGAGCGCGGTCGTCCGGTCTATCCGTGCCGAACTTCCGCGCGTTGGCTCTACGTGCCGCGGATATTGCATGGCGGCGGCAAGCCCTCCCTGGCGGATGGCAGCCGCTAGCCCCCCATGAGCGGCGTCCTTGGACGAGGTGAAGTCTGCATGTCGCGCGTTCGAAACATGACGAAAGCGGTTTCGCTGTGTCTCGCGATCCTTGTGCTCGCGGCGCACGCCGCGGATGGTACAGCGACAATGCGTGCGGCGGCCGAGATCCTGCGCGATTACAAGAATGCACAGAGCAGCATTCCCGGCATCCAACCGCCAGGCTGGACCGCGGCGAAGTACGAGACCGCGATCAAAGGAGGGTGCCGGAGGATGGCCAGATTCGCCCGCGAGATGTGGCTGGCGCACCCGCGGCATCCACAGCTCGCAGAGATGCTGCAAACTCGTTGGACCGTAATGCAGAACACCCTCGATCTTGGGCTGGAGGCACTAGCGGAGATCGATGGAGCGATTGCCGGCAAGACCGATAGCGACACCGTCCGGGGAAATGCGATCACAGTGCGCGCATGGATCGTACTGTGCAGGAATGAACGCACCACTGCCGAGAAGATCCAGGCGATCGACGAAGCCTTGCTGCATCCACACGCGGCCAAAGGGTATCTCGCCTCCACGATCTGCGATCTAGTTACCGACCATCTCGATGACCCGGCGCTCCAAAGGCGCTACAGCGAGAAGGCGCGCGCCTTGAGCGCCGAGTACGGTTCTGCCGCCCACGGTCTTGTGCAAGAGTTCGGTGCGCCGATCCGATTCGAGTTTCAAGACCCGCGCGACGGACGCGTGTATGCGACGGAGGAATTTCGAGGGCGCTATGTCGTAATCCATCAGTGGATCCTGGCGTACGATGCTGCGATTCCACCGGGCAGCGACGGGTCCGCCAGTTGCCCCGAGATCGATGCCCTCGCTGGCTTACGCGACAAGCGGTGCGCCGCCGGCTCCACACTGGAGATCGTCTCTTGTGCGCGGCAATATGGGCCGAATGGATCGTGCACACTTCGCGAGTGGGCGACAAGACACCAAGTGCCGTGGCATCTGTGGATCGATGACGCCGACTTCTGGGAGAAGTGGGCGGCTCGCTTCCACGCGAACATCGGGGCCTTCCATGTCGTCTTGGATCGCGAGGGGAATTTCGCCTTCTTCAGCCGCCGGCTTGCTCCGATCGAGGCCTACCTCGCTCGGGCCGCATTGGAGCCCGCTCGCGATTGACCAGTAGCAGTCCATCTCCTGGGCACGTTGCGGTCTAGCAGAACTCTCCGCTCGCGCCGTGGTGGCGCAGGCACGAAGCGCGTGGTGAGTGCGATCGACGGGATACGTCGGAAATACGCGTGCAGACTAAAGATCGCGCGACGCCGTCACGAGAGGCAGCCCTGGTGGGTTCTGGCGCTTGCTACAAAGAACGCTCGGAAGCGGCGTTCGATCGCGGACTAGCGTGCTTGCTCGAGGACGATGGCGTTGCCGTCGAGGCGCCAGCGAAGCTCGAATTCGTTGAGAAGCGTCTCGAAGAGCGCCGCCGGATCCGTATCTCCGAAGCTGATCGGGTCCCATTGCCGGCGCGCGATCGCGCTCGACTGTAGCTCCGCGTGCAGTCGCATCGGCGCGCCCCGCACTGCCGCCAAGTGATGGATCAACGCCTCGAGGCTCAGGCGCGAATTGATGTAGAGTTGCGCCCCGGTGGGGAAGAGGTCGCGCGCCGCGAGCCCCGGCGGTCCGAGCGATTCGAGAGTTACCGCAAGCGCGCGCTCTTCGCCGGCCGCGAGCGGCGCCACCCGCACAATCCTCCTGCGAAACCCCGGCGCCTCCACGAACAGTTTCCACTCGCCGAGGTACCCCTCGAGGACGAGGGGCGCATCGGCTGCCGCGCGTCCATGGTCGATGTGCTGCCCGAAGGGCTCGCGATGAGCGCGCGCCGCGGCCTCGATCACGGTGCCGGCGGCGTCGCGCACTTCGACGATGAGGCGCGCGCGCGCCACGTTCTCCACGAACAGCTCCGCGGAGACTGCTCCGCCGTCCGCCGGCACGAGCGCCGCACACTCGGCGACGACCCCTTCTTCCTCGCTCTTCACGTAGTTGGTCACGTAGAGGCGATACTCTCCCGGCGGCAAGTCTGCGAACTCGAACTCCGACTTCTCGATCGTGCAGCCTGCCGAATGATATTGAAAGGTGCCGCCTCCCAGGTCCGAGCACGAGGACACGAGGATCACGTTCAGCCAGGTGCCGAGGTTTTCGACATCGCCGGCGACGCGCACGCGTCCGCGAATCGTCCCGGTCTCCGGCAGCTCGAAGGCTCGTGTGGCCGACTCCTCCGCGGTCAGGGCGATTTTCTCTCGGTGCGCGACCAGGTCCTTCTCCGGGTAGTACACGCGCAGCTCGTACTCGCCGTCGTCGATGCCCAAGAGACGCGCGCTGCCGTCCTCGCCGGTCTGCTGCTCGTAGACAATGAGCCCCTGCTGCGCGAGCGCGATGCGCGCGCTCGGCTGCGGAGCCTGCAATCGATCGCTGACGGCGAACTCGAGTTCGCACCCGCGTCCGAGCTTGATCAGCGGGCGTTCTCCCTCGCGTACGAGCACGTCGGTGGCGCGAAAGCCGCCGCCTCGAACAGAAGCCCGCAGCGTGAGGTCGCCGCGCGGAGCGTGCTCGAATCGAAAGTAGCCTTCATCGTCGGCGACCGCACTCTCCTGGATCTCCCCATCTGCCTCGGCGAAGCTCGCCGCTGCTAGCCACACTTCGGCACGTGCGATGCCCTCCCCGGCGGCATCCACGACGCGCCCCTCGACCTCGCTCCCTCGCGCGAGCTGAAGGTCGATGCGGCGCGTTTCCGGCGCATCGAGGTAGATGGGCAAGGCGGTCGCGCTCAGGTAGCCGGGCTTCGAAGCCGTCAATTTGAGATAGCTCCGCGCCTCCATGAGCAACTGCGCAGTCTGAACGGGCAACTCGTCCTGCGCTTCGGATGCCGCTTCTCCGGCACCGGCGCCCGTCGAGTCGTCCGCGCTCACGCTTGCGGGCGGCGAAAGCAGCCGCGGAGGACGATGCTCTTCGACTGACATGGTGCCGCCCCGCGCGCCTTCCGAGCTAGGCTCGCGCGCAGGCTGGAGCACTTCTCGGACGGCGGCATCGAGGATCTCCCGCACGTGGTCCGGAAGCTCTTCGTCCGCGCCACGGAGGGGTGCGATGGAAGCGACGCCGGCGGCAGGACGGCGCCCTGGCGCGAGCGGCTCGGTCAA
>JAKEFC010000140.1 GCA_022616235.1 Planctomycetota bacterium
AGGCGCCGAGGCCGCGGAGGATCTCCTTCAGAGAGCCCTTCCGGCCGAGGAAGCGTGCGTGTACTTGTGCGGCGCCGGCCGGGTCCTTCGCGGCGCCGAGGGCGCCGAGCGCCTCGTCGCGGAGCGCTTCGATTCTCGCTACGAGTTGATCGAGATTCTTGGCTGAATCCGCTTTCGGGTGCTCCGCCACGACGCTCCTTGGAATTCCGCTCGCGCGCGCGACTCGCTAGCTCGCGGAGCGCGCGAGAGTCACGAGACTTTCGAAGCCGGCGGGGTTGTGGATCGCCAGCTCGGAGAGCATCTTGCGGTTGAGGTCGACCTTCGCGCGCCGGAGCCCGGACACGAAGCGACTGTAGGAGATCCCGTGGCGCGCGCAGGCGGCGGAGATGCGCACGATCCATAGCTCGCGGAAGTCGCGCTTCTTCTTCCGGCGGCCGACCGTCGAGAAGACCTCCGCGCGAACGATTGCTTCCTTCGCCGTCCGATAGAGGGCGTGGCGCCCCCCCCAGTAGCCCTTTGCTTTCTTCAGGACTCGCTTGTGCTTCTTGTGGCGTGCGACCCCATAGCGTACGCGGGTCATCGCGCCTCCTTTCCATTCTTTCTTTGCGCCGGCTTTCCTTGCGCCAGATTTCTTTGTGCCGGCCGGCGGCGAGAGGCCGCCGCCCTCGCCGCGATCACATGCCGAGCAGGCGGGTGATTACCTTGCGCTCGTGCGGCGCCACGATGAGCGGCCGCCGCATCCGGCGCCGCCGCTTCGCGGACTTGCCCGAGAGCAAGTGCCCTTTCCCTTGACGGTGTACCTTGATCTTGCCGGTCGCGGTGACCTTGACCCGCTTGACGATGCCCTTCTTGGGCTTGAACTTGTTCGACTTTTTTCCCATGGATCCTGCCGCGGCCGGCGCGATCGTTCGCGCACGCCGCCGCCCCTCCGTTATCCGACTCCGTAATTAGATCGTCAGCTCGCGCGTTCGTTCTTCGGCGCGAGGATCATGCCGATGCGATTGCGCGCTTCCCGCGACGCCGGCCGCTCCAGCTTCGCGACTTCTTCCAATTCGCGCTCGAATTTCTTGAGGAGATCGAGGCCGAATTCCGGGTGTTTCTCTTCGCGCCCGCGAAACACCATCGTGACGAGCACCTTGTGGCCTTCGCTGAGGAAGCGCTTCGCCTGCCGAATCTTCACTTGCAAGTCGTGCTCCTCCGTCTTCGGGCGAAGCTTGACTTCCTTGCGCCTCTTCACCGTTTTCTTCGCCTTGTGCATTCGCTTACGCAGGTTGTACTTATACCTGCCGTAATTCATGATCTTGCACGTGGGCGGGACGGAGTGCGGGTCCAATTCGACCAGATCCAACTCGCGCTCGCTGGCAAGCTGCAGGGCCGTGGCGACTTCCAGGATTCCGAGCTGCGCCCCTTCTTCGTCGATCACTCGAATTTGGCCCGGCTCGGCGCGCAAGATGATCCGGTACTTGCGAGGCTCGCTTATGCGTCCCTCCTTCTCAGGCGCGAACGGTTCCCGCTCGAAGCGAGTCACGCGTCGCGAAGCTGAAATGTTTCGCGTGATGCGCCGCGTGATGTACGGTGCGCGCGGGAGCGCGATGAATTCCCCGTGGAAAACGGGTTGTTATACCCACTTCCCCGCGCTTGGAAAGAGGATTCTAGGCGCGCTGCCGTAACTGTAAAGTCTTTCTCCGGCAGGGTTTCAAGCCTAGGGCGCGCTCGCGTTTTGCGAATGGTGATGGGAGTTTCCGGCGCGGTCTAACGCGAGGCGCAGGCTTCGGCGAGGGTTTCGACGCCGAGCGAAGCGGCGAAAGTGGCAAGGTCCGCCGCGAACGGCAGCGACTTTCGGAGGCGCTCGAACTCGCGGCGCGCAGCCTGATCGAGGCGCGCGCTCGCGGCCGCATCGCCGCCGTCCGCACGCAAGCGCGCCCACTCCGCGAGCACCTGCGGGCGCCACCAGCGATTGCCGCTCTGCACCAAGCGCTGCCACGAGTCCGCGACGGATCGATCACAAGCGTCCTCTGGGGCGTCCGTAAAGGGCCGCGCGGCCTGCAAGCGTGCGCCTACGACGGACATGAGCGGCACAGCGCTCGCCCGCCGGGCGTGGTATTTCGCCTCTTCCAATTCGAACAAGTACTTCCGCAGGTCGCCGGAGCGGCCGCTCTCCCGCGCCTGCTCGAGATAGTAGAGCGCGAGGTGTTCCTCATTTCCCTGTCGGAGCAGTTCCGCCTCCGCCGGTACGCGGTTCTGCTCCTGCCAGATCGGCGCAAGCTCCGGGTAGCGCCCGAGCCACTGCAAGATCGCGCTCTGCAAGCGCAGGGCTTCCTCGGTGCAGCCGAGGCGAGTGAGGAGCTTCCAGCGGAGCACCCAGAGCGAAATTTGAGCGCCGGGCCCCCCGCGTTCGCGCACGGCGCGGAGCGACAACTCGAGCAGCGAGAACGCCTGCGCGATTTCGCCCGCGGCGAGCGCGTCTTCGACGGCGATCGGCGTCCATGCCAGCCACGGATCCGCGCCGGAGCCGTGCGGCGCATTCTGGGGATGCGCCGCGCCGTGCAAGCTCTGGTGCGCCGATTGCCTGCGCCCCGTGCGGAGCGCGAGCGCGCCCTGCCGCAACTGAAAGAGCCAGCCCCACGGAGTCGGCGGGTGCTTCTTGATCCAATTCCCCGCGCTCTGCAAGTAGGGCTTCGCTTCCTTGTAGAGTCCGCGCAGCGCGAGCAGCGTGCCGCGGGTAGCGCTCAGGCGCGGCAACTCGAATTCGCTGCCGACGCGCTCGAGCAGCGCTTCCGCGACGCGCAGGTATTGGTCGCACTCTTCCAGCCGCTCCCTCTGGAGCGCCATCTCCCCCAGCTCGATGAGCACCCGCGCTTGGCGGCGCGGCTCGTGGCAGTGCTCGAACAGGTACGCGGAGAGAAGCAGGTGGTGGAGTGCGCCGACGCCGGCGGTGCTCGCGCCGCCGAGCGCGGCGAGCCTCCCGAGCAGGTACGCGACCCACGCCGCGGCGATCTTGCCCTGCGATCGTTCGAGGAATTCCACGCCGCGGCGATAGATGGCCGCCGCGCCGCTCGAATCGCCGCTCGCGTAGGCCAGCTCGCCGCGCAGGAAGAACTCCGTGCCCGCGAGCGCGGGGTCCGCGTCCGGAGCGAGCGGCGGCAGGCGCTCGAGGCAGCTCCGCGCATCCGCGAACGCGCCGCGCATCTCGTAGATCTCGATGAGGAGGAGGAAGCGCCTGCGCGCCTCCTCGGAATTGCCGGAGGCGGCGTCGATCGTCGCGGTCATGCGCAGGCGATCCTCGGCGCGCCGATCCTGCCCGGCGGCGGCCTCCGAGTACGCGAGCTTGCGCTCGAATTCCGGGATGCGGGCGGCGTGCGCGCCCGGCAGTTGATTGCGCGCGGCATCGAGCGCCGCGCGGCGGAGCGCGTGCGTTTCGGTGGGAGGCCCCCAGAGCCCGCGCAGGTCGGCAAGCTCATCGAGAATGCTCCACGAATTGGGCGTCGCGTTGCCGCGCGGGTCCGCGCGCACGATGCGCTCGAGCCAGCGGATCGCGGCGAGCACGTGCCCCTGGTCGAGAGCGCGCCGGGAGGCGGCGCGCGCGAACGGCAGCGCTTCTTGGAAACGCCCCGCGGCGATCAAGTGGCGCGCGAGGCGCGCGGAATCCACATCGCTGCCGCGCTCCTTGAGCTCGAGCAGCCACGTGGCGACGCGGGCGTTCCCCTGCGCGAGGACCTCGGCGCTGAGCGCGCGCGACACGGCTTTGCGCTGGAAGAAATAGCGGAACTGATAGCGGACCCCTTCCACCTCGCGTTCGAGCCAGCGCCGCTCGCAGAGGCGAAGCAGGATCGCGCGCACTTCGGCGGCCGGGACTTCGGAGATCCTGTGGGTCCACTCCGCGTCGCCGCTCCCGCCGAGGATCTCCACCGCTTCGAGCACGCGCCGTTCCGCGGGCGGGAGCTGCTCGAAGGAGCGGTGCAGGCGCCGGACGAGCGGCGTGCGATGGGCGCGCAGCTCCCCCGAAGTGCAAAGCCATCCATCCCAGCCGCGCCGCACGAGCCCTTCCTCGATGAGGGAGGCGAGGACGCGCGCGAGCATCGCGGGGCTCCCCTCCGATTCCTCTTCGAGGTAATCGCGCAGCTCGGAGGGCAGCGTCCACCCCGGCAGCCTCACGTCGAGCCAGCGCGTGATCGACTCGGGATCGAGCGGTGGCAGCGGCTGCGACTCCGTCCACTTCGCGCCCTCCTCGGAGGAGAGCCACTGCGCCGCGACGAGGCCCGGATGCTGGAATTGGAATCCGATCCACGCGATCCGCCCCAAGGGACCCTGCGCCGATTCGCGGCGGCCGATCTCCTGGAGCAGCTCGAACAGCGTGGCATCCGCGCGCTCGAAGCGCTCGAGCAAGATCACGATCGGGCCGCGCGCCGCGAGCTGCTCGAGCGCCGCGACCACGCGCGCGACTGCCTCCTTCGGATCGCGCGCCGCGAGCGCACGGAGATCTTCAGCGCCCGCTGCTGCCGGCGCTACTGCGCCGCCCTTCTGGTCGTCGGCGCCCGCGATTTCGTCCATGAGCGCCGCGAGCGCTGGCTCTTCGCTCCGCGCGACGTGGCGCACGTGGCGGATGCCGAGCATCTCGAGGCGGCGCTCCAAGTGCTCGCGAAAGAGCGTGAGATCGGCGGCGCTCGCGCCTCGGCAGATCAGCATTCCCGCGCGGCAACCCGCACGGATCGCCGGCGCGAGCGGCATCGAGACGGCGGCGGCGGCGCGCGCGGGATCCACCGCGTCGGCGACGGCTTGCCAAGTGCTGTCGATGTGCGCGGGCCGCGTTCGTTCGAGCACGCGCCCGAGCGCGGCCGCGAGCGGGCGCTCCCAACCGGTACACTGCGGGTTTCTCGCGTACGCGCGCAGCGAAGGCGAAGACTCGATGGACCCGGGCACGCCGAATTGCTCGTTGAGCGCGCGCAAGACGGCGGCGGCGCCGGCCGGGCGATCCCCCGGCAGCTTCGCGAGCATTGCCGTCACGATCTGCGCGAGCTTCGGCGAAAGGCCGGGGCGCAGCTCGACGAGCGACGGCGGCGGCCGGCGCAGATGGGCATCGAGGATGTCCGTTTTCCCGGAGCCGCCGAAGGGATAGCGACCCGCGAGAAGGAAGAACGCGAGCACGCCGAGGGAGTAGAGATCGCTGCGGCGGTCGATGCGCGCGCCGAGGATCCGCTCCGGCGGAATCGAGTGTACCGTGCCGACGATCTGCTTGTTCGGAGGATCGTGCTCCGGCTGGGCGAGCCCGAAGTCGATGAGGCAGCACTCCGCATGACCCTGGCGAGGATCGCCGCGAAACAAGACATTTTCCGGCTTGATGTCGGCGTGGACCCAGCCTTGCGAGTGCAAGTAGTCGAGGGCGCGCAAGAGTTGCGTGAGGATGTCGATCGCGCGCGCCTCGGACAGCGGCTGCGTCACGAAGCGTTCGAGAGATGGCCCGGACAAGAGCTCGCAGGTGAAGAACTGGAGGCCGGTCGCGGGAGCGCGGTGGAATTGATAGACGCGCAGAATGTGCGGATGCTCTAGGCGCGCGAGCACTTGGTACTCGCGCAGGTGGCGCTCCCCCTCGGCTCGCACTTCGGTCTTCGGCTCGAGCAGTTTCAGCGCTCGCAGAGCGTCGCCTGACGCCGCGTCCTCCACGGAGAGGACGCGACCCATGCCGCCGCGGCCAAGCTCGCCGCGCACGCGGTAGCGGCGCGGCAGATCGGGATAAGCGGTGTCCGCGGTCATTTCCTCCTCGGCTGCCATGGCGTAGGTAGATCGCGAGCGAGAATAAAGAATCGCGAGCTGGAGTACCCTCAAGTCTACCCGGTTTCCGCGCGCCGCACCCACGCGCGGAGAGCGAGAGAGGCCGAGAGACCGGTGCGCTCCATGATCTCTTCGGGCGATGCGGCTCCTTCCGCGAGCCGTGGATCGATCGGCGGCGGCTCCGCGGACAGATTCCGAGAAAGTGGAGCCGCGAGACTCTCGAGGAGATCCGCGGCGCAGGTGACCAAGGTCGCGCCTTCGCGAATCAGCTTGTGGCACCCGGTGTAGTGCGGGCCGTCGGTAGGTCCCGGATACACGAATACATCGCGCCCCTGCTCGAGCGCCCAGCCGACGGTGATCAGCGAGCCGGAGCGGAGGCCCGCTTGCACGACGACGACCGCTTGCGCGAGCGCGCTGATGAGCCGGTTCCGCGCCGGGAAATGCCGGCGGAGCGGCGGCGTGTGCGGCGGGTACTCCGTGAGCAGGAAGCCGCCGGCGGCGGCGAGCCTGTCCGCGAGCGCGGCGTGCTCCGGCGGATAGATCTCGGGGAGACCGTTGCCGAGCACCGCTCCGGCGCGGCCCCG
>JAKEFC010000141.1 GCA_022616235.1 Planctomycetota bacterium
CCTCTCGGATCGATGCTCCCCGGGGCTGCCGGCGCGGCTGGAACGGGCGCGCTGCAGGCAGAGCGGCCGCGATCATCGCGTGCCTGCTTGCCGCGGGGCTAGCCCTCGATCTCTCGGGGGCCGCGCGCGCGGAGCCCCCGGTTTCCGATGAGGAGGCAGTCGCGCTCGTGAAGGGCGCGATCGTGGCCCTCGGCGGCGCGGACGCGCAGGCGCGCGCGGCGAATTTCAAGGCGGAATATCAAGCGCGCGCCTTGCCCGAACAGCCGGGCCTCAGCGTCGCCTTCCAGTGGACTATCGTGAAACGCGACGATGGCGCGATCCGCATCGAAAAACGCGTGATGGACGAGAGGGAGATCTTCGGCACGGATGGCAAAGACGCCTGGCGGGTGCCGCCGGGAAGCGACGATGCCGAGGCGGCGCCCGAGGTGCTGAAGCGTGTCCTCGAGCTGGAGGAGCTGCAGCAGTCGATACTCTTTCGCTACAAGGAGCGAGGCTTCATCGCGCGGATGGCGCGCGCGGAAGCGGCGGCTCCCGCCGGGCTGAAGAAGGTCAGCTTCCAGCGGGAGGAATACGCGGCGCGCGCCGATGCGGAAAAGCCCGGCGACGTGATCGACTTCTATTTCGACCCGAAGTCGTTCCTCCCGGCGCGCTCTGTGCTCCTCGTGCCCGATCCTGCCGGGGGCCGCCCGTACCGCATGACGACCCACTACCACGACTACGAGGCGGTGGATGGCGTGCCGATTCCGAGGCGGCTCTTGATCTATCGCGGCGAGCAGTTGATTCAGGAAGCGAAGATGACGAGCGTCGAGATCGGGAAGCGCCAGCCGGACTCGCTCTTCAAAAAGCCGATCGCGAAGAACTGACGGCGAGGACGCCCCCGAAGGAAGCCTCGCGCACAAGAACGATGCCGTGCATCTCCCAGGATCCTTCCGCCGCGCCGCCGCGAGTGCGTATTGTCTTCGCTTCCTTGGCGGACAAGAGCACCGTCGGCCGCACGCCGGCCTCCCTTCCGCCTGCCCTTGGAGTGACAAACGATCTAGCGAGGAGGTGAGTATCAATTCGAAAGGGAACACGCAGGTGCCGCTCGCTCTCCCGCCTCTCGGCCGGCGACAGTTGCCCCTTGCCGGCGTCCGGATTCGAGCATAAAGCTGCGGGCCGAGGCGTTACCCTTGCCAGGAGGACAGGAGGATTCGATGGTCATCGCGCCGCCACATCTCACGTTCGGTCTGATTGCAGCGTTCGCGCTCCCCTATGCCGGCATTGCGCGCGCGGAGGAGCTGCGATTGCCGTCCTGGGGGCAAAAGAAAGAATTGAAGGCGCGCCAGGTCTTCGCGCTTCAGAATGTCGAGGCTTCGAGTACCGATCACATTGCGGACTACCCTACGGAGCCGCGGGGGCTTGCGGAGCTTCCACCCCATGTGCAGCACGAGGCGGGCAAACTTTCGCTCTATGCGGACTACGACGATCGCTTGCAGGGCCGCATCGTGGTCCACGTGATCAACGCCACGGAGCGGGATCAGTCGCTTCCCAACCAGGATATGGATCCATTCCTGAAGCTCTTCGCGCGCAATGACCAGGGGGATTGGGTGCGCGCACAGTCGCACAGGTACAGTTGGTGCGGAAACAGCTACTTTCAGGATTTCCAACTACCATCGGGAACATTTCGGAGCATTCTTGGTTGGATTCCACAAGCCGGCAAGCTGCGCTCGGTACGATATCAAATCGAGGGCAACGTCGGGATCATGTCGAACGAGGGGCAGCTTCCCATCGACGACTCGGAAATCGAGCGCGCTCGCTTCGACGAGATGGCAATCCAGAGCGGCGACATCGAGTTCGTTCGCGCGCTGCTCCTGGAGCAGCCGCCGAACGTTGAAGGAGAAGAACTGGCGCGAATCCGGGAATGCGCCGTGAGCCGCCTCTTGGATCTGCCCGTAGAAGAAATGCGATCCCTACTGGAACGGTACTGGGAGGAAGGCGAGCCGTCGCTGACCGAGATGCCGTACCTATTCGGAGCCTTCGAACGCATCGACCCGTCGCTCGCGGTGAAGCAGATCCTGGCGGCGCTCGATGGCGCCAACGAGCGATTGCGGTATCAGGTGCTTCGCTTCATACCCTTCGCGGATGATCCGCGGCTCCCCGGTTCCTCGGAGATTTGGGAGCGAGCGCGATCACTCGCGACCGATCCTGCGGCAGAGGTTCCGATGTCGTTGTACGAAAGGCTCCTCCCCGAAGACGGCGGATTGAACATGCTGCTGGACATCGCGGGGAACGACCGCCTTGACCCGACGAAACGCCGGATGGCGCAATATGCGATCGAGGCGCGCCGAGCGGCAATGACAAAGAGCCCGATCGCCCTGACGATTCAGACACCGAGAATCGACACGGTCGAAGGGCTGCCGCGACCCGGGGACCTCCGGGTCACCATCACGAACCGGAGTGAAGCACCGATCGAGTTTCGCTACCGGGACGCGCGCGATTTCGTTGGGGTCTATCTGCGGATCGAGTCGCCGGAACACGATCGCCTGCTGCTGCCCGTCGAGCGCAACCTCGACGGCAAGACCGAGAAAAAGACCGTCGAGGTAGTACTGAAGAGCGGCGAGTGCCACTCTATCGACCTGCGCCTCTACGAACTCTTCGACATTGCTCCGTGGACGAACGCGATACAGGTGAACGCGTGGTTGTCCGCGCGAGTCAAACTCCCCGGCATCTACTACGCGCTAATCAGCGAACCGGTTTCGATACGCCTCGGACGCTCTGACTCGAAGGCCCCTGCGGGACAGGGGACGCCCGGCGGTTGAGGCGCTAAGGCGGACTGGCGCCGCCCGCAAGCGCGCCTATTCCCCTTCCGCGCCTTCCTTCTCCTTCGCGCCCGCGGGCGTCACTTGCGGGTTGATCGTCGGAATCTCGACCGTGCCGCGCTTGGTCTCGGGTTGCCGCGACTGCATTTCGTCGGCGGCGACGCGTGTTTCCCGCTTGTGCGCCAAGGTGCGATGTTCGGAGGGAATTCCCTGGGCGTCCTCCCAGACCCACGTCCAGCCCGTAATGACTCGGATCCGATACCCTTCTTCCGAATCGAGCGCCAGGTAACTCTCCCGGCGCAGTATGTCGCCGAGCGCGCGGTCCGCGATGTGGTAGTAGCAGAGGCGGTCGCGATTGTCGGCGCCGAGTCCCGGGTACTCGCCTTTCGCTTGCACGACGCGCTCGTCCGTGAGCGCGGCGAGGAGATACGGCACCGCGGGGTAGCCGACCGCGACGATATCCCTTTGGATGTCATTGAAGCTGCGCCTCCCATTCGGATCGTTCAGCTCATCGAGCAATGCGATGACCCTCGCGTCCCCGAGCAACTTCGTGCGCATGAGCTTGATCGTGGCGCTCGAAGCCACTAGGCGCCGAATGTCGCGCTCCGCAAGCTCGCCGTCGGTACGGCCGTACCTCTCGCGCGGCACCTCGATCGTCTCTGTGCGCCCCGCCGCCCCGGAAGCGAGCGTCGTGTCGGTAACCGTCGCGCTCATCTCGCCCTCGTATTGGAATTCCAGATGCGTTTCCTGGCCGAGGACTCGGAATTTGAGGTCCTGGAAAAACGTCGAAGTATTCTTCCCTTCGATGAGGAAGCGCGCTTGGGAAGGATCGGCGACCGGCGTGTAGCCATGGAGCACGAGCGCACGAGTCACCAATTGCGTGGCGACGTTTTGCTCCGTGGGTTCGCCGTCGAGCGTCTCTTCGATCGCCACGTGTACGGTACCGCGCTGGAGGGGCGCATTCCCGCTCGGCGCCGTCGATGCCGACCCGCCCGTGCAACTACACGCGGCTCCGGCAAGGGCCGCGATCGCGAGGCCGAGGACGATAGCGCTCAGTTGGTGGCGTATGCCTTTGGGGCCGAGGAACGCCACGAGCCACCCGCACGCGCCGTTCGACTTCCGACGATCCATCGAATCACCATCCTCGTGTAGTCATTCTCTTCGGGCGCCCGCGCATCGGTGCGCGCTTGCCGGCCGGCAACGCCCCATCGCTGGGGTCCACGCCGGCTGCCGAAGGCGGGTGCCAAATGTCGCGAAATTCGGTAGAACAACGTTTCCGCGCCGGGTCACTGGACGCGCTCCGGAGCGGAAACCCGCACCACGGAGCGGATACCTTACACCGTGGCTCGGAAGGAAACGCCTTGCTCGATCCCAAGCTTGCTGCCGGCAGTTCCGACCAGGACGCCGAAACTGCCGTGCCATTCGTCAAGATGCACGGGCTCGGCAATGACTATATTTATATCGACGAACGGCAAACCCGGATAGACAGCCCTTCTCGTTGGGCACGCATCCTCTCCGATCGCCACCGGGGGATCGGCGGCGATGGAGTCATACTCCTGCGCCGCGATCGCGAATTTCCGTGCCGGATGGAGATGTACAACGCGGACGGAAGTCGCGCGGAGATGTGCGGTAACGGCATCCGCTGCGTAGCCGTGCTCGCCTGGGAGCGGGGCTATTCTCCCAGCCCCGCGTTTGCGATCGGGACCGACGCCGGGGCGCGCGCCGTCGAGGTGCTGCCCCCCTTCCGCCCACCCCACCGCGTTAGGGTTTCCATGGGAATTCCGCACTTCGAAGCCGAGGTCGAGACGGTCGATGCCGGGGGCCGCACGTTTCGTGGGAGCATTCTCTCCGTCGGCAATCCGCACTTCGTGATTCCGCTGGAGGAGCCGCCCGCCGAGTTCCCCGTAGAGCGCTTCGGCCCGCTGCTCGAATCCCACTCGCGATTCCCGAAGCGCACCAACGTCGAGTTCGTGCGCGCGCGGAACGCGCGCGAGATCGAATTCAGGGTCTGGGAGCGCGGGAGCGGCGAGACGCGGGCGTGCGGCACCGGGGCGACCGCCGCGGTTGCCGCGCTCCATCGGCGCGGATTGATCGCGAGCAAGGTCGCGGTCCACTTATTGGGGGGCGACCTCGAGATCGAGATCGGCGATAGGGGAGAAGCATTCATGACCGGGCCCGCCGAGGAGGCGTACCGCGGAACCTTCGCACGTTCGGTGGTCCGAGAACAAGCCGGGACTTAACGCGAGCCGCTCGTTCGCGGGCCACGCAGTGCCGCTCGCGTCGCTCGCACTCTCGGCGACGCGGGACGACCGCCGAATCGCTACTTCCGCGCCTCGCGCTTCGCGCGCTTTTCGGCGCGCTTTTCTTCGAGGGTTTTCTTCGGCGGCTTCCGGTCTTGCTTCTGTTGCCGATGTTCCTTTGCCATGGCGCGAAGTTTAGCGCGGCCGTTGCGCGCAGTCCATACCCGTAGCTCGCCTAGCCGCGAAGCACTAATCGGAGGCTCAGGCCGTCTCCCGCTGCGCATTTTTTTCGTCCCGAATGAAACTTCCGCCGCACGTTCCCGTATCTAGATCGCCATCGGGTGCAAGGGCCCCTGGCTCGCAAGGAAAGGAAGCGGCAACGATGCTGTATTGGCCAAAGTTCGGGATTCTCATCGGAGCGATGGCGATCACGGCGGGTTGCATCGCGATCGTTCACGAAGAGCCCGCGCCGCGCGAGCGCCGCGGCGGAGATTCGCCGGTATCCGATCGCACGATCGCGAGCTACTTCGAGTTGGCGCCGGAGCTGAAGGTGCCTGCCCGCATCGCGGTCGTCGAATTCGGCACCACGGAATTCACGCGCCTCTTCGCCCTCCCGGCCGGAGCCGCCCCCGACGCGCCCGACCCGCTCCTCCCGGGAGAGACGGTCGCCACCGTGATGCCATTCACCGGCTCTTCCTTGCTCGGGGACGACTTCGGCGAAGCGAACCTCCGGCTCGCCGCCGCGCGCGCCCAAGCGGATGTGCTCGTGCTCGTGGACTATCGCTATCGAAACTCGATCCAGAAGTCGGTCTTCTCCATCCTGAACTACATCCTGATCGGAGCCGTGATCCCGACGGAAGTCGCGCACACGGAGGTC
This sequence comes from Planctomycetota bacterium, assembly GCA_022616235.1. GTDB lineage: Bacteria > Planctomycetota > UBA8108 > UBA1146 > JAKEFC01 > JAKEFC01. The sequence continues at coordinate 5,916 of JAKEFC010000141.1, forward strand.
GCCGGGCGCGCCACGATCGTGGATGTCCGGAACGGCCTCATCTGCGGAATCTCGGAGGCGCGCGCTCGGAGTCCCGATCGGCTCTGCACGGCGCTGAAGACTCGTACCGTGCTCGAGCGCGACCGCGGCCCCTGCAACGAGGAGCTTTATCGCGTGCTCGCGGCGCGCGCCATCGACCAGATCCGCCTCGCCCACGCGAGCGCGAAGCCGCCGAAGTGACGCCGGCGCGAAGCGGCGCCGCGTCGCTCTCCGGCTGGCGACGCCCCGCGCTCCTCGCCTGCGCGGCGCTCGCCGTGGGGTGCGCCGCGGTCGCGAAGGATTATTCCGCGGCCTTCGGCACGAGCTTCGGGCTCGCCGCCGCCGCGCGAAAGAAGGAATCCGCGCGGGAAGAAGCCGGCCGGCTGCTCGCCAGCGCGGGACAGCGCGCAGGAACGGATCTGAGCGGGGACCGGCTCCAAGAACTGGCGACCTCGAACCGCTTGCTGGGAGTCCTACGCGGGCTTCCGGCGGACCAGCTCCGCGAGCTGGCGGCGCTCGCGGGCATCCCCGCCGCGCTACAGGAAGGCACCGCGCTCGCCGAGCGCACCGCGCTCGGATTGCAGCTCCTCTTCGCGCCGAAGCCGCAAGCGAAGCTGCCCGCATCCATCGCGTTCGTGGAAGCGAACACGGGAGTGTGGACGCGCCTCATGCTCGCCGGCGCGGGGGCGGAGGCGCCGGCAACGCCACCCGCGCCGCCCGCGCCGCCGCTCATCCGATCGTGGAGCAACGCGACCGAGGGTGCCGCCGGCGCGGAAAGCGATCTCGACCGCTTGCGCGCGATCGCGGCCAGGCTACGCGCCGACCTCCTCGTGCTCGTCGAATATGACTGGTCGATCGAGCCTTGGAAGGACGCCGAACGCTACTTGATCTTCTTCCGCAAGCAGCGCATTCAGTCCAAAGTGCAGGCCAGCGTCGTGGACACGCGGACGGGGATCATCCTCGGAGTGTTCGAGGCTTACGCCTCCGACGCGCCGGCTCCGGCGCTCTTTCGGAGCGCTACGGTGGCCGCGGATGGCGCGCTCGCGGAGCAACGGTCGCGCTTGGCGAGCGACTTGTGGCTCCGCCTCCGCGACGTACTTGCGACCCTGCCGGCGAGCTAGCGCGAATGGCGCCGCGGCCGCTCACTCCAGCGTGACGCGCCGCGGGCCGCGCACGACTTCGCCGATCACGCCGGCCTTTTCGCCGGCCGCCGCCAGGTCGGCGCAGATCGCCTTCGCGAAGCGGGCGGCGACAATCAAGACGACGCCGATGCCGTTGTTGAATACGCGATCCATCTCGTCGGGCGCCACGTTCCCCTCGCGCTGGATCATGCGAAAGACCGCCGGGACCTCCCAGGCGCGGCGCTCGATGCGGGCCGCGCACCCATCCGGCAGCGCGCGCGGGACGTTGCCGACGAGCCCGCCGCCTGTGATGTGCGCGACGCCATGGATCGGCGAGCGCCCGCGGTAACGCGCGCCGAGGGACTGCATCGCGTGCGCGTAGATGCGAGTCGGTTCCAGCAGCTCTTCCCCCAGCGATCGTCCCAGCTCCGCAACCCGCGCCTTGAGCGCGCGCTTCGGCTTCCCGTCGACGAGCACCTTGCGCGCGAGCGAATAGCCGTTCGAGTGGAGCCCGCTGGAATGGACGCCGACCACGGCGTCTCCGACCTGCACGCGGCGCCCGTCGATGATGCGCTTTCGATCCACGACTCCGACCGCGAACCCGGCGAGGTCCAATTCTCCCTTCTTGTAGAACCCGGGCATCTCGGCGGTCTCCCCGCCGAGCAGCGCGCACCCCGCCTGCCGGCACCCGGCGGCGATGCCGCGCACGACCTCTTCGAGCTGCGCCGGCGCGATCGCGCTGGTCGCGATGTAGTCGAGGAAGAAGAGCGGGATCGCCCCGCCCACGATCAAGTCGTTCACGCTCATCGCGACGAGATCGATCCCGATCGTGTCGAAGCGATTCATCAGGAAGGCGATCTTGAGCTTGGTGCCGACGCCATCGGTCGTCGCGACCAGGACCGGATCCTGCATCTCCGCGGCGCGCACGTTGCCGCCGAAGAGGCGGTAGAAACCGCCGAACGCGCCGTGCGATTCGGGAAGCACCTGCGCCGTGTAGGTGCTCATCACCCAGCGCCGGATTCTCTCGACGACTTCGTCCCCCGCGTCGATATCCACGCCCGCATCGCGATAGCTGAGGCGCTTACGAACCCCCGCCACGAAGCTCCTCCTCCCGCCGCACTTCCCAGAGCCATTTATCATCGCGGTCGGCGGCGAGCAGGCGCCGCCGCTCCCCACGCGCGCTCCCCTTGCCGCCGGCCGCGCGCGCGAGAGCCCAGCGCATGAACAAGAGGTCGACGTCGCTCTCGTTCGCGCGGAGCCCCGCCTCCACCGCGACCGCCGCTTCCCCCGGCTTGTCGCGCAGGAAGCAGAACATCGCGGTCCGGTGCGCGCGGTCGCACACTTCCTGGAGCAGGCGCTGGCGCCCCGGCGCCGAGAGCGCGACGGTCCACGCCATCGATCCCAAGCTGGCCGTCGCGCCCAAGACGAGCCCGGTCCATCCGAGCAGCTCGGCGCGCTCGCTGATCCAGAGCGCGAAACCGATCAGGGCGAGGTTCCAAAGGTTCAGCCCGACGAATAGGAGCACGGAGCCGAGCACCGTGCGCCCGAGCAGGACGGCGCCCGCGCCGGGGATCACCGAAAAGATCACGAGCAGGAGCCGGAGCAATCGCTTCTCCTTTCCGGCCGCCGAAGAGCGCGGATTATGCGCGGTTTTTCGGAATCGAACAGTGGGCAGCCGCGAAACCTGGCCGCCCTCTTCGCGCGCCTCGCTCCCTGCACGCTCCCTGCACGCTCCCTGCACGCTCCTGCACGCTCCTGCGCGCTCCAGCGCGCTCCAGCGCGCTCGCCACGCGCCCCGCACCCGTTGCATTCCCGCGCCACGGCGCGCACCATGCGCGGGATGGATGATGCCGCGCGCCGCTATGCACGTGGGCTCGATGCGGGCTTCAACCGCCTCGCGGAAGCACTGCGCACCGTGGAGGACCGCATCCGCTTCGATCGCTCCCTGCCCGCGCTCCACGCGCGCTGGAAGGAGCTGCGCGGAGACGTCGCGCGGCTGCGCTCCCTGGTGGAGGAGCGGTTCGGCACGCTCTCGCTCTATCGCGACGTCGCCGGGGACCCCGGCATGCCGCCCAGCGACCGCGCGGCAGAGGAGCCCGCGCGCGCGAGCCCCGATGACCTGCTCGCCGCGAATCTCGCGCGCGCGCGGGAGGCCGCGCGTTCCATCGAGGAATCGCTGCGCGCAGCGCTCCCCGAGCTGAGCGGCCAGGCGGAGCGCTTGCGCTACGCGGTCTACGCGGCCGAAGCGGTCGCGGCCGGTCTCATCCGGCGCGCGCACCGCCTCCAGGGCGCCCGCCTTTACGTGCTCCTCACGGAGTGCCTCGCGACGATGCCGTGGTTCGACGCGGCACGCGCCGCGCTCCGCGGCGGGGCGCAGGCGCTGCAGCTCCGGGAGAAGGACTTGCCTGCCGGGGAATTCCTCCGGCGCGCGCGGCTCCTCCGCGAGCTGACCGCGGAGCATGGCGCGCTACTCATCGTGAACGATCGCGTCGAGGTCGCCGCGCTCGCGGGCGCGGATGGCGTGCACCTCGGACAGGAGGATCTCCCCGCCTACGAGGCCCGCAAGCTGCTCGGCCCCGATGCCTTGATCGGAGTCTCCACCCATGCGCCGGAGCAGGCGCGCCGCGCCGAGAGCGATGGCGCAGACTACATCGGCGTGGGCCCGATCTACGCGACGCGCACGAAAGAACATCGCGCCGCCGCCGGCCTCGGCTACATTGCCGCCGCCGCCGCGGCCACGGAGCTGCCGGGCTTCGCCATCGGCGGCGTGAATCGCGAGACGCTGCCGGCGGTCATCGCCGCGGGCGCGCGGCGCGCGGCGGTCTGCACCGGGATCATCGGCGCGCGCGACATCGAGGAGGCGGCACGATGGTGTCGAGCAAGGTTAGTCGAAGCCTAGCAATCGTCGCCGCACTCGCCGTGCTCGCCGCGATCGCGTACACGAGCAAGATTCGCTTCTCGCGCGAGGAAGCCCCCCCCATCGACCCAGCCCGCGATTTCGAGGGCGCCACCCGCCGCGTGCTCGAGCAGGCCGTGCTCCAGCTCGAGAGCCGCGACCGCGCCGAGCGCGAGAGCGCCGAGCAAGCGATCGAGCGCATGCTCATCGACGTCGAGATGGCGCGCCGCACGCAGGTGACAGCGGACGGCGCCGCGTTCTCCGCCGCGGATTGGTACGCGTCGGAGGGCGCGTCGCGGCTGTTGCAGCGCCTCCTCCAGCGCTTCGATGGCGCGCACGACGAAGCGGCCGCGCGCACCGGAGCGCGCCTCCTCACGTCGCTCGCCGCGTCTCACCCGAAGGCGACCGCGAGCGCGCTCGAGGGCGAGCGCCTCCCCGATTTCACTCAGCACGAGCCGTGGGTGCTCGCGGCGCTGATCGCGAACGCGAAGAGCAAGGTCGCGCCGTACGCGATCTATCGCCTGCTCGACGGCGACCGCACCCCCGGCGCGCTCTTCGCTCTCGCGCTCCTCAGGCGCCTGGAACGGATGGACGGAGATGCAGAGATCCGCGCCGCACTCGCCCTCCTCCGGCGCGTCCCGGATCGCGCGCTCCGGCGCCTGCTCGCCGCAGAGCGCCAAGGAGCGGCGAACGCCGCGCGCCCGAACGACGCGGCGCTCCTCGCCGACCGCTTCGGAGCGAACCCGGAGTTCGCGACCGTGGAGGAGTGGCTAAGAGTCCCCGATGCAGGAGGCGCTCGCGCGCGCGCGCTCGGTGCGGCGCTCGCGAGCGGCCGCGAAGACGCGCTCGGCCACGCGCTCGCGCGGCTCCGCTGGGACGCCGCGCCCGCGCTCGACGGAAAGGTCCTCGAGTTGGCGGCGGGCACAGCGCCCGCCGCGACGCGCAAAGCGGCGCTCCTCGCGCTCGGCGCAATTCCGACCGCAGCCAACGCCGGCGTGCTCGAACGCGCGCTCGGCACGGCGCATCTCGGCGGCGCCTGCCGGAGCGTGATCGCGAGGTGGCGCGGCGCGGCGCCGGTGGATGCCGGCGCCCTGGCTCTGTCGAGCGGCGTGCCGCTCGAGGCTGCGGATCTTCTCGCTCCCTGGCAGCAGGCGCTCGCGGAGATCGCGGCGCGCGCCGCGCCCGAAGCGATCGACCGCGCATTCGGCGCGGGAACGCCGGGGCTCGCGGACTACACGCTCTTGGAGCTGCTCGCGGCGCGCGGCGAGTGCGACGGCCGCTGGTACGGAGCCCACGGCGCGCGCATCGTGCGCGGGCTGGAAGATCCCGATCCCGCGATTCGCGCCGCGACCTTGCGCGCTCTCGCCTATTGGGAGACGCCGGCGGTGGCGCCCATCCTCGTTCGCCGCTTGGGGGCCGAAGAGGACGCGGTCGTGGCGCACGCGCTCATCGACCTGCTCCTCGAAGTCGGCGGCACGGATGCGATCCCCGCAGTCTTGCGTACGCTCACCGATGGCGCGAACTTCCACGGCGTAGAGCTGGTCACGACCTACGCGCTCGTCTTTCCCGACTACGACTTGATGCGCCCGCTGCGCGAGCTGGCGCGCGATGGGGAGCCGGCGCGGCGCGCGGGCGCGGCCTACCTGATCGCGGGCAACCCGCGCCAGAACGATGCCGAGAGCGCCGGGGAGCTGCTCTGCGCGCTGCTCGAGGACGCCGAGGAATTGCCGCGCTTTTGGGGGCATCAGGCGCTCGTCCGCCGCTACGGTACGCGCGTGGAATACGACCCAAGGCGAGCCGCCGCGGAGAGCGCGGATGCGATCGCGCGCTGGCGGGATGTCGTGCGAGCGTCGGAGCGCGCGCGCGGCGAGCGATGAGATCGAGGCGAGGCAACGCGGCACTCGCAGTGCGGCGTGCGAAAACCAAAAAAAACGGCAGACCGATCCTCTTTCGAGAATCGATCCGCCGAAATCGCTGCGGCTCGAGGCCACTTCCCCCGCGACCCTGCGCCGCCGGCGCTCTGTCGCGGCGCACGTTAGTGCAGAGCGGCGGCGAAGACAAGAGGCTTGGCCCGCGCATGAGCGCGAAGAAAGTCAGGTAGGAAGATGACGGATTCGTTCGGGCTTCCGGAGCCGCTGCATCCGGCGGTGGTGCATCTGCCGCTCGGCCTCGTCTTGCTCCTGCCGCTCTGGGTGGGGCTCACGATGGCGGCGGTTCATCGACGTTGGATCTCATCTCGCGCGTGGCTCGGGGTGGTTCTGCTCCAAGCTCTCCTCTTCGGTGCGACGATCCTCGCGAAGGAGACGGGCGAGGACGAGGAGGAGCGCGCCGCGGGAATCGTGGCGATGGCGCTCATCGAGGAGCACGAAGAGCGCGCCGATCTCTTCTCGGACCTCGCTCTCGTCGGGATTGCCGTGAGCCTCTTCGGCCTCTTCCGCGGCGGCGTCGGGCTCGGCGCGGCGATCGTCACGCTCGTCTTCTCGTTCGTGCTCTTGTGGGCGGCGGCGCGGACGGGGCTCACGGGGGGAGAACTCGTCTACCGGCACGGCGCGGCGGATGCATACCGGAGCACGGCGCAGCCGGAGCCCGCTGCGAGCGCGCCGTTAGAACCGGAGGTCGAGAAGAAATGACGGCTCGCCCCGCGGCGGCTCAATGCGCTCCGCCGAGCGCCGGAGCGAGCAGGCGGTGCAGCTCCCCGCCGAACCCCGGCAGCCAATGGATTTCCAGCTTCCCGACATGGGGCTCGGCCTCGTCCCGGAGCGCGCGCATCGTCTCGGGAGGGGCGCAGAACGCGGCGGGTACGATGAGCACGTTCCTCTTCCCTTCGCGAACGAGCGCGGCGAGCACCTCCGCGAGCCCAGGGCCTTCCCCAGAAAACGCGACTCGCAGCGATGAGAAACGATGGATCTTGCGGAGGACGTTCTCGTCCGCGAGGCGCTGCCAGGTCTCCCGCTCCGCGGCGGACGCCCCCGCCGGCGCAACCACGACCGTAGTGCCCCCGAATGGGCCCGGCGGCAGCGGGATCCCGCGCCCCGACTCGAGGAGGGCGGCGCGCCCCATGTGGGCCGCATCGTCGAGACCCACCGCTTCCGCGATGCGCGGGCTTCGCTCCCCCGCCCACGCGAGGAGCTGAATCCGCGGGCGGGACGCCCCGCCCCCCGACGCCGTCAAGAGGCGCGGCGCCAGCTCTCCAAGGCCGATGACCTCCACGCTCTTCCCGCTCGCCTCCAGCGCCTGCACGGCGAGCCGCTCCCAGGAGCGCGCGAGCGAGCCTCCCGTCATGCGCACGACGAGGAGCGATTCCGCAGCCGCCGCCGCACGCGCAGGCTTTGCTACCGCCAAGGCCGCGCGCACGGCAGTCGCGGCGATCTCATCCGCCGCCGCGCCGCCGCTCGCGTCCAGCGCTTCGACCTCGACCAGGCGGCCGACGGAAGCGTAGTCGGCGCTCTCGTTTCGCCACCAATCGATGCCGTCTTCGCCGCAGTAGATGCGGCCGCGCGCCGCGCCGGTGTCGTTCGTCGCCGCGCGCGCGGGATCGGGCAGCCCCGCCTCGTGCAGCTTCGCGAACGCGCGCGGATCGAAGGCGAGGCGCGCGCCCCAGACCCCCTCTCGAAAGAGCGCGTGGGCGGCGACGACGGTGGCCCCCGCTCCTTCCCCCGCGAGCACGACGCGGGCGCGGTCGATCGGGAAGCGCGCCGCGGCGTATTCGCCGAGGGCGTCGATCCCATCGTGAAGCGCATCCAAGTCATCGAAGAAGGTCGCGGGCCAGTACCAGCGCCCCGCGACGTGGAGCTGTTCGGCGATCTCCGTGTAGGGCGGCTCCACGACGGCGATCGCGGCGTGGTCGCCGAGCAGGTAGCGCCAGAGCGCGAGCGCATCGCCCGCGCGCGTGCCGGCGTCGCCGAGCCAGATGAGGAGCGGGAGCGGACCTCGCGAAGCACCCGCCGCGGGTACGTGCAGGCGGTAGCGAAGCTCGCGGCCCACGCGCACCGCGTAGGTGCCCTCCGCGAGGCTGCGCGCCCGCCGCGGTACGTAGACGACGAAATCGGCGCGGGCCGGCGCGCTCGGGGCCTCTGCGGCGGCAAGATCTTCGACCGGCTCGACCGCGACCGTCACCACGCGCGCTCCTTCGCGCCGGAGGAGCAATTGGCGCACCGTGCCGTCGCGCGCATCGGAGTGGAAGCCGCCGTTCACGTGGAGCACGACGCAGCCGGGGTTCTGGTCGCGCGCGCGCAGGCAAGATTCCGCCATGGTGTTGTCCCAGAGACTCTGCACGGAGTAGAGGCGCGCATCGCTTGCTGCCGCATCCGCGCCGCTCGCGCCACTGGTGCCGCCCGTGCCCGGCGCGTGCGCGCGCACCGCGCGATCGAAGCGCTCCCAATAGGCGGCGCCGTGCGGGTGAAGCTCGCTCGCGACGAAGGCGCGCTCATCCGCGCCGAGCGCGGCGTAGGCGGCGCTCCCGCCCCCCGCGATCTTTCGCGCGAGCGCCGCCGGCGCGTTCGACGCGATGACCGGCAGCTTGCGCGCGCGCGCCGCTTCGATGAGCGGGCGGTAGTCGGTGTGATAGTTCGGCCACGGGCGCGCGCGATCGAGGAGCCACGCCTCGTCCTCGTCCCCCGCGAGATAGGCATCGAGCGCTTGCTGCACGTCGCGCGAGAACATCTCGAGCGCGAGCACGGTCTTCCCGCCGGTGAGGGCGAGCAAGCGCTCGTAGAGCGCAAGCTCGAACGCGTGCGTGCTCTCATCGTCGTGGCTCTCGCCGACGAACACGAACTCCGCGCTCGCGGCGGCCGCCGCGAGCGCCGCGAAGTCGGAGCGCCCTCCGCTTCCATCGAATACGAGCGCGCTCGCGAGGAGCGCCGCGTGCTCGCGCGGCGGAGGCAGCGTGGCGCGGCTCGCGCAGGATGCCGCGAGCGCCACGAGGGCGAGGATTCCGTAGGACGCTAACAGTTTCCGCACGAGAGCCCTTTCCATTGCCTCATGGGCCGCGATCGTTCGCGCCCGATTTCGCGAGCATGGCACGGATCGCGCGCGCCGCCGCGAGGAGGTCCGCCACGCTGTGGTCGGGCTCCGGGCCCGGCTCCGCGCCGCGCCCCGTCTGGACCCGGAGCGTCACCATGCCGAGCCGGCGCCCCGCTTCGATGTCGCTCGGCGCATCCCCCACCAGGAACGAGCCGGCCAGATCGATGGCGAGGGCGCTCGCCGCGCGCTCGAAGAGGAGCGTCGCGGGCTTTCGGCAGGCGCAGCGCGCGGCCGGATCGTGCGGGCAGATCTCCACGGCGGCGATCGACCCCCCCCACGCGCGCGCATCGGCCTGCAAGCGTTCGTGCATCGCGGCCAGCTCTGTCTCCGGCACGATCCCGCGCGCGATCCCGGACTGATTCGTCACGACGACGATCGGGAGCCGGAGCGCGCCGAGGATCGCAAATGCGCCCGGCGTCGAATCGTAATACGAGAACTCGGCGAGCGAGCGCACGTGATCCGAGCGATAGACGTTGATCACGCCGTCGCGGTCGAGGAAGATCGCGCGCACCCGCCATCCTTTCGCGGCGCAGCATAGCGAAACGCACGGCGCCCGATAGCGGGAACCCTGCGCCTGAAAGGCCAGGCGGCGGCGACGCGACACGAACCCTCGCCAGAGGGCGGAGGCCGCGGTATCTTGTGCATCGATCGTCTCCTTCGAATGGCAAGCCGGAGAGCGAACCGCTTCGCATGATTTCTCTCTCCACTTCCTGCCTCGATTCGGCGCAACCGCTATCGACGCGCCTGGAACGCCTCTTTTCCTGTCCGGTCCATGGCCACGAGCTTTGCGCTGCGGGCGACGCAGGAGAGATGCGCGAATTCGCGCGGGCGATCCGGAGGTCGGGGCGCAGCATCTCCAACGTCGTCGATCCTTGCCCGAGCCCGGCGGCGGAAGCGGCAGCCGCGCGCGTTGCCGGCGCCGGCAAGGAGCCCGGCGGCGCCGCGAGCGCGGGCGGCGCGGAGCCCGAACTTGCGAGCCTCGATCGCGGGCTCTCATCCGAAGCGATCCGGCGCGCGCGCGAAACGATGGAGTGGGCGGCGCGCGTCGAGTCCGGCATCGTCGTCCTCCGCTGCGGCGCGACCTCCGCGCGGTTTCCGCACGATCGCTTTCGGGAGCTGCGCCGCCGGCGCGGCGCGAGCGGAGAAGAGGCGGCGCGCTTGCGAAGGCTCTTCGCGAGCGAACGGCGGCGGAGCGCGCCGCAACACTTGGATGCGGTCTTCGCCGCGCTCGACGAGCTGTTGGAGGTTGCGGAGAGATTGGAGATCTCCATCGCGCTCGCGCTGCCGCGCTGTCCGGCGAAGATCCCCTCGGCGGCGGAGTTGGAGACGATTCTGCGCGAGTTCCACGGGGCGCGGATCGGGGCCTGGTACCGGAGCGCGCACGCGAGCTATCAAGATCGCCTGGGCTTCGGCGATCTGCGGGAGCAGCGGACCGAGATCGCCCACGCAACGCTCGGCGCCGGCGTCCTGGATCTCACCGACGATGATCGTTTCGTGCTCGCGGGAGAAGGCGAATTGGATCTGCGGAGCGACCTCGCGTTTCTCCCCCCCGCGCAGCCGCTCGTCGTGGAAGCGACGCCCGCACACGACGTGACTCGGATCGCGGGTGCCGTCGCGCTCCTTCGCGCCCACGGCTTCGAGGGCCCGCCCCCCGAGCCCTGCGAGCCATTCCCGATCATCGGCCAGCGGTGAGCCGCACGATCGGCACGATTCCCCGACTCGCGCTCTTGGGCTACGCCGGCATCGCCGCCCTCGCGCTCCTCCTCAGCCATGCATGGATCGCCGGACGCGGGGAAGAGCGGAGCACGACGGCGGTACACTTCGCTGCGGCCGCCGGCGCGCTGAACCTCGCCTGCCTCGCGATCTCCACGCTGGAGGTCGCGCGCCGCGCGCGCCGGACGGGCGCCGCCCCGCCCGCCGCGCCCACGCCGCCGGCGCAAAGCCGCGCGTGGATCCCGCTCCTCCGCAACGTGCTCCTCGCCGCGGCGGTGATCAACGCGATGCGGCTCCCGGAAAACGCCTACTTCGCGTGCTTCCAGTTGTGCCTCCTCCTCATCGCGGCCGCCGATTGCTGGTGGAGCGTCTGCAAGAGTCTCGCACGCGCGACAGACGGCGCCTGGAGCGCCGGTGGAGGATCGCTCGCCGCTCTGATGTTTTGCGCGGGAGGCGCATTCTGGTTCGTCACGCTCTTCCTCGGAATCCAGCTCGTCCTCGGCGTCGCGGTGGCGCGCCTGAGCGGCCGGAGCGCCGAGCCCCCAGCGTTGATAAAGGGCGAGCGGCGCATCGAGTTTCCGAGCCACGGCGGCATCCGACTCTCCGGCGTGTACCTGGAAGGGGATCCCGGCGCGCCCGGGATAGTCTTCTGCCATGGGATCGCGGATCGCGGCGCCGGCTACACGGAGATCGCGACGATCCTGCGCGGCGCGGGGTACCACTCCGTGCGCTTCGATCTCCGCGCGCATGGCGAGAGCGGCGGGGCCGTTTGCTCCGCCGGTGTCTTCGAGGCGCGCGACGTGGAAGCGGCGTGCGCCTACTTGCGCGCGCAGCCGGGGGTCGATCGCGAACGGATCCTGCTCTTGGGACATTCCCTCGGCGCCGCCGCCGCCCTCCACGCGGCGCCGCGCCTGGAGAGCGCCGGCCTGCGCGGAATCGTGGCGATCGCTCCGGCGACGGACTTGCAAGCGCTCGCCGTGCGGCGCATGGAAGCCGCATGGGTCCTCGCGCGACCCTGTGCCGCGCTTGCGGGGTGCGCCGCGCGCCTCTTCTGGGGGCTCGACTTCGAGCGCGACTCCGCGCTCGCCACGTTCGGCGAATCGAAAAACGTTCCCGTGCTCATCGCGTACTCGCCGGATGACGCCGTGATCCCGGCTCTTCTCGCGAGAGAATTCGAGGAGCGCTATCCGGAGCGAGTGGAACTGCTCGAGGTGCCCGGCGCCGCCCACAACGAGCTTGGGAACGCCCTGTTCGACCTCGATTCCCCCTGCTTCGACAGGATCCGTACCTTCTTGCGCGAGCAATGATTTGGCGCCGCGCGTGGGATGGATGCACACGCTTTGGAACGAGCGCGAGAATCGATGGGAGCTGCTCAGGAAGAGACTGCGGAGGGGGAGATTCCTGCTATTGGATGCGCGAAGCGGGGGAAAAAAAAAGACCCAACCCGAAAGGGGGAAATTAGGGGAATGTTCCGGGCCGGGTCGTATGTCTAGTTGTCCTAAATTACGTTCGGGACTCGTGCTCCTTCGCCTCCCCCATTCGCATTCGCTCGCTTGCGCCGCTCGGTTCGCGAGCGCATGCGCGATGCGGATTTCACCTAGCAGGCCACTGCGAAGGCCAATCCCCGAACTTAGCTTGACAGTTTAGCGGTGGGGCTACCCTCGGTCAACAGCCGCGATAGCGCAAGGAATGCGCCGAGTGAGACGGAGTAGCGCGCGCGCGATCCGTTAGCGTTTCCGGCTTTTGACCTGACTTTGGACAGTGCCTATAATCGCGGTCCCTTCGCGTTCGAGGCGTTCGTTCTCGAGCTTGCGGAACTTACCTAAGAGGAGACACCGTGCCGATTTCCCGCGAAGTCCGCGAAGCGCTCACTCGCTCCTCCTGGATCCGCCGCATGTTCGAGGAGGGCACCAAGCTCAAGAAGCTGCACGGCGAGGACCAGGTCTTCGACTTTAGCTTGGGGAATCCCGACCTGCCTCCTCCCGAATTCTTCACGAACCGCCTCCGCGAAATCCTGGAGCGCCCGCCCCCGGGGCTGCACCGATACATGCCGAACGCGGGCTGGCCGGAAGTGCGCCAGAAGATCGCCGTGCAGCTCGAGCGCCGCTGCGGCCTTCCTTATCGAGGAGAGAACATCGTCATGACCGTAGGCGCGGGAGGCGCGTTGAACGTCTGCTTGAAGGCGATCCTCGACCCCGGCGATGAGGTCATCGTCTTCGCCCCGTATTTCGTGGAGTACCACTTCTACATCGCGAACCACGCGGGCCGCGTCGTCGCGGTCGAAACGCGCGGCGACTTTTCGATCGACGCGGAAGCGCTCGCGAAGGCGATCACCGCGCGCACGCGCGCCGTGATCATCAATTCGCCGAACAATCCGACGGGCGTCGTCTACCGGCACGAGGAGATCGCCGCGGTCGCCGCGGCGCTCGCTCGCGCGAGCCGCACGCATGGCCGCCCGATCTACCTGATCAGCGACGAGCCGTATCGGAAGATTGTCTATCCGCCGCACTCATGTCCCGAAGTCGCGCCGCTCTACGAGCACACCGTCTTGATCACCTCGCATTCGAAGGACCTAGGACTCGCGGGCGAGCGCATCGGCTACCTCGCGATCTCGCCGCGCGCGGCGGATGCCGCGGATCTCTTCTCGGCCTGCACGTTCTGCAATCGGACCCTCGGCTTCGTGAACGCGCCGAGCCTCTTTCAGTGGGCGGTCGCGGACTGCCAAGAGGCGGCGGTCGACGTCGGCACCTACCGGGAGCGCCGCGATCTGCTCGTGGCGCATCTGCGCGAGTTGGGCTTCGAGCTGGCGGAACCGGGCGGCGCTTTCTATCTGTTCCCTCGCTCGCCGGTCCCGGACGAGACCGAGTTCGTCACGCGCCTGCTCGAATCGCGCATCCTCGTCGTCCCCGGCAGGGGTTTCGGACGCCCCGGGTACTTTCGCGTGTCCTTCGCGGTACCGACCGAGACGATTCGCCGCTCCCTGCCCGCGTGGGAAGAAGCGGCGCGCGGGTACCCCGCGCTCCGGCCCCCGGCCGCAGCGCACAAACACTAGCGGGGAAACCGGTTACGGCTGGCCGGCGCGCGGCTCGCCGGGCCCCGTTTGCGTCCGCGGCCAATCGATGAGAAGGTTTCGATGGAGAAGTCTCTTCTCTCGATGCTGTCGTTATCGGCGCACCCGGAATGGACCGTCCGCTATGCAGTCACCCGATTCCTTCCTCGCCCAAGACACGCCCGTGCCCATCGACCTCGAAGCGACGGTACGGAAGATCCGGTTTCTCGTACAAACCCATCACGTCACCGTGCCGGACCTCGAGCACGACCTCGGCATTCGCGTGAAGACTTTGCAAAACGTTCTCGATGGCGAATCGCGCCCGTCGGGCCTCTTGCTCGAGCGGCTCGCTTCGTACTTCGGCGTGACCGTCGAATTCCTCACGGGAGCGAAGGCAGCCGCGATGGAGGACACGCTCTCCCCGAGTGCCGCTCAGGGCCACGGGCACGGGGGAGGCCACGGCGGCGGCGCCTCGCGCGCCTCGCCGCTCGGCCTCGCCGACGTCGCCGTGCGCCTGCAAGCGATGGTGGAATTGCTCGTCGAGAAGGGCGTCTGCTCCGGAGCGGAGTACCACTCTGCGGTCGAGAGAGTGAAAGAGCGACTGCTGCAGCGCTGACGCCAGACGCCGCGCCCGCGCAACTCGCGCCTATTTCAACCGCTTCCGCGCGCACAAGAAGTGCAGGAAGCGCCAGCCTTGCGGAGTGCGCACGGCGGCGGTGAACCGCAGCTCCGCGCGCGCGTATCCGGCCTCGAACGGCAGCGTGAGATTGCCCGCGATCAGATTCCGCGGCCGCACGTTGGAATCTTCGACGCCCATGCTCGGGATCTGCAAGTCTCCGACCTTTACTTGGGCGTCCCCCACCAGTTCCCGCACCAGTTCCCGGATCGCGTCATGAGACTGCACGCGCGTCTCGACCGCGAGCAGCCGCGCCTGCTCCTCCCCGAAGCAGGCGACGACCTCGTCGTCGGTGAGCATGTACTTCTCGTAGAGCCGCGCATCGCTCGCGAGGAGCGCCCCCAGGAAGTCCTTCGCCTGCTGGCCTAGCGCTGCCTTCTCCTTCTCGAGGTCGAGTTCCTGCGGATCCTGCGCCTCCGCCTTGGTCGCCTCCAGGCGCTCCGTCAGCTCCGCAAGCGCCGGCACCGGCTGCGCGGCCCCCGGCGGGGTCGCCGCGCCGGCACCTGTCGCGGCAGCGTGATCCGCGGTCTTTTGCTGCCCCTTCTCCGCGCCGCGCTCGCCGGAATCGCAGGCGGAGCAAAGGAGCATCGAAGTCACGGCAAACGCCAGGACGAGCGACCGCACGGAATCATTCATCGGCAACACCGCATTCCTAATTCCTACTCTAGGAACATCGCCTACGTGCGCGCGAGCCGCGGGTCCACGGCGTCGCGGAGCGCATCGCCTACCAGATTGTAGCTCAGGACGCCGAGGAAGATCGCGATCGCGGGCGGATAGATCATGTGCGTCGCCGTCATCATGTTGGCGAACCCGCTCTGCAGGATGTTCCCCCACGAGGGCTGCGGGGGCTGGACGCCGACGCCGAGATAGGAGAGCGCCGACTCGAGCAGGATCGCGGCGGCGATGCCGAATGTCACCGTCACGAACAGCGGCGCCAGCGCATTCGGCAGGAGGTGGCGGAGGATGATGCGAAGCGGCCTGGCGCCGAGCGCGCGCGCCGCGATGCTGTATTCCGAATCGCGCAGCCGTATGAACTCTCCGCGCACGTAGCGCGCCGCCCCTGTCCAAGTCGTGATCCCGATCACGATCATCACCTTCCAGATGCTCGGCCGCGGGTCGATGGCGAGGATCGTGAGGATCAAGAAGAACACGGGAAAGCACATCACGACTTCGATGAGGCGCGAGATCAGGATATCGACCCAGCCGGCGAAGTACCCGGCGAGGGCCCCCAAGAGGAGGCCGATGGTGGTGGAGATCCCGACGGAGATGAACCCCACCATCATCGACACGCGCGCCCCGTGGATCATGCGGGCGAGCACGTCGCGTCCGACTTCATCGGTGCCGAGCCAATGGCTCCGGCTCGGCGCCGCGAGATTGTGTTCCGAGGTCTTCAATTCACCGTGCGGAACGGGCGTCCACAGAACCCAATCCCCGCGCTCGGAGTTCATCCGTTTCTTGAAGTTGAACGTGACCAAGTGGAACGGTGCGCTGTGCGGAAAGAGCATCTTGCCCACATACGGCAAGTTGGCGTGCAGCAGGTCCTTTATGGCCGGGGCGTAGATCTTGCCATCGTACTTGCAGACGAGCGGATTCTCGTTCGCGAGCGCCGGAGCCAGGAGCCCGATGGAAATGAATATCAAAGTCACGGCCAAACCCGTGATCCCCATCCGGGACCTAGTGAAGCGCCGCAGGACCTGCCGGCGAAAGCTGTCCGGCTTCGCCGAGGGTAACGCGGCTGCTCGTTCCAGCGCGATCATGACGACGGCGAACTCCCGCTTCCCAGTATGGCGCAACTACCGATGCGACACGCGCGGATCCACGACGCCATAGAGCAGATCCACCGCTAAGTTTGCGAAGAGTACGAGCACTGCGGTCGCGGTGGAGAGCGCCATGAGGACGGAGTAATCGCGCTGGTACATCGATTCGATGAAGAGCCGGCCGAGCCCGGGCCACGTGAAGATCGATTCCAGGATCACCGAGCCGCCGAGGAGCGATGGCACGACCAAGCCGACCAGCGTCACGAACGGGATCAGCGTGTTTCGAAACGCGTGGCGAATGATCACCGCGTGCTCCGGCAGGCCCTTCGCGCGCGCGGTTCGGATGTAGTCCTGGCGCACGACCTCGAGCATGTTCTGGCGCACGAAGCGCGAGTAGTACGCGAGCGAGGTGTAGGTCGCGCAGAGTACGTAGAGCGTCATGTGCGCCACGATGTCCACGAACCTGCCCCACGCGTCGAGTTGAAAATAGTCGTCGCTGATCGCGCCGCGAAACGGGAGCCAGCCGAGCCGGACGCTCACGAACAGCACGAGGATGATCGCGCCGACGTAGCTCGGGAGCGAGTAGAGCATGTAGAGGACGACGCCGCTCGCGCGGTCGAACCATCCGTTCTGTCGCGCCGCGGCATAGAGACCGATGGGAATGCTGATGAAGAACGCGAGGATCACGGCGCATAGATTCACCTTCACGGTCGGCCAGAACGCGAGCTTGATCTTGTCGATGACCGGCCGGTCGTCCGCGAGGGAGCGCCCGAGATCGCCGGTCGCCAACCCCTTGATCCAGTGCCAGTAGCGGACCGGGATCGGCTCATCGAGGTGATAACGCTCGCGCAGGTCCATGACGATGCGCTCGGAGATCATCGGATCCTGCACCTCGCCCGCGCGCAGCGCCGCGGGATCGCCGGGGGCGAGGCAGATGATCGTGAACACGACCAGCGTGATGCCAACCAATGTCGGGATGATCTGCAACAGGCGCCGGGTCAGATATTGCAGCATGGAGGAGCGATGCTCTCCGGGGGTTAGTACTTCTTCTCATCCATGTGTACCCACCACGCCGCGAACGACGGGTAGAAATTGAAGACGCCGCGCGGGCTCGTCGTCACCCCGCGGATCCGCTTGTGTACCGCCCACAGGATGTCCCGGTGCCACATGAACACGTACGGCTGCTCGTCGTAGATGATCTTCGCGATCTCGCGATAGATCGCCTGGCGCTTCTTGTGATCGAATTCGTGGCGCCCCTGGAGGAACAGCTCGTCGACGCGTGCGTTGCGATATCCGCCGTAGTTGCGTCCGGTTTCTCCGGACTTCTCGTACGAGCTGGAGTGCCAGACGTTCCAGGTCGTGTCCGGATCGACGCCGGTCCCCCACGCGGCGGTCTGCGCCTGGAACTCGTGCTTGCGGATGCGCTCCTGGAAGGTCGCCCACTCCATGATAGTCGTCCTCATGTCGACGCCGATGCTCTTCAGGTCCTCCTGGAAGATGGCCGCCATCTCCTTGCCCGTCGTGGATGCCTGCGGAATGAGGAGCGTGAACTCGAACTTGACGGGCTGGCCGTCGATGACCTTGTGCCGCCAGCCATCGCGCTCCGCGTCCTGGATCCACCCGGCTTCGTCGAGCAGTTTTTCCGCCGCCGCGAGATCGTACGGGATCAGCTTGATCTCCGGATTGAACATCCAGGAATCGCGGTGATAGATCCCATGGCTGGGCAGGACGAGGTCGTAGCAGAGCTGCTTGATCATCCTCGGAATGTCGCACGCGTGCGTCATGGCGCGCCGCACGCGCACGTCGCCGAAGAATGGATTCGAGCCATCCATGTTCCAGCAAATGTAGACAAGGTCGTACTGCGGCGCGCGAATCTTGTACCCGACCTTGGCAAAATCGTCCCCCGGGCCGGTTTGGGTCGCGAACTGCTTTGAGGTCATTCGGAATTCGTCCACGTCTTGCTTGTTGAAGCTGAGCAACATGATGTTCGGGTCCGGCACGATCCGGAAGATCATGCGCTTGAAGTGGGGTTTCGGCCCCGGGTACTCGTCCCAGCGCACCATCTCGATCTTGTCGTTCTCGACCCAGCGGACGAACTTGTAGGGACCGTTGCCGATGGGCGCGCGGTTCATGCGGTTGTTGTATTCCCCCGATTCGAGGTCGGGGTTTTGGGCCTTGTCCTTCTCGTAGATGTGCTTGGGGATGATGCTGAAGAGCGCGTTCCAACAGCTCGTGGGCAGCGCCTGCTTGTGGCGATACTCGACCGTCAAGTCGTCGATCGCCACGACGTCGGCAAGTTCTTCCGTTCCAGTCCTCTGGGCCGGACACTTGACCCTGTCGTCCATGACGCTCTGGTAGGAGAAGACGACGTCGTGGGCGGTGAACGGCTGGCCGTCGTGCCACACGAGCCCCGACCGGAGCTTCACGCGGTAGGTCAAGTGATCGGGCGACTCTTCGAAGGACTCGACGGTGACGTCGTTGAGTCTCCAGCGCATCTCTGCATCGAAGGTAAAGATGCCGTCGTAGAGCGCATCGTTCACGTTGAATTCGTAGGTCGAGGAAGCGAGGATCGCGTTCATATTGCGCGGATTCCCATCGAGCACTCGATAGAGCGTCTCGTCCTCCGCGATCTGGCCGGCAGCCGCGGATGCCGTCTCGTAGGTCGAACGTCGATTCACGAGCGGATCCTTGGCGGGGTCGTAGGCGCCGGGGAGGATCGCCGCGGCGGTCGTGCTCGCTTCCGGCGTGCTCGACGCCGGCTTCGGCGCCGCCGACTCCGCGCCGGCACCGCTCGCTGGGATCGTCGGCGGTGACGTCGCATCGCCCGTGCCGGCGTCTTCGCTCGTGCGAGCGGCGACTCCAGCGCTCTCCGGCGCGTCCTTGCCGCTGTCGCATCCGGCTGCCAGCGGCAGGCAGACGAGCGCGGCCAGCGCCGCGAAGGACCTCAGCGTCGATCCGAACCGAAGGGCACGCGCGGGGTAGCGACGCATCGAAGCCTCCTTTGCGTTGGTGACGAAAGCTGCAAGTCGGCGGTACGGCGGAGCAGGTTCTTGGATTCGGCGCCGAAGCGCGCCGCGGCTCGTGCCACCAAGAGATGCCACCGGGAGAGTCGCTCGATTCTAGCCATCCGACGCGGCACTCTTCAAGCGCCGGCGGTATCCGTGGCGGGTGCGCGGCGCGATCGGTTACAAGCACGGCATGCTCAGAGTACGCAAAGAAGCGGCGAAGCTCGTCCGCATGTCGCTCCCGATCATAGCGACGCAGCTCGGGATCATGCTGATGCAGCTCGTCGACATCTACATGGCGCGCCACCTCGGCACGGAGGCGGTCAAGGCCGTCATCGTCGGCGGCACCTGGGGCTTCTCCACGCTGATCCTCGGCATGGGCTGCGTCATGGGGATCGATCCGGAGGTGACTCAGGCCCACGGCGCGAACGACGGCAAGCGCGCCGCGCTCGCGCTGCAGCGCGGCATACTGATGGCGATCTTCATGAGCATCCCGGTCGGGTTCCTGTGGTGGTTCACGGAGCCCGCGCTGCTCCTCTGCCAGCAGGAGGCGAGCGTCGCGCGCGATGCGGGGATCTACTGCCGCGTGCAGATCTTCAGCATCCCGATCTTCCTCGTGTTCATCGCCCTCCGCCACTATCTGCAAGCGCGCGGCGTGCTGAGCGCTCCACTAATCGCAATCCTGTTCGCGAACCTGCTGAACCTGCCGCTCAACCAAGTGTGCATCTACGGCGGGCTCGGCATCGAGCCGATGGGGCTAGTAGGCGCCGGGATCGCCACCGGCCTCGCCAAGTTCTGCGCGATGCTGGGGCTCCTCGCGATGATCCGCTTCGCGCGCCTCCACGAAGGCGCGTGGGTCCCGTGGAGCCGCGAAGCCTACGAATTGAACGGCATGCTCACGGTGCTCCGCCCCGGGCTCTTCGTCGCGTTGCACCTCGCGTTCGAGGTGTGGGCGTTCAGCGCCTCGACGTTCATGGCGGGCAAGCTCGGCGGCGCGAACGTCGCCGCCCACGGCGTCGTGATCAAGTACGCATCCCTCGCGTTCATGATCCCGCTCGGGATCGCGTTCGCGACCGCGGCGCGCGTCGGCAACCTGATCGGCGCGAAAGATGGCCGCGGCGCGGGCGCAGCGGCGTGGTGCGGGCTCGGGCTCAGCGTCATCGTTATGGCGTGTACCGCCGCCCTCTTCCTCGCGTTCCGCAACGAGCTGCCGATGATCATCCTCGCCCAGAACGACGCCTTGGATCCCGGTTCCACCGTGTCGGAGGTCATCGCGCTCGCCGCCGGGATCATCCCGCTCGCCGCCGCGTTTCAGCTCTTCGATGGGCTGCAAGTCGTCGCGGCCGGAATCCTGCGCGGCATCGGCACGGTGCGCCCCGCGGCCGTGATCAATTTCATCGGCTACTACGGCGTCGCGATCCCCGCGGCGCTCTGGCTCACCTTCGACTGGGGGCTCGGAATCGGGCTCCACGGCATCTGGTACGGGCTCTGCGCCGGGCTCGCCTCGGTCGCGCTGCTCTTCCTCTATTGGATCCTGCGCTACGGACCGCACCACTGGCACATGGAGCGCGGCGCGGTCCCGGCGGCGGCGGTGGTGCGGGTTACCGCGCCGGAAGCGGAGGCGGCGCCGCCGCGGTGAAGAGGGACGCGAGCTGCGGCACTTGCGCCGCGGCGGTCCAAGCGGAGAGGCCGCCGCTCCAGACGAGGGTTTCGGCGTTCACGCGCCCGCTCGCGACGAATTCCGCGAGCTGCGGCAGCGTGACGGGACCGATCGGGCGGCCGTTCTCCGCGAAGTGCCACTGGCTCGCGCCGGGCAGTGGCGGCGCGAAGGACTGTCCCATTCCCTGCGCCATCTGACTCGCCATCGCGAAGCCCATGCCGAGGCCGACCCCTTCCGAGGCGCCGCCACCGCTCGGGTTCGCCGCGGCGGCCGTCATCGCGGTGCCCATCTGATACTGCTGATAGCGCTGCATGTCCCCGATCACGCCCATGCTGCTCCGCGTGTCGAGCGCGCGCTCGACCTCCTCCGGGAAGGAGATGTTCACGATGAGGAGCTGCGGCACATCGAGGCCGTATTCCTCGTCGACCTTCTCGATCACCGCTTTGCGCACCTCTTCAGAGAGGTCGCGGTAGCGCATCGCCAAGTCGAGCGCCGCGACCTTGCTCTTCGCGAGAACCTCCGAGAACGCCGTGACGATGATCGCTCGCATCAGCTCGCCGATCTCGTCGGCCTCGAACACGCCGTCCGTCCCCACCAGCTCCTTCAGGAGCGCTTTCGGGTCGGTGGCTTTCAGGGCGTAGGCGCCGAAGGCGCGCAGCCGGATCGGTCCGAAGTCCGGGTCGCGCAGCATGACGGGATTCGGCGTCCCCCACTTCAGGTCTGTCACCTGGCGCGTGCTCACAAAATAGACCTCCGACTTGAAGGGGCTGTCGAAGCCGAACTTCCACCCTTGCAGCGTGCTCAGGATCGGGAGGTTGTCGGCCTTCAATTCGTAGTTGCCCGGCTGGAATACATCGCCCAGCTTGCCGCGGTGAACGAAGATCGCGATTTGGCCGGGACGCACGATGAGCTGCGCCCCGTTCTTGATTTGGTTGTGGAAGCGGGGAAAGCGCCAAACGAGCGTGTGGCGCGTATCGTCGATCCATTCGACGATGTCGACGAATTCGCCGCGGATCTTGTCGAGCAACCCCATCGCGATCTCCTCACCGAACTTGAAGCGGACAAGAAGCGGAACGTGCCCCGAAAGGATTACACTTCGTCGCATGAGAACAGGGAGGCCCCCCGGGCGCAAGGTGGAACTTGCGCCGGCGAATCGTCTTCGCGCGAGGAGTTCGCGTGCGCGATCCTGACGCGCGGATCGCGCGCGAGCTGCGCCGCGTGCTGCCGCGCGAGAGGGTGCTCACGGACCGCGGCGAGCTGGCGCTCTACGCGAGCGACGGGCTCACGGTGCATCGCGGCGAGCCGGCCGGAGTGGCGCTCGTCGCGACGCGCGCGGAGGCGGTCGAGGTCGTGCGCGTCTTCGCGCGCTCGCGCCGCCCCTTCGTCGCGCGCGGCGCCGGCACCGGCCTCTCGGGAGGCGCCGTGCCCGCGCGCGGCGCCTGGGTCGTCGACGTGAACCTGCTCCGCAGGATTCTCGAGGTGAACGCGCTCGATCGCTACGCGGTCGTGGAGCCTGGGGTCGTGAATCTCGACGTCGATCGCGCGGTCGCGCCGCACGGGCTCCGTTACGCGCCGGATCCGTCGAGCCAGCGCGCCTGCACGATCGGCGGCAACATCGCGGAGAACGCGGGCGGGCCGCACTGCTTCCTCCACGGCATGACGACGCGTCACGTGCTCGGACTCACGGTCGTGCTCCCCGATGGAGAGGTCGCGCGCTTCGGCGGCCCGCCGGGAACCCCCGCGGGCGACGACTGGCGCGGCCTCTTCGTCGGAGCGGAGGGGACGCTCGGCCTCACGATCGAAGCGACGCTCGCCCTCATCCCGCGGCCGGAGCGCGTCCACACCTGCCTCGCTTCGTTCCCATCGCTCGGCGGCGCGTGTCGCGCGGTCGCGCGCATCATCGCGGCGGGCGTGCGCCCCGCGGCGCTCGAGATCCTCGACCGCCTCACGATCCGCGCCGTCGAAGCTTCCGTGTTTCGCGCCGGCTATCCCGAGCGCGCGGAGGCGGTGCTCCTCATCGAGGAAGAAGGGTCGCCGCAAGAGATCGCGGCGGAGCTGCCCGCGATCCGCGCCGCCTGCGCCGCGGAAAGGATGCTCGCGTTCGAGGAAGCCGCGAACGAGGATGAGCGGCAGCGGCTCTGGCGCGGGCGCAAGGGCGCGTTCGGCGCGATGGGGCGCTTGAACACGGATCTCTACGTGCTCGACGGGGTCGTGCCGCGCCGCCGCATGGCGGAAGTGATCGAGCGCATCGTGGAGATCGGGCGCCGCCACGGGGTCAGTCTCGCCAACGTCTTTCACGCCGGCGACGGCAACCTGCACCCGAATCTGTCGTTCGATGGCCGCGACCCGGAAGAGACGCGCCGCGTGCTCGCGGCCGGCGCGGAGATATTGCGCGCGTGCGTCGATGCCGGCGGCACGCTCTCCGGAGAGCACGGCATCGGCTTCGAGAAGCGGGAATACATGCCCTGGGTCTTCGACGAGGACGACCTCGCGACGCAGCGCGCCGTGCGCGCCGCGATCGATCCGCACGAGATCTCGAATCCCGAGAAGATCTTCCCGAGCGGCCGCGGCTGCGTGGAGGCAGGCCGGCGCGACGCGCGCCACGCCGCGCGTGCGGAGCGAGTCATCGGCGAGTGAGAGGAATCCCGCCTACAACTCTTGGAGCACGACGGGCACTTCCAACAACTTCCCGTCGCGCTCGATCGTGATCGTGACCGTGTCGTCGGGCTTGTGCTCGCGCATGATTTGGTAATACGAGCGAAGAGTCGGGGTCGGTTGCCGATCGATCGCCACGATCTTGTCGAGCTCTTGGAGGCCGGCGCGGGCAGCGGCGCTCTTCGGTGGAATCTCCAGGACGATGAGCCCTTTGCTCCGAATTCCGAGGCGCTGCCGCTCTCGGTCAGAAATCTCGATCGGCTCGGGGATCCCAAGCCCGGCGCGCCTGCGGCCGTTATTGATCGTTTCCCGCACGGAGTCGATCGGGATCGCGAAGCCAATCCCCGCGTATGCCCCCGAAGGACTCACGATCGCCGTGGTAATCCCGATCATGCGACCGGCGCTGTCGAGTAGCGGTCCCCCGGAGTTGCCGGGGTTGATCGCCGTGTCGGTCTGGATCACGTTGGCGATTTCCTGTCCGGTCGCAGACGTGATCGAGCGCCCCAGAGCGCTGATCACGCCGGTCGTCAGCGTTTGATCCAGCCCGAACGGATTCCCGATCGCCAGCACGCGCTGTCCGACCTTGAGGTCGTGCGATTCGCCGAGCGGGATAGGTCGCAGCCCGGATGGCGGATCGATCAGTCGGAGCAAGATCACATCCATTTCGGGAGCGGCGAACTCGACCTTCGCGGCGTGTTCTTTGCCGTCGTAGAGCATCACGTACACGCGGTCCGCTCGCGCGAGCACGTGGAAGTTCGTGACAATGAGTCCGCTCTCGTCCCAGACGACGCCGGAGCCAGTTCCTTGCTGTACCTCGAGGGTCCTGCGCCGCCAGTATTGGCGCACGAACGCAGAAGTCCGGATGTTCACCACGGACGGCGACAGCTCCTCGAAGATACGGATCGTCTCCTTCTCGTCCGCCGCGAGGTCTCCACGAGGAACAGGCTCGCGCCCGGTGCTCTTGCTCTGCACAGAAGGGATGCCGAGGAAGGCGAGGAGCCCGCAGCCCGTGAGAATGACGAGGGCCGTGAGTTGGAGCGCGGCGCCGCCGGCCCTGCGGCGGGACACCTGGATTTCGTTTCGATCGTCGCTGTGTTGCATCTTCCTGCACCAATTCGTGGTCCGTGCGCTCGGCGCGGGATCCTCCAGCGCGGAAGCGCGGCGCGGATTATACTCGGCGCCGTTTCGAGAAACCCCTCGTGTCCCTCCGGCAGATCGAGGCGGCAATGACGGTCCCACCGGCCGCGCGGGATTTCAAGAACTGCGATCGCGCCGCCAAGGATGCCGCGGAGATCCGCGCGTGCCTCCGCGAGGCGAACGACGGCGGCGAACGGTTCGTCGTACGCGGTACCGGGAGCCGCGGCGCGATCGATCCGGCGTCCGGTGCGAGCGTCCTCTCCATCGCGCGGCACGCGGGGATCGTGGATCTCGATCCGGAAGAGATGGTGCTCACCGCGGAAGCGGGAACCAGCATCGTGGAGATCGCCGCCGTGCTCGCTCCCCACCGCCTCTATCTGCCGCCCCTGCTCGCGGCGCCGGCGGAGGCGTCCGGCGGCACGCTCGGCGGGCTCTACTCGGACCCGCGCGAGTCGCCGCTCTGGCCGCGCCTAGGCCGCACGCGCGACCACGCGCTCGGGATCGAAGCGGTGCGCGGCGATGCGACGCCGTTCAAGGCCGGCGGCCGCGTCGTGAAGAACGTGACCGGCTACGACCTCACGCGCTTCCTGTGCGGAGCGCGCGGGCGCTACGCCGTGATCACGCGCCTCCACTGGCGCTTGCTGCCCGCGCCGGAAGCCGTGCTCGCCGCCCGCTATCGCTTCCCTGGATTCGCCTCCGCCTGGCGCGGGCTCGAAGCGCTACGGCGCGCGGGCCACGAGCCGCTCCTCGCCGCGCTCGACGCGGGGAAGCGCCAACCGGCGCCGGCGGATTCGCCGCGCGCCGTCGCCTTCGCCGTCATCGTCGAGTGCGGCCGCGCGGAGGTCGCGCCTATGCGCATCGCCGCCGCGGCGAAGCTTCTCGGAGGAGAAGAAGTCGAAGCGCCGCGCGCGCGCGGCAGAGGAGTTGCACGCGCTCGCGGCGCCGGCGCACACGAGCGCAGAGGCGATCCGCGTCCACGCGCCGTTCTCTGCGTGGCCGGCCCTCCTCGCAACGCCGGTCCCCGCGGCGGCCGGCGCGCTCTCGTGGGAGAGAGTGTTTCCATTCGCGTGCTTCGCACTCGCCTCGTGGGCGCCGCCCCCCGGCGCGCGCGCTGGCGACCTCGCGCCGCTTTCTGCGTCGCTCGCGGCGTACGGAGCGAGCGCGAGCGCGAATGCTCTGCGCGTTCCGGTCGAGGCCAGCGATCATCTGCCCGAGCCTCCGTTCGCGCGGCGCTTGCGCGCGCTCTGGGATCCGCGCGGAGTCCTCTCGGGAGACCGCCCATGACCAGGAGCGCGGGCCCGAGCCATCTGCCGACTTTGCTCGACTGCGTGCACTGCGGCCTTTGCCTCCCGGAGTGCCCCACCTATCGCGTCACGGGGCGCGAGGCGGAGTCGCCGCGCGGCCGCATCGCCGCGCTCCGCGCGCTTACGGAGGGGCGCGCTCCCGCGACCGCCGCGCTCCGCGCGCTTACGGAGGGGCGCGCTCCCGCGACCGCCGCGCTCCGCGAAGGACTCGCGGACTGCCTCGTCTGCCGCGCCTGCGAGAGCGCCTGTCCGGCAGGAATCTCGATGGAGCGGCTGATGGGAGGCTACCGCTCTGCCGAACCGCCGCGCGCGCTCGATTTCGGCGCACGCCTCGAGCGCTGGGCGCTCCGCGCGTTGATCGCGCGCCCCGCGCGGCTCCGGGCGGCGGCGGCGCTGCTCCGTCTCGCGGCGCCGCTCGTACGAGGATTGCCGTTCGGCGCGGATCTCCCATCCCGCGCGCGCCTGAATTCGCCCGCGCCGCTCGTCGCGCCGCCCCCCGACCCGCGCGCGCCGGCGCGCGGCACCGCAGTGATCTTCCAGGGCTGCGTCGCCGCCCATCTGTTTCGCGCGGAGACGAACGCCGCCGCGGCAGTGCTCGCGCGGAACGGCTGGCGCGTCGCGTTCTCGGCGCCGGGATGCTGCGGCGCTCTCCATCGCCACGCGGGTCTCCTCGACGATGCGCGCGCGCTCGAACGGAACACCGCGGCGGCGATCGCGGCGGCAGCACCGGCGCCGACTAAGTTGGCAGGCACCGCCGGCCCCGTCGTCGTGGATGCGGCCGGGTGCGCCGCCGCGCTCGCGGATCCCCTCGCGCGCTCGGACGGCGC